>JBKPPH010000210.1:0-18594 GCA_046733535.1 Acidobacteriota bacterium
CATCGTCGGCGAACCGACTTCGCTCCAACCGATTCGCGCGGGCAAAGGTTATTCGCTGGCCGAAGTGATCGTGAAAGGGCGTGAAGCGCACAGCGCGTATCCTGCGCTCGGCGCTTCGGCGGTGTTTCGCGCGGCGCGGCTGATCAATCGCCTTGAAGCTATTGCGACGCGGCTCAAAGAAGATCAGCACGCGGCTTTCGATCCGCCGTACACTACGCTGAACATCGGTCTCATTCACGGCGGCTCTGCGAAGAACGTGCTCGCAGGCGAGTGCCGTTTCACGCTCGAATGGCGACCGATACCCACGCAGCCGTCCGATCACGTTCTCAACCTCTTCAAAGCCGCGATTCATGAAGAGACGCAAACCGATCCTGATTTTCAATGCCAGGTTGACGCGAGTCGAGCAGACTCAGGCTTCGAGACTGCACCCGACTCGCCTTTGATCAAGCTGTTGGAAAGCGCGACCGGCAAGCAATCCGGCACGGTCGCGTTTGGCACCGAAGCAGCTCAGATGATGGCCCTCGGCGCTGAATCGGTCGTCATCGGCCCCGGCGATATTCGCGAAGCGCATCGCACGGGGGAATTCGTGCCGGTCGACGAACTCGAGCGCTGCGCGGAAATCCTGCAACATTCCGTCAAACAACTCTGCCACGCTTAAAATCATCACTGTCATCAGTGGTCAAACAACCAGACGAAGGTTATGCTTTGAAGCATGTTCCGCAGTAATAAATTTGTCTTTCCATTATTGATCCTGCTGCTCTCGTGTGTGCCGCTGTCGGCACAAGACGCCAAACCGCTCACCAGCCAGGAAATCGTCAGCCTGCTTTACCAACTGCCACGCAACCCGGAAACGCGCGACGAGCTCATCGAGCAGATCCGCAAACGCGGCATCGGGTTTCCACTCACTGACGGCATGCGCTCGCTCGTCGCCACAAAAAGCGGCAACGACTCCCTGCTGCGCCGCACGCTCGAAGAGGCCGAGCGGCGTCGCGTGAATCCAACTGCCTCCACGCTTCCTTCCGAAACTGAAGGCACCCAACTGCTCGAACGGACGCGCAACGTGACTCTCGCGGCCGCCAACGCGATGCCTGACTTCATCGTCAAGCAGATCATCAAACGATCGGTCGCTTACGGAAACACGGGTAACTGGAAGCTACAGGACAATCTCTCGATCGCCGTGGGCTACCGCGCAAATGCCGGTGAGGAGTACAAGGTCCTTACCGTTAACGGAATGCCTGTCGGCGACGATGCTAAAGCGAGCAGTGATTACAGCAAATATGTGCCGAAGGGCGCGTCGTCGAGCGGCGTTGAATATGTATCCGCCGTCGCGGATGTTTTCAAGCCGGAATCCAAAACAGAGTTTCGGATGGTTGACACTGACGTTATTCAAGGCCGGCGAACGGTTGTTTACGAATACACGATCAAGAAAGAATTCTCGCAACTGACGTTGAGCCTGGCAGATACCGGCGCACGCGCCATCGTCGGCTCGCGTGGCCGCATGTGGATCGATCGCGAGTTGGATCGCGTGCTGCGGTTCGAACAGATCGCGACCGAGATTCCGCCTGACTTTCCGATCACCGCCGCCAGCAGCTTGATCGACTACGACTGGGTGACGATCAACGAACGCAAGTACCTGTTGCCGACGCACTCGGAGATCCTGTTGACGACAACGCAGCCGAAGTTTGTGCTGCAGAGTCGGAACGATGTTCGTTTTCGCGGTTATCAGAAATTTGGCGCGGAGTTGAAGGTCGTCGACGAGGTCGGCGAAGACGACGAACCGCCTCCGAAGCCCGTCAAACCACCACAATAAGCCGCAGATTTTCGCGGATTAACGCTGATCTGCGTTTATCGGCGCAAATCTGCGGCCCGTCTACTTTTGTTCACGCCTAACGTCCGGAGTGTTTACATCCGGCGACACGCAAGACTCGTTGCAGCACCCTCGATCCGCTTTGTTTGTTGCTCGCGTTCATCGATCCATCACACGGTACAGCCTTTGCAGCCCATTGCGACCAGGAAGGCAGGAACGCTCCCGTAATGAAGCCCAGGATTTTGATCGTCGATGATGACTCAACCATCACGCAGCAACTTTATTGGACGCTGAGTGGTGAGTATGACGTAGTCACTGCAAACGATATGCAGACTGCGATTCGACGAGCGACGTTTTACAAGCCCGACATTTCGATCCTTGATTTACAGATGCCGCCCGACAGAGATTCGCCAACGAGTGGGTTGATACTGTTGGAATACATCAAGGCTAACTTGTCGAACTCGAGAGTTTTGATCATGAGTTCAAACAGCACGTCCGAAGTGCGCGACAAATGTGTTGCCGCCGGCGCCGACGGTTTTTTCGCAAAACCTTTCGAGCTCCAGGACATGCTCGCGAGTATATGCAAGTTGATGCCGGTGCACCGGCTCGAATTGCTCGCTCACATTCTTTGAAAGATCCGGACGTCCCTCCCTTTGGCGTCCGTAAAGCACCGTAGGTGGATCCCTCTTCACCGAACGGTGTGCTCGAAGGCCCCCGCGACGTTGCCCAACGCGATGCGGGGGCCGCCTTTTTTGCGCCCGCAACTGACTTCTGCTCGCCTCTCTGCCATAATCCCTCGCGTACCGCCCGAACAGATGAGCGAAGCTAGCGACAAAGTGCGTGGAGTGCACCAGCTCCCATTGTTTCCGTTGCCCGTGGTCCTGTTTCCCGGCGTGCCTTTGCCGCTTCACATCTTTGAGCCGCGTTATCGCCAGATGCTGTCAGACATTCGGGTCGGGAAGAATATGTTCGGCCTGGCTTACCTCGATACGACGACGTCTGAAAGCGAAATTCCGCCTATGGGCCACGTCGGCTGTGTCGCCGAAGTTACTGAGACGCAAACTTTCGCCGATGGGCGTTCGAACATATTGACGATCGGCGTGATCAGATACCGGATTGAGTCGTATATCGAACGCGGCGATCCATACCTCTTTGTCGAAGTCAGTTACTTCGAAGACGAAGAAGAAGATGAGACGCTGCTCGCAGGCGCTTCGCGAGAAGTCGCGGAAACATTCACGCGCATCGCGCAGGCCGTGCGCACCATCAACGACGAGCGCGCGACCTTGCCTGACATTTCAGACACCGAACCACAACGCCTCTCGTTTCTTGTTGCGGCCGCGATGGAGATCGAAGCGGACGTGAAACAGGAACTCCTCGAACTGCGTTCAACCTCCGAACGTTTGGAACGACTGCGCGGGATGTTGAATATCGCGGTGAAGGGTTACGAAGAACGGGCGCGCATACACGAGCTGGCCAAGAGCAACGGGCACAGTGGCAGGAGGATTGAGATTGAATGAGCTCGCCGGTAAAGATCCGTGTGCTCTTCTTCGGCGCGGCGCGCGACGCTGTTGCTGCAAACCAACTTGACCTCTCGCTCGATTCGCCGGCAACGGTTTCGAGTGCCTCCCAAAAACTGACGCAAAGATTTTCCGAGCTTCAGCGTTTCGGGCGTTCGCTTTTGTTTGCGGTGAACGAGGAATACGCCACACCGGAAACGACGTTGAAGGAAAACGACGAGTTGGCAGTGTTTCCGCCGGTGAGTGGCGGGTCACACGATTTCTTCGAGTTAACTACCGAGCCGATCGATGTGGGCGAGGTTGCGAGACGCGTGGTGCTGCCGGAGTGTGGGGCGACGGTGACGCTCGACGGTTATGCGCGCGAATGGACGAATGGGAAACGAACTCTCTACCTCGTTTACGAAGCGTACGATTCGATGGCGTTGACTGAGATGCAGCGTCTCGGCGTTGAAGCACACAAGCGTTTCGCGATTGCGCACCTCGGGATCGTGCACCGCACGGGACGGTTGGAGATAGGGGAGACGAGCGTCGTGATCGCCGCCAGCGCGCCACACCGTCAGGCAGCGTTTCAAGCTTGCGAATGGGCCATCAAAGAACTCAAACGCACCGTTCCGATCTGGAAGAAAGAGATCTTCGAAGACGGAGAAGAATGGGTCGGGGCCGCAGATTTCCGCGGATAAACACAGATCAGCGTTAATCTGCGTTTATCTGCGGCTCTATCTCCTCCTCGGCGGCGGCTTCAACTAACGAAGCGCTCGTGACCCTGTCGCCCGGATCGGTCTTGATCAAGCGCACGCCCTGGGCGCTGCGGCCGGTCTTGCGAATGTCGGCGGCCTCGAGCCTGATGAGCTTGCCTTGCTGCGTGATGATCATGATCTCCGACTCGTCTTCAACCGGAAACACCGCGACGACCTTGCCCGTCTTCTCCGTCGTCTTCATGTTGATCACGCCCTTCCCACCGCGCGACTGCAATCGATAAGTCGTGATCGGCGTCTGCTTTCCGTATCCCTGCTCCGAAACTGACAACATCCGTTCTTTGTCCTCTGACGAGACCGGGCATACCGACACCACATAGTCATCCGCACGCAAATCGATGCCGCGCATACCACGCGTCGCGCGACCCATCGGACGAACGCCTTTCTCGTCGAAGCGAATCGCAAGCCCGTTGTGAGTGGCGATAAAGATGCGCTTCGTGCCGTCAGTCAGCACTACGTCGAGCAACTGATCGCCCTCGTCGATGTTGATGGCGATGATGCCGTTGGTGCGAATGTTCTGGAAGTCCGCCAGCGAGGTCTTTTTAATCACGCCTTTGCGTGTGACCATGACGACGTGACGGCCTTCGGTAAACTCGCGCACCGGAACGACGCCCGCGAGCTTTCGATCTGAAGGTATGTTGATGAGATTCACGACCGCCTTGCCGCGCGCGGAAGCTGCGGCGTCGGGCACTTCGTGAACCTTTATCTTGTAGACCATGCCGTCGTCAGTGAAGATCATCAAGTAGGCATGAGTTGATGCGATGAAAAGATGCTCGACGAAGTCGCCATTCTTAGCGGCCGCGCCAAAACGGCCTTTGCCGCCGCGACCCTGACTCGAATAAGTCGTGATCGGCGTACGCTTGATGTAACCGCTGTTGGTAACAGTGATCGCGACGTCCTCGTCGGCAATGAGATCTTCGATCGAAAGCTCGACGCCTTCGTCGACGATCTCCGTGCGGCGCTCGTCGCCGAAGTCTTTCCTAACTTCTTCCAGCTCCTTCGAAATAACACGTCGCAGCGATCGCTCGTTGCCGAGAATCTCTTCGAGCTCGGCTATGAGTTTGATGATCTGCTCGTACTCGTCAATGATTTTCTGGCGCTCGAGAGCCGACAGTCGTCGCAGTTGTAAATCGAGAATCGCCTGCGCCTGTATCTCAGAGAAGGCAAGGGTCTCCATCGTCTTCTGCACTCTGGCCAGGTACGTCTTAAGTTGCACATCGGAAGGAACACCTTTCCAGGTTTTCACTTCGCTCGTCGTTTTCAACTGGCCTGTCAACCACTGCCGCGCCTCGTCGACCGAACGCGAATTGCGAATGAGCGTGACGATGTAGTCGAGCGCGTCGATCGCTTTGGTGAGTCCCTCCAGAATGTGCGCGCGGGCCTTCGCCTTCCGCAGTTCATACTCGGTGCGCTTGCGCACGACCTCACGGCGAAACTCGATGAACGCCTCGAGCATCTGCTTGAGATTCAAAACTCGCGGCTGCCCATTGACGATCGCAAGATTGATGACGCCGAATGACGACTGCATCGGAGTCAGCTTGTAAAGTTTATTCAGAACGACCTGCGGTACCCCGTCTCGCTTGAGCTCGACGACGATGCGCATTCCGGTGCGGTCCGACTCATCGCGTAAGTCGGAGACGCCCTCGATCTTCTTTTCGTTGATCAACTCGGCGATGCGTTCAAGCAGACGTGCTTTATTTACCTGAAACGGTATTTCGGTGATGATGATCGCATCGCGCTCCTGCGCGCCGCGCCCAATGCGATCGATGCCCGCGCGCGCGCGTAACTGCAACACGCCGCGGCCTTCAACATAGGACCTTCTGATCTCCTCACGGCCATAAATAAAGCCGCCGGTGGGAAAATCGGGACCAGTCACAATCTTTGTGAGGCCTTCGACCGTCATCTCCGGATCTTTCAGCAACGCCAAAGTCGCATCCACGATCTCAGTGAGATTGTGAGGCGGAATCTTCGTCGCCATTCCTACTGCGATACCGTCAGAACCGTTGATAAGGAGGTTGGGAACACGAGCCGGTAAAACCGTCGGCTCACTCAACGACTCGTCGTAGTTTGGTTGAAACGCAACCGTCTCTTTCTCAATGTCGGCCAGCACTTCAGTCGCCAAACGCGCCATGCGTATCTCGGTGTAACGCATCGCCGCCGCTGCGTCGCCATCGACGGATCCGAAGTTGCCCTGTCCATCGATCAGCGGATAGCGCATCGAGAAGTCCTGGGCCAAACGCACGATCGTGTCGTACACAGGGATGTCGCCGTGCGGGTGATACTTACCGATCACGTCGCCAACGATGCGCGCGCTCTTTTTGTACGGCTTGTTGTACGTGTTGCCGAGCTCGTGCATGGCCCACAACACGCGCCGGTGCACGGGTTTCAAACCGTCGCGAATATCCGGCAGCGCGCGGCCGATGATCACCGACATCGCGTAGTCGAGATACGACCGCCGCATCTCGTCTTCGATGTTTATGTGGTTGCGGTCAGAAGTTGTTTCCATCTACTAGCCTTTCCAGTACAATCCGCCACGCAGTTGGCCCTGTTTGGAGAGAAACCGAGGTTGAGTTTGGTGCTTTTTTCAGAAGCGAAACAGGGTGAAGCATCACGTGCAAAGTAGTCGTATTTTAGCCTTTTTGGACCGGATTTGGCAAACACGAATTAAGCGAAAACTCTAATAAAATCAATAGCTTCGTGTAAGCACTCCCGACCTTTTTGAACGCTCCAGAATCGCGGTCGGCTCCCATGAGTGAACAACGAAATTGGAAACGAATTCGTGAGCGGCTGGCACTGCAGTTACCGGTGCGCGTCAGGTGCCGGGAAACGCCGGATTTTGAGTGGAGCGAAGTGACAAGGCTTACAAATGTGACCCCTTTCGGCGCCGGGTTTACGCTGAAACGACCCACCGAAAGAGGTCGCTTGCTGCACATGACGATCCCGATGCCGCGGCAGTTACGCGTGTTCGATCACGTCGAGGATCAATACCGGATCTGGGCAATCGTCAGGTACATCAAAGCAAAAACATCAAGTAAGCAACCCGTGTTCGAAATCGGCGTTGCCTTCATCGGTAAGCGCGCGCCCGTAAGCTACGAAAAAGAGCCATGGAAGAGGTACGACATCTCGAGCAACATTTTCGAGGCAACAAAGACGGCAGAACACATATTGGCGCCTCTTCCTTCAGAAGATCAGCGCGCCTTGACGCGGCACAACATCGCGGTTGATATGCGAGTAGAGATACTCGACCTGAACGGCGAGGTCGTTCAGAGTGAACTCACGGTGACTGAGGACATCAGCAGCAAAGGCGCTACGCTCTTCACGACGCTACAGATTTCACCGGGGCGTTTTATTCGTTTGACCAATGAGCAACAGGGCGTCACTGTGCACGCCGCGATTCGATCTCGCAGCACGGGAGTGGACGGTATTCCGCGAATTCACGTCGAGTTCATAGATAAGGAATGGCCGTTGTAAGATATTCCGACTTGAGTAGCAGCAACGGTACATATCCGGCCAAGAAAGTCGAAACGCGACCGCATAGCGGCCGCACCATATTCCCGCAATGGGCGCTTGAGATACTCAGGCCCATCGTCGCCTTCATTAGCCGCTTGTTCTGGCAGATTGAGTTCTATGGCGTCGAGAACGTGCCGCAGCGCGGTGGTGTGATCATCGCTGCCAATCACCAGACTTACATCGATCCGTTTTGGCTTTCACTGAGGATCAAACGCCCTACACGCTATCTCGCGTGGAGCGCGGCTTTTCGTTGGCCGATTGTCGGAAAATGTCTGACGTGGCTCGGCGCGTGGCCGCTCGCGCTCGAAGGCAGCGATCCCGCGGCGATTCGCCGTTCGCTGCAATGGCTGCGCGATGGCGGGGCTGTCGTGATTTTTCCGGAAGGTGGGCGCAGTACTGCCAGCGGTTCGCTGGAACGATTCAAAGCGGGAGCGGTGCGATTAGCGCTGGAAGCAAACGTGCCGATACTGCCCGTGACGATCAAAGGTGGGAACCGCGTGTGGCCGCGCGGCTGGCGTTTTCCGCGACTCGGAAAAGTGATCGTGACATATCATCCGCTTTATCACGCCGAGCAGTGTCCGGATGAAGAGACGCGAGCCTGCGCGCGACGCGAAAGCGAAAAGCTGGCCCAGGTGATCGCGTCTGCACTTTAATTAACCACTGATAACAGCGATTTAAAATCGGGATTTAAATCCGGATTTTAAGATCCGTGTCATCCGTGGTTCAGCACGTGCATCATGGCGTCATGAATGAGGCCGTTGGTGGCGAGAACTTGTTCGTTGTAGATGTCCAGCGGTTGGTCGTGGAAATTTGTAATCCTGCCGCGTGCCTCGGAGATCAATAACGCGCCCGCAGCGATGTCCCACGGGCTTAGTCCATCTTCCCAAAACCCATCGAACCGCCCACACGCAACGTAAGCCAGATCGAGCGCTGCGGAACCATCGCGCCTGACTGCCTGCGCCTCCATCGTGAATTTAGCAAACTCGCGCGCGAAGTCCGGGCGCTCGCGAACGTTGTAGGGAAAGCCGGTGCACAACATCGAGCCGCTTAGCTGGTCCACTGACGAGACGCGAATCTTTCGATCGTTGAGCGTTGCGCCTTGTCCGCGTTCAGCCGCGAACATCTCATCGCGCATCGGATCGTAAACAACACCAATGACTAACTCTCCGTTGTGCTCGAGGGCAATCGACACGCAGAAGCACGGATAGCCGTGAGCGTAGTTCGTGGTGCCGTCGAGGGGATCGATGATCCACTTCCACTCGCTGCGTTTGCCGCCGACCAGAACCGCTTCGCCCGATTCCTCGGCGAGAATGCCATGCTGCGGATAGTGAGATCGGATTCGCTCGATGATCAGTTCCTCGGCGGCGATGTCGGCTTCGGTAACGAGGTTTATGTCGCCCTTGGTTGTGACCTTCGCGGTGCCGAGACGTTGGACCAGCACGTTGCCTGCGTCGCGCGCGACTTGAGTGGCGAAGTTAAGCACGTGACGTCCTCTTCGGCATGCGCATCTTTTCCGCCGCAATCTTCAAAACGTCCTGGACTTGCCGGTCCCAGTAAGCCCATGAATGGTCGCCGGGCAATTGTCTGAACTCGTGCGGAATTTTCTTCTCGAACATGAGAGCGGCGAGCTCGCGATTGGAGTGAAAGAGCAAGAGCATGTCTTCGGTGCCGCAGTCGAAATAAAAATAAGGTAACGAACTGATGCGAGCGGCTGGAAGCTTTTCGACGATTTCGAAAAGGTCGTTTGCGCGCCGTGTTTCGCTGCCTGCGGGGCCAAACAGTTTCAGCGACTCTCGCCATGATTCAGGAGTTTCGTTCTCGGCAAGGCGCGGCACCAGAAACGCGCCGCTCATCGAAGCTGCGAAGACGAAAGTAAATGGCGACTTCAAACCAAACTTGATCGCGCCGTAGCCACCCATCGAGAGTCCCGCGATCGAGCGGCCGTAACGGGCTTCGATTGTGCGGTAGCGTTGCTCCACGTCAGGGATGAGCTCGGTGAGAATGTAGGTTTCGTATTTATTGTTAGCGCTGTCCGTGTACCAACTGTCGTTACCTTCGGGCATGACGACGATCATGCGATAGCCGGCGGCGTAATCGGCGACGTTCGTCCGCGCGATCCAATCAGAGTAGTGGCCCGTTAGACCGTGAAGGAGATAAAGGACGGGATAACGTGTCGTCTTTGAACTTTCGTAGTCAACGGGGAGGATGACGTTGTAAGGAAGCGGGCTGTTGATGAGCTTACTTTGGAAACGGACCGTTTCGACACGACCATTCGCGGCCGCGGAAAAGCAAATAACGGACAACAGTAGAAATGCCTTGAAAGGCGCAGTGCTTTTCATAAATTGGACCACGGATAAACACGGATTTAAATCGGGATTTAATCCGCATTTAAGATCCGTGTAATCCGTGGTTACGGAATGTGGATTCCCTTCGCGCGGGCGGTGCGCTGCGCTTCCTCGTAACCCGCGTCGACGTGCCGCGCAACACCAAGCCCGGGATCGTTCGTCAGCACTCGATTCAATCGCTTCGCCGCTTCATCAGTCCCGTCCGCCACCGACACCTGACCAGCGTGCAACGAATACCCGATTCCAACCCCACCGCCATGATGAAACGAAACCCAGCTCGCGCCGCTCGCGGTGTTCAGCAACGCGTTGAGTATGGGCCAATCGGCCACCGCATCAGATCCATCTTTCATCCCTTCCGTCTCGCGAAACGGCGACGCAACCGAACCCGTATCCAGATGATCGCGACCAATCGCGATCGGCGCCTTCAGATCGCCGCGCTTGACGAGGTCGTTGATTGCCTCACCCATCTCAGCGCGCTCGCCATAGCCCAACCAGCAGATGCGGGCCGGCAGCCCCTGAAACTGAACACGATCGCGCGCGAGTCGCAGCCAGCGATTCAACGTGCGATCATCGGGAAACATCTCGAGCGCGAGGTCATCGGTCTTGCGAATGTCTTGCGGGTCGCCTGAAAGCGCGACCCAGCGAAACGGCCCTTTGCCTTCGCAGAAGAGTGGACGAATGTATTCGGGAACGAACCCTGGGATCTCGAACGCATCTTTGCACCCGGCATCCAGCGCCTGCTTGCGGATGTTGTTGCCGTAGTCAAACGCCACTGCGCCCGATCGTTTCAGCGCCAGCATCGCTTCCACGTGTCGCGCCATCGACTCCATCGAACGTGCAACGTAAGCCGCCGGATCATCTGCACGCAGGGTCGCCGCTTCATCCAACGCCAATCCGGCGGGCACGTATCCATTCAACGGATCGTGCGCGCTGGTTTGATCCGTAACTGCATCTACCTTGATCCCGCGTCTAACCAGCTCCGGCAACACTTCCGCACAATTTCCCACCAATCCCACAGACACGGCGCGTTTCTGCTCGCGCGCGTCTTCGCAAATGTCGAGCGCTTCGTCGAGCGTCATCGCAAGCCGATCGCAGTAGCCTGTTCGCACGCGCCGCTCGATGCGCTCGGGATCGACGTCGATGCCGAGAAACACAGCGCCATTCAACGTCGCGGCGAGTGGCTGCGCGCCGCCCATTCCACCCATGCCGCCTGACACGACCAGCTTGCCGGAAAGATCGCCGCCGAAGTGTTTGTCAGCCATCGCAGCGAACGTTTCGAACGTGCCCTGCACGATTCCCTGCGTGCCGATGTAGATCCAGCTTCCGGCAGTCATCTGGCCATACATCATCAGGCCGCGACGTTCGAGTTCGTGAAAGTGTTCCCAGTTGGCCCACGCGCCGACGAGATTGGAATTCGCGATCAAAACGCGAGGAGCGTATTCGTGCGTGCGAAACACCGCGACCGGCTTACCCGATTGGACCAACAACGTTTCATCGTTTTCGAGCGCGCGCAACTCCCGCACGATTGCGTCGAACGCGGCCCAGTTGCGAGCAGCTTTACCCGCGCCGCCGTAGACGATCAGATCGTCCGGGCGTTCTGCAACGTCAGGATCGAGATTGTTCATCAGGCAGCGCAGCGCGGCTTCCTGATGCCAGCCTTTGCAATTCAACTGAGCGCCGCGCGGGGCGTGGATTACGCGGTGGTCCATCGGACTATTCCGCACCCCAGTACCTGCTCAACCAGCCGCCTTTTTCTTTTTTCGTGAGTTGTTCCAACTCGCCGGAATCGAGCCATACGCCGCCGCAGTTTTCGCACGTGTCGATCAAAACTTCTTCAAACTTGCTCTCGTTCAAACGTCCATCACAACGCGGGCACTGCATCGAAGACGTGCCCGCAGCTTTAGCCTCTTCCGAGACTTTCATCTTCGCGCGCAGCTTTTCAATCGCTTCCTTGTTCTTGCGATGAAAGTATTCTTCCTCGAGTCCTCGTCTTCGTTCGTCCATTGGGTTCGACATCAATCATTCCTCCAGTTCACACGGATTGAAAATCACCACGGATGATCGCGGATGTAAGCTTCTCGATATCACTCGACATCGGGCGATCCACAGTGAGGGGCGCCACGAGTCCGCGCACGATCTCGTACGCCTGCTTCACGCCGCGTCCGGGTGTGAGCGGCGCGTGGTACTCCAGCGCCTGTGCCGCCGTCATCAACTCGATTGCCGTCGCCATCTCCGCCAGCTTCACGATCGCACGCCATTTCGTCGCGGCAGTCATACCCATCGACACGTGATCTTCTTTCCCCCCATCAGTCGGCACGTTGTCGATACTCGCCGGATGGGCCAGCACTCTCGCCTCGTTCAAGAGCGCCGCCGCACTCACTTGCAGCATCATGAAACCCGACGAGATGCCGGGGTGCGGTGTCAGGAATGGAGGCAGTCCTTCATTCGAATCGGGATTTACGAGCCTGTCGATGCGCCGTTCCGTGATACTCATCAAGTCTGTCAAAGCAATTGCAGCGTAGTCAAAAACCAGTGCGAGCGGCGCGCCGTGAAAGTTTCCGCCCGACAACACTTCGCCCGTGTCGGAAAAAACTAAAGGATTATCAGTCGCACTGCCGCTTTCAATTTCGACTACCTGTCGCGCATGGCTCAATGCAGTTCGAATCGCGCCGTGCACTTGGGGCATGCAGCGCAAGCTGTACGCGTCCTGCACACGCGGATCGTTATCGAGATGTGATTTACGAATCTCGCTGTCTTGCAGCAGTTCGCGCAGGTGTGCCGCGACGGCCGTCTGACCGGCATGAGGACGCGCGGCATGGATGCGCTCGTCGAAAGCGACGGGAGTGCCTTTGAGCGCTTCGAGCGTCATTGCCCCCGCGACGTCTGCAAGCCGCACGAGTTGTTCGGCGCGATGGAGTGCGAGAGCACCGACGGCGCCCATCGCTTGAGTGCCGTTGAGCAGCGCGAGGCCTTCCTTTACTTCGAGTTGCAGCGGCGCAATCTGCGCGCGTTCGAGACCTGCAGCCGCGGGCAGACGCTCGCTGTTGTAAAAGACTTCGCCTTCGCCAATCGCCGCCAGCGCGAGGTGAGCGAGTGGCGCGAGGTCACCGCTGGCGCCGACGCTGCCCTTTTCAGGAATGACCGGCGTCACGCCCTTCTCGAGCATCGCGATCAGCGTCTCAATGACCAGCGGCCGCGCCCCGCTAAAACCCGAAGCGAGCACGTTGGCACGAAGCAACAACATCGCCCGCGCTTCAGCCTCCGGCAACGGATCGCCCAAACCGCAGGAATGACTACGAACGAGATTCAATTGCAACTGGATCAGGTCAGAGCGATCGATACTCACGTCTGACAACTTCCCGAAGCCGGTGTTGACGCCGTAAACAGTGCGACCTTGCGTGACGATGTCCTGGACTACGCGGCGCGATTGCTCGACGCGCGCGCGTGCTTCGGGCGCGAGAGTGACCTGCGCTCGCCCGTGAGCAACGTCTACGATTTGTTCGAGAGTAAGTTGTTGACCGTTGAGCTGAAGCATACGAATAAAGAATCCACAGATTACACTGATTCAGTCGATCTGTGAAAATCTGTGGGATGTGTGGAGAGGAACTGCCGGTTAAGGCATGCTGGGGCGCTTGTCAGGTGTTTCGGAGATATCGATCTTCTTGAATTCCGACGTGGTGGTGGGGCTGCTGCCGCCGCTGCGCACACGTTGGCGCGCGCGTTTGGCACGCACGGTCGTGCGTCGCTTGGTTTGGGTCGTCCAGTTTGTCATTCGCCTCAATGGCCGCAAGGAGAACTCGTGTTGCGGCAGCACTTCCCCCGTCGCTTCGCGCAATCTCACTGTGCCGATCGCAAAAACTGCGACAGCGGCATTGAACACGATACCCACCACAAAGACGATCCAGCCGGGAACTACGCCGACGGTCGCGCGTTCGATGAAAGAGTTGAAATCACGCGCCGGCAAAGGCGAGAGGTAAACTTTCAGGTTCCAACTCAAAGCCAACAGCGCAAAGATCCAGAGATAGTTGCGGCGCAAGCGTCGCCCGACCGCCTCCCACTCGGTGATCGTGAAATGCGGCGTGGTCAGATCCGCTGCCAGATGTTCGGCCCATGATTCGTCGACCGGCCTGTTTTCCGGCGCAAGTATGTTTGCGAAGTAGCCGGTTTCCAGGATCCGCACACGACTCGACCAGATCTCGTAATAGCGATAACGGCGCGCTTCCATCAGGAGAAAGATCGCGACCAGGATTGAATTGATCGGGATTACGAAATGCGGATTGTTCGGAGAACTGAAGACGAACGAGAGCGTGGCGCCGGCAGTGATCACGGCCCAGTTTGTCGTCGTATCGAGACGGTTGCGCCAGGTGTTCGAGCGTTGCACTTCGCCGCGATAGAAATGGATCATCGCGGTGTTGAATTCACCGGGCGTCATGCGGCGCATTAATGCGGAGGGGGATTGGGCCGAAATGTCGGGCAGGGGCTCAACCGGCGGTGGCGTTCTGAGCCTGCCGGTCATCCTTTCTGTCGATAGTTGACCGCTACCTCGTTGGCTTGCTTCGGTGGACATGGGACCCGATCGATGGAGCGCGCCTGCCAGACTGGAGCGCGGAACTCCGGAAACTGATAATAGCATTTCCGATTGCCAATTGCCGATTGCCAATTTTAAGAGCGCCAATGGCGTCGAGAAAACCTTCCTTTCAATTGGCAATTGGCAATCGGCAATCGGCAATTGGTCTTCTTGACACTGTTTCCACGCGCGCCCTATAGTGGCCGCTCGGTTGTTTGATGAGTGATATTGACGTTTACTGGATGCGGCAGGCGCTGGCCGCCGCTCGCGAGGCACAGGCAAGCGGCGAAGTGCCCATCGGCACTTGTATCGTCAGTGAAAATAAACTCGTCGCCGTTTCCGGAAACCGCACGCGAACCGACTGCGATCCCACAGCTCACGCTGAAATCGTTGCTCTCCGCGAAGCCGCCGGTAAGCTCGGCAATTACCGGCTGACAGGCGTGGATGTTTACTCGACGATAGAACCGTGCGCGATGTGCGCCGGAGCGATGATACAAGCGCGGGTGAGGCGATTGATTTACGGTGCGCCGGATGAACGCGCAGGCGCGGTGATAAGCCGGTTTCGCATCTGCGACACAGATTTTTTGAATCACCGCATCCAAATCAGCGCGGGCGTTTTGGAAGCGGAATGCCGGGCGCTGATGCAGGAGTTTTTCCAGAGGCGGCGAACAGAATAATACGCGGAGAGGTCGCATAGTGGATTAGTGCACCGGTCTCGAAAACCGGAGTGGGTTAACGCCCACCGTGGGTTCGAATCCCACCCTCTCCGCCAGAAAAGATTGCCAATTGGCAATCGGCAATTGGCAATTGGCAATCGCCATATCCGGAGAGGTGCAGGAGTGGTTGAACTGGCAGCACTGGAAATGCTGTGAACGGGAAACCGTTCCGTGGGTTCGAATCCCACCCTCTCCGCCAGTACTCTCTCGATTCCCCCAAAACTACGAACCGTCGGTGTGAGATTGATGAGCGACGATAAATTAGCGATTGAAGAAGCAAGACGCGCGGCCCAGCACGAAACCGTAAAGAGCCAGGTTGAAGGCGAGGTCCAGAGCGAAATCAGCGAACGCGCCGCCGTGAAGGCAACTCCCGGTGAGGCGCAGAGAATCGATCAAGTCGCCGGCGAGTTTCGTTCGAAAGCGGTCAACGAGGTCATTGACACCGAGCGCGAAGTGCAGCGCTCGCGAGGTCTCGCGCGAGTCTCGCAAGTTATCGATTACATCTTTTATGTGATCTACGCACTGCTGGTGATGCGTTTCCTGCTGGCTTTACTTGCAGCGCGCAGTAGTGCAGGCTTTGTGCGCTTCATCGTCGCCGCGAGTAATCCGTTCTACGAACCGTTTCGCGGTATCGTCGGAAGCCCGCAGACGGATGGCGGCCACACGTTGCTGCTGCCGGTCGTGATCGCGCTGGTTGCGTATGTATTGCTGCACCTGTTAATCAACGCGGCGCTCAGAATGTTCGCGCACCGGAAGACGGAAATATAAACGCCGGCAATTTGACAATCAGTTATCAGATCCCGGGCTCCGCACAACGCTCGCCTTGTGAACCCCGCCAGGCCGGGAACGGAGCAACGGTAGCAACGGCAGCGTGTGTTGCGGGAAAGTCCGGGGTCTGGCCAGTTCGGTCGTAGTAGTCTCACATCTCCCCGTTGGGCTAACCAAACAGAGGAGGATTCCCGATGAAAAAGATCACTGTCGCCACTGGGATTCTAATCACGCTACTTCTCGCCGCCATTTCCAACTTCGCGCAATCGCAATCACGTGAAGATCTCTTAAAGGAGATCACTGCCAGACGCGCCGAACTCTCAAAACTTGAAAAGGCCTTTCTGGCGCCTTCCGAAGAGGATCGAGCCAGATACGCAGACTTTCTCCGGCAACCAGACACCGGCTTGTTTCGAATGGTGCCTCGTCAGGTCTATAACACCCCGGAAAGTAGATTGGTGGTTACCATCCCTGGAGGCGGTGCTTTTTACTCGTTCATAGAACGCACAAACGATTATGTGAACAGTACCGCGATCGGCCTGGAACAAGGTCAACTCACTACCATAATGGCGGGCGGGAATTACAGCATGCTCGTAAACATCGGCGATGTGCCGCTGGAAAGCGTCAGCCTCGAAACCAATGCAGCGCAAGTGCTGGCTCAGCACACGCCCGTTGACGATGAGCCGCACGCCCGAATCGAGCAACGCAAGTCAATGCAAGGCGCTTCCATCGGAGGCGTTACCTATAAGGAACGACAGCCCGCTAAGGTAAACACCACTTTCGTACTTCGGTCGATCAATTATTCGACTTCCGATGTGCTGGTTGCTTTCAGGGTAGTGCGAATTGACAATGACGACAGCGTAACAATCGTTTGGAAGCTCTTGAAAAAATACCCGACACCCTACATGGCTCGAAATTAACGAAACCGATTTCTATGGCCTATCAAGTAATTGCTCGCAAGTGGCGTCCCCAGACCTTCGACGAAGTAACAGGCCAGGAACCGATCACGCGCACGCTCCGCAATGCTATCGAGCATCAGCGGCTGCATCACGCTTATCTATTCTCGGGTGCGCGGGGCGTTGGTAAAACTACCAGCGCCCGCCTGCTCGCGAAAGCACTAAACTGCCACAAAGCAAAACAACCGATACCAACTCCCTGTCGTTCCGACGATCCCGATCAGTGTTCGTCGTGCCGCGAGATCACGGAGAGCCGCTCCATCGACGTGCAGGAGATCGACGCCGCGTCAAACACGGGCGTCGACAACGTGCGCGACGCGATCATCGCGAGCGTCGGCATCGCTCCCGCGCGCGACCGCTACAAAGTTTTCATCATCGACGAAGTCCACATGCTTTCCGGCGCGGCTTTCAACGCGCTGCTGAAAACTCTGGAAGAGCCGCCGCCGCGCGTCGTGTTCATCATGGCCACGACCGAGCGCCACAAGGTTCCGGAAACCATTCTGTCGCGTTGCCAGCAGTTCGAGTTTCGCACGATCGCCACGGCGAAGATTCTCGAACGTCTCAAGCTGATCGCGAAGGCAGAGAAGATCTCTGTTCCCGACGATGCATTGCGAGAGATCGCGCGTACGGGCGAGGGCTCGATGCGCGACGCGCAGTCGGCACTCGACCAGGTGATCAGTTTCGCGGGCGAGAAGATCACGAAAGAAGATGTCGAGACAGCGCTCGGCGTCGCGGGCGCCGACATTCTCAAACGCATCGTCGACAGCATCGCCGAAAACAAACCGGCGGAAGCGATTGCGGCGGTCGACGACATCGTGATGCGCGGACACGATCTGCGAAACTTCTGTCGCGATCTGCTAGCGCACTTTCGCGATCTGCTGGTCACCAAAGTTTCGGGGAATGAAGAACTGCTGGAGTCCGCGGTCTGCGAACCGCAGGAGCTCAACCGTCAGGCGGAGTTATTTTCCGAGTCAGACCTGGTGCGCTTCTTTCATTCGCTCGCCGAGACTGAAACAAAACTACGCGCCGCGACTCAGCCCCGTTACCAGTTGGAGATCGGGATCGTAAAACTGATGGAGCTGCGTGGCGTCGAGAGCATTAGCGAGATCATTCAGCGACTCTCGAATCTCGAAACAAATCTCGGCGGCGACGCGGCGACTTCGTCGAGCAGAACACCGTCCGGGTCGAGTGGCAGTTCAAAGACTCCAGGCAAAAGTAGTCCGCCGGTGAGTTCTCGATCAGCGGGATCGTCATTTACCGCGACTGCTGTCGCGCCCGTGTTGGAAACAGATGTCGAGCAAAAACTCGAGACTCCGTCGCCTGCGCTCGATGCGTCGCCAATCGACCGCGTAAAAGCCGTTCTGGAAAGCCAGCGAAAGATGTTGCTCGTGACCGCGCTCGACGCGGCGCACGAGACTGCGCTCGAAGACGGCGAGCTGCGCGTCGAATTTGCGCCTGATGCGCGCGTTCACCGCGACATGCTTTCGAAGCCGGAGAACGTGAAGTTTATCCGGCAAGCGTGCCGCGAGGTTACAGGCAACGAAATCGGCGTGCGGATTCTTATCAAAGACCCGAACGCGAACGACGCACCGCCGAGTCGTGAGGATGAAGCGCGGGCGGAAAAGCAGCGGCTGCGACAGGCAGCGGAAAACAGTC
>JBKPPH010000211.1:0-9919 GCA_046733535.1 Acidobacteriota bacterium
CGCTCACGGAGAGCTGGGAACGAAAGCGGGATCGTGCTGATGCGAAAATAAAGATCGTCGCGAAAACGCCTTTCCCGCACGAGCTGTCCGATATCCTGGTGTGTCGCTGCGATCAGCCTGACATCCACCTGGCGATCTCTCACGTCTCCCAAACGTCTGAACCGTTTTTCTTCGAGGACCTTCAACAGCTTTGGTTGGATCTGAAGGTCGACGTCGCCCACTTCGTCGAGAAAGATCGTGCCTCGATGAGCAACCTCGAACAGTCCCTGCTTCGAAGCGGTCGCACTCGTAAACGCGCCTTTCTCGTGACCGAAGAGTTCTGTTTCCAGCAGCTCGCGGGTGAGTCCGGCGCAGTTCAGATCCACGAACGCTTCGTCCGCGCGAGGACTGTTGTCGTGTAGCCAGCGAGCCAGCACGCCTTTACCCGTTCCGGTTTCACCCAGGATCAAGACCGGACTTTCAGTTGAAAGGATCTTTCTGGCTTGATCCGCGAGGTTGCGAATGGCGGCGCTGGTGCCGATAAACGGATCTATTGCCTGCCGCACTTGTCGAGACTTGCTGGCGAGTTGTTTGTGATAGTTGCGCTGCTTCTGAAGTAAACGTTGGAGAATCACGAGCAACGTGGGGAGCTCGAGCGGTTTGGTGAGGAACTGTTCCGCGCCTTCCTTAATCGCCCTTACGGCGAGATCAATGGACCCGTGCGCCGTCAAAACCAGCAGAGGGATTCCGGCATCGATCTCTCTCAAACGTGGGAGCAGATCGAGCGCGGTGCCGTCCGCCAGCATGTAGTCGGCGATGACGATGTCCGGCCGGGAGGTGCGAAACAGGTGCTGCGCGTCCTGGCAGCTCTCAGCTTCTTCGATTTCGTAACCGTGCTGTTCCAGGAAATCACGGATACCAAATCTGACTCCCGACTCATCATCGACAACCAAGACCTTGTTCCTGGACATTAAGCATCTCCCTCGACTGGTATGGGAAACCTCGCGATCATACAGGCGCCGCCTTCGGGATTATTGCCCGCGATCAATTTTCCTCCGTGTTCCTGCATGATGCGCTGCGCGATGGCCAGGCCGAGCCCGGTCCCGCCGCGGCGCTTCGAGAAGAACGGTTCGAATATCTTTGGTAAATCGTCAGCCGAAATGCCGGCCCCTGAATCCCTGATCGCACACTGGACCCACTCCTGGTTCCCGTCCACGATCTTCTCTGTTTCGATAATGACTGAAGAATTGGCCGGTGAATGCTGAATGGCATTCTCGATCAGGTTTACAAAAACTTTGGAAAGCCGCCGCCGATCGATTCTGATCTTCGGCAACGACTCTTCGATCCTGCTTTCGAGATTTACGTGGGCCACCTCCGACGCCGGCGTACATGCGCGGATGGACCGCGAGACCATCTCTTCCATCGAAACCAGGTACAACTCGCCGCGAAAAGGCTTTCCGTACTCTAACAACTCTTCCATGAGAATTGTGAGTCGTCCGATTTCATCACGCAATACATTTGTATAACGTAGGTATTCCGTCCGGTCGCTGAATCTGGTTTCGAAGGCGTCGAGTATCGATGAGATACCAAACAACGGATTTCTGACTTCGTGTGCAACTCCGGCGACGAGCGAGCCGAGCAACGACATCATCTCGCTTTGCCGCAACGATGCTTCGAGCTCGACGCGCTTGCTGATGTCCTGGGCGATCAAAATCGCGCGTTCGCCTGTCGAGCCAAACTCGTTGATGTGGTAGAGCGTGATGGCCCATGTTTTATTGGTGCCGTCGTCTTTGACTTCTTCGGTGACGGGCGCACTGTTATCGCGAATATTCTCGAGGAGTTCGGCGGCCTTTTTCCAGGGCTGGTTTTCGCCGAGTTCACTCAGCGTGGTCCCGACGATCTTTTCCGCTTCGATACCAATGGTCTGTTCCGCCGCGAGGTTAGAACGTTTGATAGCACCCTCGAGATCGATGATGAGCACTGGAAAATCGATGGCGTTGAAGGTCTGCCGCCACTCCATTGCCGACTGTTGCAGCGACGTGTGCAGGCGCTGCTGCTTCTCATCCAAAAGTTTTCGTTCGGTAACGTCGTTGACGATCACGAGCCGGCTGTTCTTGCCGTCAAAGATGACCGGATGCGAGCTCATCTCGACGTAAATCGTCTTGCCGTCCTTTGTCTGATGACGCCACGGACTCGAGATCACGAGATCGTGAGGATCGTTTTTGATCATCAGCGTGGGAATGTCTTCATGTGGACGAATATCGTTGACGGTCATGCCAAGGAATTCGTCACGCGTGAATCCGTAGGTGCGAGTGGCGGCTTCATTGACAGCTAAAAACGCAAGCGTGTCTTCGCTGTAGACCCAGATTGGCTGCGGCGTAGATTCAAAGAGGAGACGGTAGCGTTCTTCGGAGTCGCGCAACGCCTCCTCGAAGTGCTTTCGCTCGGTGACGTCACGAGCGAGTCCGCGAAAGCCGATGGTCTCTTCGAGTTTGTCCTTGATTGGAGAGACGATCAGATCCAGCCAGCGGTCCTCGCCTCCAGCCGAACGAGCCACGAACTGGTGGCGAAACTCGCGCGTGTCCTGCGGGTTGCTAAGGCTGCCGGCGAAACCATTCGTTTCCGGAATGATGCCGAACACTGAGAAGAACGAGCTGCCGATGACGTTTTCCGGCTTTCGTCCGAGAAAGTTCAGCCCGGCGAGATTAATGCTGGTCAACCTGCCGGCGAGATCCTGCGTGAAGATCATGTCGCTGGCTTGTTCGACGAGGTCGCGATAACTGGCTTCTAGGCGCGAACGTTCCAGCAGTCGCGACACTTTGGCGACGAGACGCGCGGCGTCGAACGGGACCTCGAGATAATCGTCGGCGCCGGCGCGGAGGCCCGCAACCACGCTGTCGGTGTCTTTTTGCAGTGCGCTGACGAGCAGAATGGGAACGGTCTGCAACTCCGAGTCAGCGCGAATCTCGCGGCAAAACTCCAGGCCGTTCATCCGCGGCATGGAGACGTCACTGATCACGAGATCGGGACGTTTCTGCTTTGCGAGGTTGAGACCGTGCAAGCCGTCTTCTGCCGTCAGGACTGAGTACCCGGCTTTGTGGAGCAGGTTACTCATCAGGGTCAGTTGGTCGGGCTCGTCGTTGACGATCAGGACGGAATTGTCCTCATGGCCGTTAGACATTTCTATCCCATCCACCAGAGCTATACCTCGATACTGTTGCCGTAATTTGGTTTGGAATACCCGGGCGAAACGGCTTACAGGCTGTGACTTACGCGATTGGACATTGACTAGATCCCAGCGTTTAACTGGCGTTTTAAGCGGCGCAGTATATCACATGCCTCAAGCCAGCAAAGGAGGCGCGCCCTGTTAATCAGGAAAGCACAAAAAATGCGAAGATTTCAGGAAAGTTACTTGTGCTTTTTGTCTTTTCTGTGGATTCGCCTCAAAAGTCAGGAATGGCACTTGGATACGGTCAGTACCGTAACGCGGTAGCGTCGGGTGAGTCTTCGGCATGCGATATGGGTATTGATCCACCAGGTCGACCCGACGCTACCGCGTTACGGTACGACCGTATCCAACAGTGACTTTTGAGCCAAAGCCCTTTTTTGTGGCTGAATGCTGCCTTTGTGGCGGTAAACCGAAAGGGATTTCTGTGAATCCAAAGTTTATATTTTTACAATCGGAAGCGGAGATATGGCTATGAATAGAATTCGAAGAGGAGTAATGGCCCGAGCAAATTTATTTTTGGGCCTGTTATTGGTTGTATTTACTTTCACGTCGTGTAATGCGCAGAACAAGGCAATGAGCTTCGCACCCGCCCAGCCGGCGCCAACCGTGGCGCCTTCGGAGTCGGGCGCGGTGCAGGGGTCTTATGCAGACCTGGTGAGTCGAGTTTCGCCGGCCGTCGTGACCATCAGATCGACGGAACGCGCGCGCCCAGCGCAGCAGTTTCCCTTCATGGATGACCCCACGTTCCGTGAATTCTTTGGCGATCGTTTCCGGGACCAGCAACAGCAGCCGCCCCAGCGAGTGCAGGGAGTCGGCTCCGGAGTCATCGTCAACGGCGACGGTTACATCCTGACTAACCATCACGTCGTCGACGGAGCGATCGAGATCAAAGTTGAACTAACGGACAACCGCACGTACACGGCCAAGTTGGTGGGTTCCGACCCGCCGAGCGACCTCGCCGTTTTGAAGATCGATGCGAAGAACCTGCCGACACTCTCGCTGGGCGACTCTGACAGAGTTCGCGTCGGCGACTTCGTCCTCGCCCTCGGCAATCCCCTCGGCATCGGACAAACAGTCACGTCGGGGATTGTCAGCGCCAAAGGCCGGGCCACTGGTTTGAGCGACGGCAGTTTCGAGGACTTTCTTCAGACGGATGCGGCGATCAATCGGGGCAATTCCGGCGGCGCGCTCGTGAACACCAACGGCGAACTGATCGGAATCAACTCGCAGATTCTTTCGCCGTCCGGCGGCAACATCGGTATCGGCTTCGCCATTCCGTCGAATATGGCGAAGGCCGTGATGGACCAGTTACTGAAGACTGGGAAAGTCCGTCGCGGAATGCTTGGCGTAACGATTCAGTCAGTGGACGCGGATCTTGCTTCGAGTTTGAATCTGCCTGCGGCGAGAGGAGCGATCGTCACTTCAGTCCAGGCCGGCGGTCCGGCGGAAAAAGCCGGAATCAAACGTGGTGACGTGATTACGGCGATCAATAAACAACCGGTGGTCGACAACAATAGCTTGCGTAACGCCGTTGCCAGCATGGCACCCGGGTCGAATGTCGAGGTGACCGTGATGCGCAACGGGCGCGATCAAAACCTTCAGGTTGCGCTCGCGGAATTGCCTGAACGGCAGCGGCCGGAAAGCGAAGAGAGCAGCAGCGAAGGAGCTACCGGAACTGACAAATTCGGATTGACGTTGCAGCCACTCACAGCCGAGATGGCATCTCGTTACGGTCTCGATGCCGACGACCAGGGATTGCTGGTCACGAAAGTGGATCCTTCCAGCAATGCCGCGAACGCAGGTATCAGGCAAGGCGACTTGATTCAGGAAGTCAACCGCCAGCAGGTACGAACGGTTGCTGAGTTCAATGCTGCGACTCAGCAGTCAGGTAACCGGCCCGCGCTGGTTTTGATCAAGCGTCGCAATAACGTAATTTACCTGACGCTCAAAGCGGGTTCGTAAACAGGGGAAACAAATAAACGGAAAACACAAAGGCTCGAAATGAGCCTTTGTGTTTTTTTGTGCCCTAAGGTACGTTCCACCATTCAAGGAGGAACGGACGAATGCGAGAGTTTGATCGGCGGCCCTGGGGAACTTACACGGTGCTGGAAGAGGGAACAACTTTCAAGGTCAAACGTATCGAAGTCTTACCGGGTAAGCGACTCAGTTATCAGAAACACTCGCAACGCGCCGAACATTGGGTGGTAGTTGAAGGGACCGCGAAGGTCACACTCGACGGTGAAGAGATCACCGTTCGAACTGGGGAAGCGATCGACATCCCGATCGGAGCAGCTCACCGCGTCGAGAACCCCGGCGACGCCGATCTGATCTTTATAGAAGTGCAGCGAGGAAATTATCTCGGCGAGGACGATATCCAGCGACTAGAGGACGACTTCGGTCGAGCTAGTTGAAGTTCTGTTTAGACAGGATTCACAAGATTAGGCAGGATTAACATGGACTCCCCAAACGAACTCGTCTCCTCCGAACAAATACCGGTTCTTCACGAAGGTTCACAAAGCCTGTGGTCTGCCGTTAAGGAATCGATCCGCGGCTCGCATCGAAACTACACCACTGGTCCCATCGGTCGCGCGATTCTGTTGCTCGCTATTCCGATGGTCCTGGAAATGATCATGGAAAGCGTCTTCGCGGTCGTCGACATCTTCTGGGTGTCGCATCTCGGCACTGACGCCGCGGCGACTGTTGGTCTCACCGAGTCCCTGCTCACTTTGATCTACGCGCTAGCCATCGGTCTAAGCATCGGTGCGATGGCGATGGTCGCGCGGCGCATCGGCGAACAGAATCCGGATGGCGCCGCACGCGCAGCGATGCAGGCCATCTTCCTGGCCCTGCTCGTGTCGATTATCCTCGGCGCTGTTGGTGCTCCACTCGCGCCGAAACTTCTGGCTCTGATGGGCGGCTCGCCGTGGGTCGTCGAGCACGGCTCCGCATTCACGCGAGTGATGCTGGCCGGAAACGTCACGGTCGTGATGCTCTTCATGATCAACGCGATCTTTAGAGGCGCGGGTGATGCGGCGATCGCGATGCGCACGTTGTGGCTCGCCAACTGGATCAACATCGCGCTTGGGCCGTGTTTGATTTTTGGACTCGGACCTTTTCCGAAACTGGGTATCGTCGGCGCTGCCATCGCCACAAACATCGGCAGAGGAACAGGTGCACTGTACGCGCTGACGAGGCTGATTCGTTCGGGCGGGCGATTCAGCATCGAGCGCCGTCACCTGCGTATCGAACCGTCAATCATCGGCCGTCTTATCAAACTATCTTCTACCGGCACGTTTCAGGTGTTTATCGGAATGGCCAGTTGGATCGGCCTCGTGCGTATCATTTCGAGTTTCGGTAGCAATGCGGTCGCAGGTTACACGTTCGGAATCCGCGTGATCCTTTTCGCGCTCCTGCCTTCGTGGGGAATGGCGAACGCAGCGGCGACGATGGTTGGCCAGGCCCTCGGCGCGCGCGATCCGGAACGTGCCGAACGCGCAGTCTGGAAAGCCGGTTTCTACAACATGATCTTTCTCGGGATCATCGGACTGCTGTTCATTCTCTTCGCGCCGCAGATCATCTGGTTCTACACGGCCGATCCGAACGTGGCTCAATACGGTGTCGACTGTCTCCGCATCGTCGCGTATGGCTTCCTGTTTTATGCCTACGGCATGGTGCTCGGGCAGTCGTTCAATGGCGCGGGCGATACCTGGACGCCGACGATTATCAACCTTTTCGTGTTCTGGCTCTGGGAGATCCCGCTGGCTTACGTGCTGAGTGTCGTCGCCGGCATGGGTCCGCGCGGCGTTTTTGTCGCGATGACCATTGCTTTCTCGACGCTGGCCGTGGTCAGCGCGGCTGTTTTCCGGCGCGGCCGCTGGAAAAAGAAGGTCGTTTAGTGTGTCCTCTGCCGTACACTTTTGTGGCATCAGTACGATCAATGCTGGCTCAGTTCGTTACGTTTTGCTTCTTCTTTTGACCTCACTTCCTATATGTACGGTTGAATACTGACATTTTGACGAACCTCATCGGCGGCATCTTTGTTGCGTAACAGGGACTTGCCAAATAGAGCAGGGCACGTTGGAGTGCGGTGACTTGCCCACGCTTCGGATCCGCCGACCAAGCGGCGTCAAGTCGCCGCACTCCATGAGAGATGTCCGCTCGGCGAAGTTTTTTAGTTGAGAGCAAGGAGGAATCTCATGGAGAAGAAACTGAAAGGAAAGAAAGTCGCGATACTGGTCGCCGACGGATTCGAACAAGTTGAACTGACGGAGCCGAAGAAAGCCCTTGAAGAGGCCGGAGCGACGACCGAGATCGTCTCCCCCGCCGAAGGGCAAGTGCAGGGATGGAATCACGACGAAAAAGCGGACTCATTTAATGTTGATATGCCCTTGACCAGGGCCCGTTCTGATGATTACGACGCATTACTATTGCCGGGTGGCGTGAGAAATCCCGATCAACTGCGAATGATGATGCGAGCGGTCGAGTTTATCGATGGGTTCTTTGTAACGGGAAAACCAGTGGCAGCGATCTGCCACGCGCCATGGACGCTAATCGACTCCGAAGTAGTTAAAGGAAGAATGATGACGTCGTGGCCGTCTTTGAAAAAGGATCTGATGAATGCCGGCGCGCGTTGGGTTGATAAAGAAGTGGTGGTTGATAACGGCTTAATAACCAGTCGGAAGCCTGCCGATATACCCGCGTTCAATAAGAAGATGATCGAGGAGTTTGCAGAGGGCCGACATTCGCGGCAGAGAGCCGCGTGAGGTCTGCCACGGATGAACGCGGATGTCACGAATAATCATCCGTGATATCCGCGATCGTTCGTGGTTATTTTTTTCGCAGTGTGGCCCACCTTCACTACACCAGCCTGGACAACTTTAGCGTTGATGCCGCGCAGGCAGAGTTGCTTGCCGACTTCTGAATTCACAAACTTCATCGCATCAACACCGAAGCGAGAGACGAACTTGTGACAGCCGGTGTGTGGCAGTGCGCTGACTTCAAGCACTGCTGAACCGACTGCGATCCGCGAACCCGTGGGCAAGTTGTCTTTGCTCAAATCCATATCGAGGTAGAGTTGATCGCCTGCGAGTGGCCAGCGCTCCAGCTCCTGTGCGACGAGGGCGGTGACGCGAGCGTTCATGATGTTGATCTGCATCTCCGGATGCGGGCCGCCGTCCGCGGATTTTGAGCTGCCGCGCCTGCTCCAACTGTCGCCGATGAGGCCGAGGGCGGTATCGAGCTCAGCTTCTTCGACAACCTCTCGCTGATCTACCTGTGGACGTCGCACAATCAATCGCAAAACGCCATCGTCTTTCGGCGCGTTACGCAGATGATCCAGCGCCGCTTCGAGCTCCTGCATCGTTAGGTGTTTCACGCGCGTTACTATAATCTCAGCGCTAAAATAGATCCACAGATTACGAAGACAATCCGTGTAATCCGTGGCTGAAGTTCACAACTCTTAACAAATTTTTACCTCGGCTTGACACAGCCCAGGCTCGCCCGGCGTATGCTCTGCCCGCTGTGCCAACACCTCCGGAGGCTGGGATGAAATTCAAAAGAGAAGGCAACACGCGGTTCCGGCTGTTCCTGACGCTCGGGATCGCGGTGGTCTTGCCGGCTTTGACCCTCATCTACGTCAACTTCCAACACGTCAAATCGATCCAGCGCGACAAGAAGGTCGAGGCACTGATCCATCGCGACTTTCAATACGTCCTTACGATCGCGGCGAAGAAGATTAACGGTAAGGCGTACGAAATGACCGAGCAGGCGCGAGATGCTTTTCCTAGCGAAGCCGATTCGGAGGAGGAGAAGCGACGGAAGTTCGATCTCATTTTGTCGAAGAGTCCGTGGTTCGCTCACCTGGCTCTTTTCGACGCGAAAGTCGGAGTGACTCTTGAGCCGCAACGCGCGCACATGAACGACGAGCACGGCGACTCCAGCACAATGTATAGCAAATGGTTGGGCATGGAAGGACCATATCTCGTCCAGCAGATGAGCAAAAAAACCAAACCGATCATTTGGTTTGCCGGAGAATCCTATGGTCCAACCGGGGCGGTCTACACGACAACCGCCATCTTCACGTTGCCGCAACCCGCGAAGGATCGAATCGTTTTAGGAGTCGCCAGCTTCGATCCCGATTATCTGAAGCAAACTTTTTTCCCGCAGTTGCTCGATGAGTTGACTTCGCAAAAGTTTACTGAGGAACGCGAACAACACGCCTCGCCGATGTTTCGCGAGTTGACCGTGCAGGAACTGAATGAACACCAGGACCAGCGGCTTGCGATGATGGTCTATCCGTCAGATGCGTTGAAAGCCGAATACGATCGGCCGCTCGTGACGTCGCCGGGTTGGGGCACTGGTAAGCCGGAAGTAACACAGAGTCTCGGCAACCCGTTTAGCGGCCTTTCATTGGGCATCAAGTTTCAAGGAACAACAGCGCGAGCCATCAGCGACCGGTGGGTGTGGCAGAGTTTCATGATTCTCGGAGTGCTGTCAGTCCTGATGATCGGCGGCCTCGTGTTGACGTACCGTAGTGTAAACAAGCAGGTCGCCCTCGCGCGTTTGAAGTCAGACTTTGTTTCGAACGTCTCGCATGAACTTCGTACTCCGCTCGCGTTAATTCGACTCTATGCGGAAACACTCGAGCTGGGACGCATTACGACGCCGGAAAAGAAAAACGAGTACTACAGCATCATTCGGAAAGAGAGTGAA
>JBKPPH010000212.1:0-12555 GCA_046733535.1 Acidobacteriota bacterium
CACCGAGATTGACTAACGCTTCGACACACGCAGGGGCAATTTGCGAGGCGGACCAGTAGCCATTCGCGGCGGTCTGCCAATCGTTTTTCCTGGCGGCAGACTCGGCTTGTTTGAGTAGTTCTTCAGCCGGTGTGCATTCAGCGCTGATGCCTTGAGCGCTAACGGAAATCGCGCACAGGTGTAGCGAGAGTAATAAAAGGAGTGTTGGTGTTCTCATGACAAACAAGGCGAATTCTAGCGTAAACTACCGGGCAATATGAATCACTCGCCACGAAAGCTGCTGCTTCAGGATGCCACTGTTGTTTTGCCGGACAAGACCATCGAGCACGGGTCGGTACTCGTCGAAGATGGTCACATTTCGTCTGTTGATGAGCGTGGTCCGGCAGGCGCTGAGACGATCGATCTCGGTGGGATGACACTGCTTCCCGGGTTCATCGACGTTCACATTCATGGCGCAGTTGGTGTGGACGTGATGGAGGCGACGGCAGATGGGCTTCAGGAGGTCTCTGAGTTTTTGGCTTCGCAGGGTGTGACTGCGTGGGTGCCGACGTTTGTGCCGGCGAGTGACGAGAATTATGCGAGTGCGGTGCGCGCGATATCGCAGGCGATGAAGAATGCTGGAGCGCGAGTTTTGGGTGTGCATTACGAAGGGCCGTTTGTTAACTCGGCGCAGTGTGGTGCGCTGCACACCGAGTACTTCAAAACTTACTCAGGTCCTGAAGATCTGGATTCGCTGCCGGTGCCCGAGAATGCAGTGCGCATGATCACGCTCGCGCCGGAGGTAAGTGGCGGTGTCGAGCTGGTGCGCGAGTTGAAAGCACGAGGTTGGGTGATCTCGATCGGACACACGCGCGCCGATTTGAAAATTCTGGACGAAGCGTGTGATGCCGGAGCTCGTCACATGACTCACTTCATGAACGCGATGGCGCCGCTGCATCATCGCAGCCCCGGCCCGATTGCGTGGGGACTGTCGCGCGAAGACGTGACGTTCGATCTAATTGCTGACGGCATACATCTCGATCCGTTCATGCTTCGGTTGCTGATGAAGATCAAGAGCCGGCGAGGCATCAGTCTGATTAGTGATGCAATTGCAGCCGCGGGCAAGGGCGACGGCGATTACCAGATCTGGGGTGAAACGATCTCGGTGAAAAACGGCCGCACGGCCAATGCATCCGGCAGCATCGCCGGCTCAGTGATCAGTATGCTCGACGCTGTGCGACTGATGCATTCGCTCGGAGTTTCTTACGCGGACCTTGCGCAGATGGCGTCGGGAAATCCTGCGCGCCTGCTGGGGGTGGATGACGTTTGTGGATCTATCGAAGTCGGGAAGCGTGCCGATCTAGTCGCACTCGACCACAACGACAACGTCAAACTCACCGTCATCGGCGGCGACACATTAGTCTAGACAGGATTGCAGGATTTCTCATGATTACATCTTGTACGTCCAAAATCGTGTAATCCTGTCTAAGTATAAAAGCCGGCCTGCTCGTACGCCTGGTCCACCAGTTCGATAGGATGACAAACGCGCAGCGGTATGCCCGCCACTGAGGCGCCGGCGCCGATGTGCATCTGGCAGCCTGGGTTGCCGGTCGCGAGTGTGCCGGCTTTGGTTTCTTTGATATGGGCCAGCTTTTCGTTCAGGACTCGTTGCGACATTTCGGGTTGCATCAGGTTATAGATGCCGGCAGCGCCGCAGCATCTCTCCGTGCCGTTAAGCGGAACAAACTTCTCGTTGGCGGTTGCGCGCAACATCCTTTCCGAGGCGTCACCGGCGTGTTGGCCGTAGAGCAGGTGACACGACGTGTCGTACGTCACGGATGTTTCAAGTGGGCTCGGCGCTGTTCGCATCCCGCAGGATTCGAGTTGTTGGCTCACGTCCCGAACTCTCGCGCTGAACTTTGCGGCCGCGCTCGCGAGTTCTTCGTCGTTGGCGAACAGGTGCCCGTAAGTCGCGAGCATTGCGCCGCAGCCGCCCGCATTCGTGATGATTGGCGCGTCTGAATCAAAAGCCGCGATGTTTTTTCTTGCAAGCTCGCGCGCGCCTTCGAGATCGCCGGCATGAGCATGCAGCGCGCCGCAACAGACCTGGTCCTTTGGTGTGCTGACGCCGAAGTTGTTGGCTCGCAGCACTCGCATCGTGGCGCGGTTCACGCGTGCGAACAGTCCTTCCCCAACACAGCCGGCAAACAACAACACACTCTCACCGCGTGACTCGCTTTGCGTTACTGTTCCTCGACTCCCGAATGCCGGACGTGAGCTTTCCAGCAGTGCAAGCGCAAACTCCGCACGCGGAGACACCAAGCGCGCGAGCCGCGTTTTTAACAACAAACGCGCCAGCCCCAGATTCCGAAACATCCGACTCGCACCAAAGAACATCCGCAACCGCGCAGGCGAAAGCCAAATGTATCGCAGCATCAGCCGCAACAACTTATTCGCCACATCAGACTTCGGCTGCGCATCTTGCAGCACTTCACGACTGGCCTCGAGCAACTGTCCATATTCAACCCCCGCGGGACACACTAACTCGCAGGCGCGACATCCAAGACATCGATCAATATGCGTTCGAAACGCGCTCGAAGTCTCTTGAAGCCGCCCCTCCGCCACCGCCCGCATGAGATACAACCGCCCCCTTGGCCCATCATTCTCATCGCCGGTGATGACGTACGTCGGACACGCCTCCAGACACAAGCCACAATGAATACACGCCAATAACCTATCTTCCTGCTGCGCGAGCGTCGCCGACATCATTTAAAAATCTTTCAAAATCCTGCAAATCATCTTCAGTAACCAACCGCCTGCCCATCGCTCCTTCGCGGATCTGTAGCCCCGAGCCGCACCCCTGTCTTCTCTTCAATCATGATGCCCTCGGCATCCCCGAGATACCGCGGCTTCTCCGCAAACTTGTGCCCGCGCACCATCAATGCCTTTTGGGTATCACCCGACAACCCATACGGCTCGCCCACCAGTTCATCAGGCAGCCACTGATGGTGAATTCTCGGGAAGTCGATCGCCTGCTGGATGTTCATGTCGTAGTCAATCACGTTCGTGACGACGCAGAGAACGGTATTGATGATCGTCGGACCACCCGGACTGCCAACCGTAAACCACAGACTCCCATCCTTGCGCAGAACAATCGTCGGCGTCATCGCGGACAGGGGACGTTTCCGCGGCGCGACCGCGTTACGCTCGCCCTGAATCAGGCCATACAGGTTCGGCGTGCCGGGCTTTGCGGCGAAGTCGTCCATCTCGTCGTTGAGAAGCATCCCCGTGCCTTTGGCGACTGCCGCCGAGCCGTACGAGTTGTTCAACGTGTACGTATTTGCGACCGTGTTTCCCTCAGCATCGACGACGGTGAAATGCGTCGTCTCGTCTGACTCGTAGCCGGCTGGACGTCCGGCGCGCACTTCCGCACTCGTCGAAGCGCGATCTGTTTTGATCGTTGCACGAAGCACGTCTGCATAAGACTTGTCGATCAACCCCGCCACCGGTACTTTCACAAAATCAGTATCGCCCATGTACTCGGCACGGTCGGCAAACGCGCGGCGCATGGATTCAGCCATGACGTGGTAGCGATCCGACGAACTGGCCTCCATCTTTTTCAGATCGAAACCTTCGAGTATGTTGAGCATCTCGATCAGGACGGCGCCGCCCGAAGATGGTGGCGGCATCGAGATGATCTCGTATCCACGATACTTGCCACGGAGCGGCGTGCGCTCCTTCGCGACGTAGCCGCGCAAATCATCCATCGTCATGATGCCGTTGTGGCGCTTCATGTCGGCTACGATGAGGCGCGCAGTCTCGCCTTCGTAAAACTCGTTTGGACCAGACCGTTGCAGCCGCGCGAAGGTGGCTGCGAGTTCCGGTTGCCGGAAGATCTCGCCTTCTTTGTAAAAGTTGCCGCCCTTTAAATAGATGCGTTTCGTTTCGGGATACTTCTCGAGGTATTCGCGGCTGCCGTGCAGCGAACGCGCCAGCGAGTAAGTAACTGAAAAACCCTCGGCAGCCAGACGTCGCGCGGGTTCGACAAGTTGGGCCCAGGTGAGTTTGCCTGAGCCGTACTTCTTCAGCGCCAGCTCCATTCCGCGAACTGTCCCCGGCACGCCGGCGGCGCGGTAGCCGACAAGCGAACCACCTTCGCCCTCGATCAGATTCCCGTTTTTGTCGAGATAGACGTCGCGATGCGCAGCGGCCGGAGCCATCTCGCGATAATCGATTGCTGTCGATCTTCCGTCTTTGAGACGAATCATCATGAACCCACCGCCGCCGAGATTTCCCGCGGCCGGGTGTGTGACCGCGAGCGCGAACGCGACGGCAATCGCGGCATCGACCGCGTTACCACCGCGCTTCATGATGTCGACTCCGACACGCGACGCGACCTCGTTAGTTGACGCCACGATTCCGTGTCGCGCGCGAACAGGTTCACGAGCAGCAGCGAGCGACAAGACCGGCGCGAAAATCAGTGCCAGAAGAAGTGGGAATACTCGAAGTGTTTTCATGATCTAATCCGCCCCTAATCCGCCTTCATCTGCGGCAAAATATTCAAAGGATCGAGTTGTTTCTTCACACGATACATCAAGGAGGTGGCCGCTCTTAACGCTTTGCGGCCGTCCAACGCTCCGATTCGCCATACCTCGCCGATTTCATCCCGATTACTCGAGAGGGAAACGGCGGCGATAGCCTGCCAGAGTTGCGCATCGTCCAACATAACCTCAGCACGGCTGAGTTGCGCGAGAGCTTCTTCGACTTGATAGGCAACGCCTTTTTCGTTTCCCGCAAAACGGACCAGCAACGCAGGATCATCGCTCGTGATGCCGAGTCGATTGGCGAACGCAGGTGACACGATCTCCGCCGCGACTGGAAAAAGACGCGCGTCCACGATGCCGCGGGCGTTTGCAACAAGATCGCGAGTGGTCCCGGTTACAATCACGGTCGCTTCGCGTGCCGGACGAGGCCGGAGCTTGAAGTTTACTTCGGTGATGATGCCCAGGGTTCCGTAGCTGCCCGTGAACAACTTGCACAAATCATAACCCGCAACGTTCTTCACGACTCGTCCGCCGGCTTTGATCACGCTGCCGTCAGCCATCACGACTTTCATTCCGATCACCGATCCGCGTGGGCGGCCGTAGCCGAATTGTTGCGCGCCGCCGAGACCCGTCGCGACCACTCCGCCGATAGTTGCACGACCGTCATCGGGCGGATCGAGCGGCAACCATTGGCCGTTCTCTTTGAGCTTCGTGTTGAAGTCGACGAGTTTGACGCCCGCCTGCGCGATTGCGATCAGATCCGCGGGTTCGTGTTCGATGATTTGGTTGAGACGGGTAGTGTTGATTACAAGATTTGCGGTGGATTTTTGTTGTGGGTTGAGCCACGTCATGCCGCCGGCGGGGACGACGTTCCAGCGTTCGCGCGAAGCGAGTTGCAGGACCTCGGCAATTTCTTCCGTCGAGGCGGGGAAGATGACATTCGAGGAGATGTTGGCTTCGCCGACGATCTGCGCGAGTGATGCACCGCCTTTCGGCACAGGCGCGATCGGCGTAGAGCGCAAAGGCGCTTGCGTTCGCAGTGAAGCGGGCGGCGTAGTCTGAACCGCTTTGCCTTCGCCGCAGCCGCGCAGCAGCGGCACGATCTTTCCCGGATTACAAAGTCCGAGCGGATCAAACGCCGCGCGAACACTCAACATCGCGTTCATGTCCGCGTCTGAAAACACGAGCGGCAACAACTCGCGTTTGTCCAAACCGACGCCGTGTTCGCCCGTGATCGTCCCGCCCGCTCGCACGCAAACTTCCATCAGTTCGCGGCCTGCATCTTTGACGCGCCGGACCTGGTCTGGAAAGCGAGAGTCGAAACAGATTAGCGGATGCAAGTTGCCGTCGCCCGCGTGAAAGACGTTCGCGATGCGCAGTTCATACCTGGTCGCGATGTCGTAAGCGGCCGCGAGCACTTCGGGCAGGCGCGAACGCGGAACGACTGCATCCTGAATCATCGAATCAGGCGAGATACGTCCGATAGCGCCAAACGCGCCTTTGCGCGCCGCCCAAAGTTTCTTTCGTTCTGCCTCGTCGCGAGCGAAGCGGCAACTGCGCGCGCCGTACTCCATGCAGATGCTCGTCACTTTTTGCGCTTCATCGTCGAGGCCTGCTTCGATGCCGTCCAACTCGATCAGCAATGCGGCTCCTGCATCCGGGGGCAGTCCGGCGGCGAAGACGCTCGCTTCGACGGCACGAATGATCTCGCGGTCCATCATTTCGAGTGCGGCGGGCATCACGCCGGCGGCGATGATGGCGGAAACAGCATGGCTCGCGTCGTTTACCTCGGCAAACTCCGCGAGCAGAGTGCGTACGGCAGGAGGGACCTGGGCCAACTTCAGTGTAGCTTCAGTGGCGATCCCGAAAGTGCCTTCAGAGCCGATAAATACGCCGAGCAAGTCGTAACCCGGTGCGCCGTCGAGATCGACGATCTCACCGCCCGCAAGCACGACGCGACAACCAATCACGTGGTCGGTCGTGGTCCCATACTTCAAGCAATGAATGCCGCCCGCGCTCTCGGCGATGTTTCCGCCGATCGTGCAGGTCGGTTGGCTCGAAGGATCGGGAACGTAATACAAACCAAACGGCGCCACCGCGCGCGAGACGTGCAGGTTCACGACGCCCGGTTGGACCACGGCGAGACGGTTCTCGACGTCGATGCGCAGGATCTTGCGCATGCGCGCCATCTCGATCACGACGCCGGAGTTGAGTGCGAGGGCGCCGCCTGAAAGTCCGGTGCCCGCGCCGCGCGGTGTGAAGGGCACGTTGGCGCGCGCGAGTTCGCGCATGACGGCCGATGTTTCTTCTGTTGATGCAGGAAAGACGACTGCGCGCGGGCGATGTTTGTGTTGCGGCAGGCCGTCGCACTCGTAAACGAGCAGCTCGTCCGATTTCGAGAGAACGTTCTCTTGGCCGACGATTGCCGTCAAATTGTCGACTAAATTATCCACGTGAATACAGACGATAAGCGAAATAGATCAGCAATCCAACCGCGGCGGCGAGTGCGGTTGCTTTCGCTTCATCGAGTGCGCTGTAAAGTAACCAAACAATCAATGCCAACGAAAGGATCGCGATGATCGTGCCGCCGGGCAATCTAAACGCCGCCGCCGGCACTTCACGCCGCACGCGAAAAACTGGCAACGCCAGACACGTTGCTCCGTAAGTCACCAGCCGCGCGATCGTGCTGATCGTCAACGCTGCCACAAACGAGCTCTTCAAAGTCAAAAACAACATGAGTGTCGCGGTGATTAGAATGGCCACGTAAGGTGTAAAGAACCGTTTATGTATGCTGCGGATAAACGACGGCAACTGCTTTTGCTCAGCCATCGCGAACGGAAGCCGTGAGCCCGACAGCAGCAGGATATTCAAGTTGCCGGTGATCGAGATAATCGCGCCCGCAGAGATGATTGCTCCGCCCGCCGTTCCCAAAAACCGCGACCCTGCATCAGCCAAAGGCTTTTGCGATGTGGCTAAATCCGGCAGTGTGCCTACACACACCACCTGAATCATGATGTACAGCACCGCGACGATGAGAATCGCAATCAGCAACGCTCGCGGCAAACTTCTCCGTGGATCGCGTACTTCGCCCGCCGGAATCGTCGCCATCTCAAAACCCGTAAACGCATAAACCAGCCGCAAGACTGATTTCGAGAAGGCGTCCGTCGTGGGACTTGGACCAAACTCGTATGCCTGCGGGTTTAGAAAAAACAGTCCGACCGCGATGAAGAGGATGATCGGCACGAGCTTACCAATCGTGAAAGCGTTACTCACAATCGCCGTCTGCCTGATTCCAAGCACGTTGATAATCGCGAGCACGATAACTGTCAGCACGATGATTGCAGCGCGCCAGAGAGGCGCCGTTGCCGAGAGCCAGAAGTAACTCAGGTAGTCGATCAGCAGATTACAGTTCGCGGCGAACGCAGTAACGCGTGCGAGCCAGATCAGCCAGCCGACTTCAAACGCGACCGCAGGCTGGAATGCCTCGCGTGCGTAGAGATATGGACCACCTGTTTCGTCGAAGCGGCTGCTCACCTCGGCGAAGCAAAGTATGATCAGTGCAACGACGAGCGCGCAGACGACGAATGCGATCAGGCTGTAAGTGCCGATTAGCGAGTAGACTTTCGAAGGAAGACCGAAAATGCCGGCGCCGATAATGCCGTTGATGCAAATTGCGACCAGGTCCCAGCGGCGTATGCCACGGACCAGGTCTGCGTCAGGTTGGTTCTGCACCCGAAGGCTTATAGCAAAATCGGCCGCGGATTTACACAGATTTGGAACGGATTTTATTCCGTTCGTAGCGCAATCATCGGGTCGACTCGCGTGGCGCGGCGCGCAGGGACCAGGCACGCGAGTAGCGCCACCACCATCAGCACGATCGAGACGCCAGCGAACGTGAACGGATCAGTCGGCGATACTCCGTAAAGCAGACCTCTTATGACCCGCGACATGAGGAACGCTCCAACCAATCCGACCGCGAGACCAATCACCGTCATCATCATTCCCTGGCGCACGACGAGACGCAGAACGTCAGCTCGTTCGGCGCCGAGGGCCATCCGAATTCCGATCTCGTGTGTTCGCCAACTAACCGAATAACTCATCACGCCATACAAACCGACAGCGGCAAGAATAAGCGCGACACCGGCGAAGATTCCCAGCAGCAGCATATTGAACTTGCGTGGAGCGACTGACGTTCCCAACAACTGTTCGAGCGTTTGTGCGCGCCAGATTATCTGGTTCGGATCGAAAGCCTTTATTTCCGCGCGCACCGCCGGCAGCAATTGCGATGCATCCCGCGCTTCAGTGCGAATCACAAGGTTCAGCCTGCGTTCGGGCTTCTGAAAATATGGAACGTACATCTCCGGCTCGACGTCGACGTCGAGCCCGTTACGCCGGACGTCTCCAACCACGCCGACTATTTCGCGCGGCACCTTGTTTGGGCCATCAAAGATGATGCGTCTGCCGAGCGGGTCCTCGTCCGGAAAGTAACGCTTGACGAATGCGTTGCTGACGACGATGGCTTTAGGCGAATCCGCGGTGTCGTGATCGGTAAAAGTGCGGCCACGCAGCAGCGCGATATTCATCGTGCGAAAGTAGTCAGGACCGGCCACCGTGTAGTCAGCGCCGGCTTCCTCGCCGGGTTTGTACGGCGCGCGGCCCTCGATTTGAAACGTCAACTCGACATCGAAATCAGTGAGCGGAACGTTGCTCACTACCGAAGCATCGCGAACGCCCGGAATCGTCTTCATTCGTGCGATGAGCTGTTGGAACACCGCAGACTGCTGTTCGGGTTTTGGATACGTGATCCTACTCAGAGGAATGTCCAGTGCCAGTACGCCTTTAGGATCGAAGCCCGCGTCCGTTTTCAGCAGACGCCAAAAACTATTCATCAACAGCCCCGCACCGACGAGCAGCATCAACGACAACGCGACTTCAGACACGATCAGGACGCTGCGCATCCAGTTTCGTCCACTGTGTGACACACCTCGGCCACTCTCTTTCAACATATTGCCGGGATCGGGTTTGGAGGCGTGCAGTGCAGGAGCGAGACCGAACAAGATGCCCGTCAACATCGCGATACTGAACGTAAAGAGGAGCACGTAACGATCGAGACTGACCTCGTGCAGTCGCGGTACGTCGGCTGGTCCATAAGCTACGAGTAGAGCTGTGCCCCAGCTAACGAGCAATAAACCGAGAGCGCCCCCTGCTAACGACAAGAGAACGCTTTCGGTCAGCAGTTGGCCCGCAATGCGGCGGCGACTCGCGCCGAGCGCCATGCGAATAGCGACTTCTTTCTGGCGCGCAGCCGCGCGCGCGAGGAGAAGATTCGCGACGTTTGCACACGCAATCAGCAGCACCAGGCCGACGGCGCCGAGCATCACGAGCAGGGCGGGGCGGTAGTCACGCGTGATCTCTTCGTGCAGTGAGACCGCGTTGAAGATCACGTTTGTGTTTGATTCGGGCGATCGCTGTTCGATTTGACGTGAAAGAAGGTCGAGATCTGCTTTGGCCTGCGCAACTGTTGCACCCGGCTTCAGCCGGCCGATGACGTCGAGGAACCTGTTTGCGCGCTCGTCGCGAACCCCTTTCGCCGTCATAAAGTCGGCGGAGAACAGCGGCTCCCAAAAGTCCTGCGGATCGTCGCTGATGGGAAACTCGAAACCCGCGGGCATGATTCCAATGACCGTCGTCTTGCCGCCGATGTTTACCTCGCGGCCGATGATGTTTGGATCACCCCCAAAACGCCGTTGCCAGAGGCCTTGACTGAGAACGATCACGGGCGCCGCTCCGGGCTTGTCTTCTTCGCGCGTGAAGACGCGGCCGAGAATTGGTTTGACTCGCAGAAGGGGGAAGTAATCGGCATTGACTGCCGCTCCGATCAAACGTTCCGGCTCGCCGCCTTCGGTTACCATCGTGCCGCTACGCTGAACTGTCGCAACGTATTCGAGTGTGGTCGATGACTGTTGCACATCGAGTAAATCAGGAACTGAGAAAGTGCCGCGGCCGTCAAGCGCTTGATTGCGCTGTTCGGTCGCCAGTCTGACGAGTTGCTCCGGGTGTTCGTAAGGAAGCGGTTGCAGCAGGACGGTGTTAACGACGGAGAAGATAGCGGTGTTGGCGCCGATGCCGAGGGCAATGGCGATGATGGCGATCGCGGTCAGACTTGGTCGCTTCAGTAACATTCGGGTCGAATAAACAAGATTTTTCCAGAGCAGGTCCATGTGTCGCTCCTTAGCCAGGCATGTGCAATTTGAGTTTGGGGAGTCAAAGGCTGTGCCAGTTTTGAGCCGCAGATTTACGCAGATGAACTCAGATCAAAATCAGCGTTTTATCTGCGTAAATCTGCGGCTAATATTTTGAAAGAAGAAAAAGTGCGGTGAGTTTGTTGTTTGTCCTTCATTTCATAAATGAGATTGCACGATCCCATTTTTGAAACCACGGATAACACGGATGAAACACGGATTGGCTTGCGGGCATGGTGGAAGCGTAATAGTCTGAGCGCGTGATGACTAAAATTCTCGGCGCTCTTTGCGTTCTTATCGTTCTTTTTGTCTCCGCTCCTGCTCAACAATCTTCGTTACAGGACCTCGTCGATCGCGCCGCCAGGACCACTCTCGAACGCTTCGCGGACAAGAAGCTCCAGCAGGATCAGCTTTCGATCACCCTCATCGATCTGCGTGATCCGAAGCGTCCGGTGACCGGCGCTTTTCGTGGCAATGAACGAGTGTATCCCGCGAGTGTAGTCAAACTGTTCTATCTCGTGGCCGCACATCGCTGGCTCGAAGACAAGAAGATCGAGCAAACACCGGAGTTGACTCGCGCACTGCGCGACATGATCGTCGATTCCTCGAATGAAGCGACGCAATACGTGCTCGACGTGCTCACGCACACGACCGGCGGTTACGAACTGCCGCCGAAAGAAATGGAAGAGTGGCAGTATCAGCGTAATGCAGTTAATCGTTATTTCGCCTCACTCGGTTACACCAACATCAACGTCAACCAGAAGACGTTTTGCGAAGACGCTTATGGCCGCGAACGCGTGTCGCGCGGCCCGAACGGCGAGAACCGGAACAAGTTGACGACCGACGCTACTGCTCGTCTGATGATGGAGATCGTCACTGGAAAAGCCGCGAACGCAGCGCGCACCGCACAGATGATGGAACTACTAAAACGAGAATACACCGGCCACAGCGACGATCCCGACGACCAGGGCCACAGCTTCACGGGCATCGCGCTGCAAGGACGCGAGGGAGTCCGGCTGTGGTCCAAAGCCGGATGGACCAGCACGACGCGACACGACGTCGCCTACATCGAGCTGCCTGATGGCCTTAAGTTCGTGCTGGCCACATTCACCACCGAACATTCGAACGAGCGCGAGATCATTCCCACCGTTGCGCGCGTCGTGCTCGAAGGTCTGAAGGACGTGAAGTAATCAGCGGGAACCTTTTCGGTGCCGAAGTGTCTAAGCCTGCGTTCGAAGTGGAGAACGCAGATGAGCAAAATAAAAACTGTGATACCCGCGCCAGCGATCAACGTAACTCCACTGATCGACGTTCTGCTGGTTCTGCTCATTATCTTCATGGTTGCGGCTCCGCTAAAACCACACCGCTTTCTAGCAAAACTACCTGCCGAGCCTGATCACAACCTACGAATCGATCCCGATCCGCTTACACTCGTGGTGACCATCGAACCTGACCGCACGTTGAAGCTCAATCACACACCTGACATGGGCACTGTCGACAATCTGTCGCCGCTCACCTCGCGGCTGGTCAAGCTCTTCGAAGAGCGCACGCGAAACCGCGCGTATCGCGCCGGCATGGCGACGCGGCTCGATGTTCCTGAAGACCAACGGATCGAGAAGACTGTCTTCATCAAAGCTCCACGTGGCATTAGTTATGGTGAAGTGACACGTGTCCTCGATGGTCTGAAAGCGACCGGCGCCGACCCGATTGGCCTGCAACTCGACGATCTGAAGTAGAAATCCCGGTTAAGCCTCTCAGCCGTAAACTGGGCACTTGTATCTGTGCGCAGA
>JBKPPH010000213.1:0-13642 GCA_046733535.1 Acidobacteriota bacterium
TTCGGGACTTGTTCGCAGCCCTCGTCCCGTGCGCAGATCCCATCGCGTCCGGCCTCCGGCGGCGAGCTGGTTCCCGTCAGCGCTGAACGCGACGTTATAAGCCATGTTCGTGCGGCCGCTCAGGTTCGAGAGGCGTTTACCTGTCTCAGCTTCCCAAACGATCGTGTCGGTATCGAAGCCGCCGGTCGCGATGCGTTTGCCGTCTTCGCTGAACGCGACGAATGCCTCGCCTTGCGAAAAGGCGCCGCTGTTCGGAACTTTTATCGCGGGCAACTCACGCAGCGTAGCAACATCCCAGAGCTTTACGTTGTAGCTTTCGGAGAGTGCGAGCAGGCGACCATCACGACTGAACCTCAGAAACGAATAATCTTTGGCCGTTCGTGCAAGCTCCTGATCTTTTTTAGACGTGAGATTCCAGAACTTCAAACGCTTGTCTTGAATTCCTGCCGCGAGCAGATTTCCGTCGGGGCTGAAAGAGAGCTGCAAGCTCTCGATGCGATGGTCAGGGAGTTTCACGCGACGAACTTCACGCCCGGTCGCGAGATCAACAAACCTGATTTGCGCTTCGTCGGTGAACAGCAGAAGCTGACTGCCATCCGGAGAGAGAGTCACTCCACTGTCAGTCCCGTTGAAGCTCGCTGTCGACAGCACGTCCGACTCGAGTGTGCGCAGTTCACGGCCGGTGGAAAGATCCCAAACTCGAACCGCATCACTCACCGTCACGAGCCGGTTATCCGAAGCGAAGCCGACAAAGTAAACGCCTAGTGAAGCCATCATCGAGCCTTGAACGCCGCCGAGCGAATACAGCTCACGCCCGCTCATCACGTCCCAAACCTTCACTGAGTTATCACCAGCAGAAGCTGCAACGAGACGACTGTCGCGACTAAACGCGATCGCTGGTGCGATGGCGAATGAGTTTTGTCCACTACCTGAAAGATCGCGCAGCTTGCGGTTCGTCGCCGTTTCCCAAAGCTTGATCGTGTTGCTGCGCAGTGTGCCGGTAGCGAGCAGGCGACCGTCAGGACTGAAGACGAGTCGAGTTGCTCCGATGAGATTGTTGTAGCCGGTTTGCAGAACGAGTTCAGGCTTGGCTTCTCTCGATTGCGAACTCGTTTGAGATGTTGTTGTTTGACCGCTGCTTTGAATCCCGAGACCGCGTTTGTCTGTTGGCGTTGGAGAAGGTGTTTGTGCGACCGCCACAGTCGCGAAGACTGCGACGAGTAAAAGGGCAGCGATATTTCTCATAACAGCTCCGAATGCTCCAGCAGCAGCAACCCGATCGCGATCAGCGCGAGTATGAACATTACGGGATGAATCTCTCTCCGGCGGCCGACCAGCAGATAAAGGCCAACATGCGAAATAAATCCCCAGAGTATGCCCTGGGTGATTGAGAAGGTAAGGGGGATGAGGATTATAGTCAAAAACGCCGGCAGGCCTTCCTCGATTTTCCGGAAATCAATCTGATTGACGCTTCTGAACATCGATGCGCCGACGAGCACGAGAACCGGCGCTGTCGCGTACGCGGGGACCATGCCCGCGAGCGGCGCGAGGAAGAAACACGGCAGAAAGCAGAGGGCAGTGAAGACTGAAGTCAATCCGGTGCGCCCGCCACTGTTGATGCCGGCGATGCTTTCGATGTAAGCCGTGCCGGACGACGTGCCTGCCAGGCCCGCGCCGAACGTCGCGACGGAATCGACGATCAAGCCTTGCCGGAGGTTGCGCGGGTTTCCGTTCTCGTCGAGTAGATCGGCGGCATGAGCGACGCCGATGAAGGTCGAGATTGAGTCGAACAGATCGGTGAACAGTATGCCGATGATCGCCGGCAGGAGTGAGAGTTTGAGCGCGCCCCAAATGTCCAACTTCAGGAAGACGGTCTTGAAATCCGGCGCACTGAAGAAACTCTCCGGCGCGGTGACGTGTCCAGTGGCCCAGGCGACGAGTGTGACGACAAAGATCCCGGCAAGATACGCGAACGCACTGCGACGGACCGTGAGCACGAGAGTCACGATCAACCCGACGATCGCGAGCAATGCCTGGACGCCAAGCGTCCCGAGCTTAACGAACGTGACGGGATCGGAAGTTATCAGTCCGGCGTTTTTGAGACCGATGAATGTCAGGAAGATTCCGATGCCGGCGGCCGTTCCGATTCTCAGTTCCGAAGGAATTGCTTTCGCGATCGTTTCGCGAATCGGAGTGATCGAGATCACGAGAAAGAGCACGCCCGCCCAGAAGATGATTCCGAGCGCCGTCTGCCACCAGACGCGCTGCGTGAGAATGATGGTGAACGTGAAGAAGGCGTTGATGCCCATGCCGGGCGCGACCGCGAAAGGAAGTTTTGCGTAAAGACCCATCAGCAGGGTCATGACAAAACAGACCAGCACGGTTGCGGTCAGCACACCGCTGAATGCCATGCCTGTTCCGGGGGTCGAGAGGATCGTAGGGTTCACCACAACGATGTAGGCCATGGTGAAGAACGTGGTAATGCCCGCGATTGCTTCGGTGCGAAGACGCATTTAGACAGGATTACAGGATTAACAAGATTAGCAGGATAGCAGAACTATCATGTTAATCGTGCAAATCCTGTAATCCTGTCAAACAGCCGGCAAGGAGTTCCCCAACTTCTGCCAGCCGAAAGAGATTACTCGGCGAGGATCACGACCACACTCTTGCGCGCCTTCGCAACGGTCTCCTGTTCCGCGCGTTCCGCTTTCGACTTCATCGCCGCAAGGCTGGTCGCTTCGCCGGCCATCTTCGCCTGCGCGAAGAAGTAGCGATCACCGTAGCGATGAAAGACGAGCTTCGCGCTGTCGGCTGCGTTCCCGGACACGCCGGTCGTGAGAATCATCGCAGTCGAACGGCCGTCCGCGTTTCGTATCTGTAAAATCTTCCGATCCGAACTCGGGTTCGTGACGGTCAACGTGTATTTGCCGGCGGGAAGGCGCGTGTTACCGACGTTGAATGCAAACGGGATCGTGGCGATCACTTTTTGAGCGCTCGAGGATTGGCCGTGTGCGGTAAGAGCGGCGGCGAGGACGATAACGGCGATCAGGATGTTGAGATGTCTTTTCATAATGGACCTCCAAATTTTCAGTAGCACTTTTTGTCTCCACCTACTCACGCGGACGTTTGGCCCGGATTCCCTCACGGCGGCCGAACATTTGTTGTAAACTCTGCGGCTACTTAGACATGAACAGACGTATGCAGTCGTCCGAAGGCATCACGCAGCTTTTGATTGATTGGGGTAAAGGCGACCAGGCGGCACTGGAGAAACTGATGCCGCTGGTCTACAGCGAGCTGCGACGTTTGGCGACCGCATATTTGCGACGGGAACGCGCCGGACACACACTTCAGCCCACCGCGCTGGTTAACGAGGCGTATCTCAAGCTCGTCGATCAAAGAAACGCGAAATGGCAGAACCGCGCGCATTTCTTCGGTATCTCGGCCCAGTTGATGCGCCGCATACTCGTGGACCATGCACGCCAGCATCAGGCAGTGAAGCGCGGCGGCTCAGTGCAGCAACGGATCTCGATCACGAGCGCGGAAACGCTCGTGAAGCAACCGGAAGTCGATCTGCTTGCTTTGAACGAGGCGCTGGACGAGCTTGCGAAGATGGATCCGCAGCAGGGGCGAATTGTGGAGTTGAAATTTTTCGGCGGACTTTCGATCGAAGAAATTGCGGAAGTGATTGGGGTCGGGCACGCGACGGTCGAGCGCGATTGGAAGATGGCGCGAGCGTGGCTCCGCCGCCAGTTGGGATGAGGACATTTCCAATTGCCAATTGCCAATTTCCAATTGCCGATTTGATCCAAAATCGTCGATTGAGTGAGGGATTTAGGCATTTCTTCCGGCAATTGCCGATTTGATCAAAATCGTCGATTGAGTGAGGGGATTTAGGCATTCCTTCCGCGTATAAAACTAGAGGCCTATTTAGCAGACAATCGGCAATTGGCAATTGGAAATCGGCAATGTTATGACCCCGGAACGCTGGCAACAAGTCAAAGAGATCTTCAACTCGGCGCTCATGTATCGGCCTGAAGAGCGTGGCCCGTTTATCGTGGAGGCGTGCTCCGGCGACGAGAATCTGCGCAGTGAAGTTGAATCGTTGATCGCATCGCACGAGCAGAGTGGCAGCTTTATCGACAAGCCTGCTTTTGAAGCCGCGGCGTCGCTGTTGGCGGGCGAACGAGCGGAGCTGAAGCCCGGCCAGACCATCGCCTCGTATGAAGTAATCTCTTTTATTAGTCGCGGCGGGATGGGCGAGGTTTATCTCGCGGAGGACAAACGGCTCGGTCGCAAAGTCGCTCTGAAACTGCTCCCGTCCTCTTTCACGACTGACGACGATCGGCTGCGTCGCTTCGAGCAGGAAGCTCGTGCCGCATCGGCTCTCAATCATCCAAACATCATCACGATCTACGAAATTCGACAGGCCGCCAACTCCCACGTCATCGCGACCGAATACGTCGAAGGCGAAACTTTGCGATTCCGCCTGAGCCGCTCGGGGCTGGCACTCGCTGAATCGCTCAACGTCGCGATCCAGGTTGCCGATGCGCTTTCCGCCGCGCATAAGGCCGGCATCATTCATCGCGATATCAAACCCGAAAACATCATGCTGCGGCCCGATGGTTACGTGAAGGTGCTGGACTTCGGCCTGGCAAAACTAAGCGAACAAGCATCGCCCGCAGTTGCCGCGGAAGCGCCTACGATCCAGGTGCGCACCGGATCCGGCATCGTTATCGGAACGGCCGGCTACATGTCGCCCGAACAGGCACGCGGCCTCGGCGTCGATAATCGCTCCGACATCTTTAGCCTCGGCGCGGTGATTTACGAGATGGTCGCTCGTCGCAAACCGTTTGAAGGCGACACACCGAGCGACACGCTCGCTTCGATTCTCAAAACAGAGCCGCCGCCGCTTTCACGCGTCGCGCCGGGAGTTCCGTCAGAGTTGTCGCGCATCGTGACTAAGGCGCTGCGGAAGGATCGCGAGGAGCGCTACCAGGTCGTCAAAGATCTCTGGCTCGATCTGAAAGCACTCAAACAGGAACTCGAGTTTCAAGACAAGCTCGATCGTTCTGTTGCTTCGGAAACTGATGGAGCGGCGACGGCCGTGATGGCTGCGGGTGAGCCAACCGCGGCACTTTCCGAGCCACGCGCAACGACTTCACGCAGCGCGATCAGCAACATCAGCGAATCGATCAGCCTTGAATTCAAGCGACATAAACTCGGCGCTGCCACCGGACTGATTGCGAGCGTGGTGATCCTCGCGGCCGGCATTTTCGGAGTGTACAAGTGGTTTCATCGAGAGCCGCCGGTCTCGCATTTCGCGGACGTCCGGCTTACTCGTTTGACCAACTCGGGTAACGCAATCGATGCCACCATCTCGCCCGATGGCAAGTACATCGTGTATGCGCTAAGCGATCGTAGCAGGCAGAGTCTTTACATCCGGCAGGTGAGCACGGCGAACGACAAGGAGATCGTGCCGCCCGCGCCTATCGGGTTTTTCGGTATCACGTTCTCGCCCGATGGCACCGAGCTCTACTACGCCGTCAAAGCCAACCTCGACGCCGGCACTCTTTACCGCATTCCGGTGCTTGGCGGCACTCCCGTCAAGGTGCTGGAGAAGATTGATGGGCCAATCAGTTTTTCGCCGGACGGGAAGCAATTTGTTTTGGTGCGTGGTAACTATCCAAATGCGGGCGAGAGTGCACTCGTCATAGCAAATCTGAACGGCAGCGGTGAACGGAATCTCGCAGTCAAAAAATTACCGCAACGCTTCTCGCCGATCTTCTTTACTGGTCCATCGTGGTCTCCTGATGGAAAGATTATTGCCGCCAGCATTGGGACTGTCGGAGGTCGAAGCAAAGTCGTTGGTTTCTCGGTCGACGACGGAAGTGAACATGACTTATCGACGGAAGCGTGGCCGTTTGCAGCACGTGTTCAGTGGTTGCCGGATATGAGTGGGCTGCTCGTCGTTGCGGGGGAAAATCCGGGCGCTTCAATGCTCTGGCATGTCGGCTATCCCGATGGCCAAATCAGGCGCGTCACGAATGATCTAAATGCATATCGCGCGATCGGATTGACGCAGGATGGGACGAAGTTCGCGACGGTCCAGGCGCAGGGATTAGTGAATGTTTGGATAGTGCCTGAGGGAGACGCAGCGAAGGCAGTCAGACTCCCGACTGGAAACGTCAGCTTCTATTCGTCCACCGGAAACACGATTACGTGGACGCCCGAGGGGCGGATCGCGTTCGTTTCAAACGAAGGCGGCAAGGCCGACATCTGGCTTGCCGATCCCGATGGCGCGAATCGCAAACAGTTGACCGCGAACAAGGGGATGAACTTTTCGCCCGTGGTTTCAAGTGACGGCCGCTACGTCGTGTTCGCGTCGTGGCAGGATGATAAGAAAAACATCTGGCGGATGAATCTGGATGGCAGTAATCCCGTGAGGTTGACGTCCGGATTGGCCGAGTCGTTTCCTTCGCTTTCGCCCGACGGCCGCTGGATTGTTTACACTGCGCTCGATGGTCCAAGGCCCACACTCTGGAAAGTGTCGATCGATGGCGGCACGCCGGTTCAGGTCACAGACCACACCGTTACATCAGCCGCCATTTCACCTGACGGTCGTTCCATCGCTTACACGTATCCCGAGTCGCGAGATCCGTTTGCTCCGCCGAATCGTCTTGCCGTAATTGCATTCGAAGGCGGCGCGCCGATCAAGACTTTCGAGATCAATACCAGCGGCACGGTCTTGACGTTGACCCAATGGGCGTTGGACGGTAAGTCAATTCTTTACACGGTAAACAAAAACAACGTGTCGAACATTTGGAGCCAGTCTCTCGACGGTGGTCCACCGAAACAGGTGACTGGCTTCAACGACATGCTGATAACCGGTTTCGCCTGGACACGCGATGGCAAGCAGTTGGCGTGTACCCGCGGTTCTTTGGTTCGCGATGCAATCCTCGTTACGGATTCGAAGTAACTTCTGGAGACTAATCATGGATCTGCGGGTACTGCTGACAACCTTTGGAATCATTTTTCTGGCCGAGATGGGAGACAAGACGCAACTGGCAGCGATGACGATGGCGGCACAGACGAAAAGACCGTGGGCCGTTTTCTTTGGGGCGAGTCTCGCGCTCGTGGCAGTGTCAGCGGTCGGAGTTTTAGTGGGGAGTGTGATTGGTGATTATGTTCCGCTCGTATGGGTTAAGCGAGTTGCGGCAGGGGCGTTTATTGTGATTGGTGTTTTGATGTTGCTTGGAAAATTTTGAGGTATGATTTGCATGATTTTTCCTGATTTACATGATTTAATCCTGTCTCGATGCCCCAGACTCCCCACATCGAACGTCACTTCACCTCGAGTGAAGTCGTTCGCGATATCGTCATCGGAATGGCTGACGGCCTCACGGTGCCATTCGCCCTCGCTGCCGGATTAACGGGCGCTATCGATCACACCGCGATCATCATCACCGCCGGGCTCGCCGAGATTGCTGCGGGCTCAATCGCCATGGGACTTGGCGGCTACATGGCCGCAAAGAGTGACGCCGAACACTACGCAAAAGAACGCGAACGTGAGAAGCGAGAAGTTGCAGAGATCCCTCACGAAGAGATGCGAGAAGTCGCGGAAGTTTTTCAGGCTTACGGACTCACCGAAGACGAAACGTGGCCGATCGTTCAGGCCCTGAAACGCCAGCCGAGAAACTGGGTCGACTTCATGATGCGGTTCGAGCTCGGGCTTGAGAAACCTGAGCCGCAACGCGCTCTGACCAGTGCTTTGACGATCGCGGGCGCGTACATCGCCGGTGGCATGATTCCGCTCGCGCCATACATTTTTGCGCGCACGACGTCGGTAGCGCTGTTGTATTCAGTGGCGCTGACACTCGTGGCGCTATTGATCTTCGGTTTTGTTAAAGGGCGCTTTACGGGAACGCGGCCGGTGCGAAGCGCGCTGCAAACGGCCTTGATCGGGAGTGCCGCGGCGGGCGCCGCGTTCGCGATTGCGAGGCTAATTGGCGGCTAAAAGACATCTTGGATATAATCCTGCCTCATTCCACCAGGAGGACACACATGGTTAGCACGCTTAAACGCTCGGATTCAGTCGAACGGATCGCAGAGCTCCTTGGACCGAACGCATCTCAACTACTGGATCACACCTCCCAGACGATTCCGAAGGAGAATGTGCAACTTCCTGGACCTGACTTTGTCGATCGTGTTTGGGGCATCTCTGATCGCCAGCCCCGCGTCCTGCGTTCGCTTCAGGCTCTATTCGACAACGGCAGACTAGCAGGCACCGGTTATCTTTCGATTCTTCCGGTGGACCAGGGGATCGAACATTCCGCCGGCGCTTCCTTCGCGCCCAATCCGCAATACTTCGATCCGGAAAACATCATCAAGCTCGCGATCGAAGGTGGGTGCAATGCAGTCGCTTCAACGTTCGGCGTGCTCGGCACCGTCGGCCGGAAGTATGCGCATAAAATTCCGTTCATCGTAAAGATCAATCACAACGAGCTACTCACGCTCCCGAACAAGTTTGACCAGGTGTTGTTTGGGACCGTCAAGGAAGCGCACTATCTTGGAGCTGTTGCTGTTGGCGCTACGATCTATTTCGGTTCCGATGAGTCTACACGTCAGATAACAGAGATTAGCGAAGCGTTTGCCGAAGCACACTCACTGGGCATGGCTTGCATCTTGTGGTGCTACCTGCGCAATCCGAAGTTCAAAACTCCCGAAGGTGACATGCACGCCGCAGCCGATCTCACGGCCCAGGCGAACCATCTCGGCGTCACGATCCAGGCCGACATCATCAAGCAGAAACTGCCGGAGCGAAACGGCGGCTATAAGGCGGTCGAAGCTGCGTTGGGCAGTTCTTACGGAAAGACGAATAAGCTGGTTTACGAGAAGCTCACGAGCGACAACCCGATCGATTTAGTGAGATACCAGGTCGCGAATTGCTACATGGGTCGTTGCGGTTTGATTAACTCCGGCGGCGAGTCGAAGGGCGCGAGCGACCTTGCGGAAGCAGTGCGAACCGCGGTGATTAACAAGCGCGGCGGCGGCATGGGACTGATCTCCGGACGTAAGGCGTTCCAGCGTCCGATGAATGAAGGCGTGCAGTTGTTGAATGCGATTCAGGACGTCTACCTGGCGCAGGAGATCACGGTGGCTTAGCCACTCAAATTCCGCTAAACTCGCGCCATGAACAAGGGGAAGAAGCAACCACCACCAGTCGATAATTCCATTTCCGATTCCACGGGCCAGTATGATCTGCGCTTTCTGTTGTGGCGGCAGTTTTGTACGAAGTATCAGATTCCAGTTGAAACGTTGCCGAGCCAGTTAAATGAGGAGCAGAAGGAGCGCTGGGAAGAGATGAAATCGCAGCGCCTCAAGTCTTGAAAATCCTGTCAAAGATATCTTCCCGTCAAAAACGGGTTCGTTAGTCGCTCCTCACCAATCGACGTCACTGGCCCATGTCCTGAATAAACCTGCACATCATCCCCGAGCGTCAAGAGTTTATTTTTGATCGAGCTCAGCAAGTCTTCCGTCGAGCCACCGGGCAGGTCAGTTCTGCCAATCGAACCCGCAAATAACACATCGCCAACGAAAACTTTTCGCTCCCTTGGTTCATACAAGACGACGTGCCCGGGCGTGTGTCCGGGACAGTGAAGCACTTCAAACTCGAGCTCGCCTACAGCGTATTTCTGCCCATCAGTCCAATACTCATCCACCGCCGGCGGCTCTTCAAACGCAAACCCCAGCGCCGCCCACTGCGCGCGTGGAATGCCGATCCACGCCGGCTGCTCAGGAAGCGCGCGGTACATGAATTCATCACCCTTGTGCAGGTGGATTTTAGCTTCGGCCTTGAGTTTCTTCAGCGCCGCGACGCCGCCAACGTGATCGAGATGTGCATGCGTCAAAGCAATTGCCTGTAGCGTCAAACCGTGGCGCTCCAGCGTCTCAACAATCCGCTCCGCTTCGTCGCCGGGGTCGATGCAGATGGCTTGTTTCGTCTGTTCACAGCCGAGGATGCGAGTGTGTTGCTGAAATGCGGTGACGGTAATTTCTTCAATAATCATCTGCTTTGTATAATACCTAACGAAATGCCTGTTAGCACTAAATCAGCACCGCTCGCCGCCGTACTCGATTCGATGACGGCCGAAGGTGCGCCCGAGTTGACCGAACATCTCGAGGGAGACGCACTGAAGTGTTATGCGTGCGGTCACCGCTGCTTGATCAAGGAAGGCAAGCGCGGCATCTGCAAGGTCAGGTTCAACGAAGGCGGACACCTGCGTGTGCCGGTGAATTACGTCGCCGCGCTCGCCTGCGACCCGACTGAGAAAAAGCCTTTTTTCCACGTTTTACCGGGTTCAGACACTTTGACGTTCGGCATGTTGGGATGCGACCTCCACTGCGCTTATTGCCAGAACTGGCTCACGTCACAAGCCCTGCGCGACGACTCTGCGGGCACGAGTCCAACGATGGTTTCACCGGAGCGGTTAGTCGCGATGGCGAAAGCGTACGGCGCCGCGATGGTCGGCAGCAGTTACAACGAACCGCTGATCACCGCGGAATGGGCGGTCGAGGTTTTCCAGAAAGCGCGCCCCGAAGGCTTTCGTACGGCGTTCATCTCGAACGGCAACGCCACGCCGCAAGTGCTCGATTACCTGCGTCCCTGGACTGACTGTTACAAGATCGATTTGAAGTCGATGAACGACAAGAACTATCGGCAGCTCGGCGGTGTCGTGGACAACATTCTCGAGACCGTGAAGATGGTTCACGAACGTGGTTTCTGGGAAGAGATTGTCACGCTCGTGATTCCGGGGTTTAACGATTCTGAGGATGAATTGCGGCGGGCGGCAGAGTTTATCGCGTCAGTGTCGCCCGATATTCCGTGGCATGTGACGGCTTTTCACCAGGACTACCGGATGACTGAAAACTCAAACACGACCGCCGAGCAACTTGTGCGCGCCTGTGAGATCGGGCGTGAAGTTGGCCTCCGCTACATCTACGCCGGAAATCTACCGGGCAGGGTTGGTCGGTGGGAAAACACGTACTGCCCCTCCTGCGAGGAGTTGTTGGTTGAGCGCTTCGGTTATCTGATTCGTCAGGTCAGAGTCACGAGCGACGGCCGCTGTCCGAAGTGCTCGACGACGATCCCGGGCATCTGGAGTTGATTTTAGACAGGATGAACAAGATGTTTCATGATTTACAAGATGCATCCTGTACATCTTGAAAAATCCTGCTAATCCTGTTTGAAAATGCCATCCGCTATCGAGGCGTTGGACTAACCGAGGCTGCCGGACTCGCCGACGGTGACGCCGCTGGCCCAGGACTCGCGATCTTCGTCGCCTGTGAAGCTACGACCTGCCACTTCCCATTCCGTCGCGCGTACACATCCAAAAAACGATACTCACCAGTAATATCTATGGGTTTCTTCTGATTCGGGTCTTTGTACTTACCGTTTGTGATAATGGTTCGTCCGGTGATGAAGGCCGCATCGGCATCGAGCACGGTGACTTTCGGGTCCACCATCTCAAATCCGTCCACGGTGATAGCGCCCGATTCCGTGCTTCGCACTTCTTCGGCTTTTGTTCCCGACGTTCCGTCCGGGTACACCATCACAGCATCATCGGCGACTATTCGTCTGACCGCTTCCCCGTCGTGGTTCTTGGTCGCCGCCCCCCAATCGCGTTCGAGTTTTACTATCTCAGCCTGGATCGCTGCCGCATCGAATGACTCCTTCGCGGGCGTCGAACTCGCCGCCGCCAAATTACGATTCGTCTCCACCGCTGCCTGACACCCAGCCAAAACCACGACCGCCAATGCTAGAAACAATGCGAGTGCGCTTCTGTTCATTTAATCTCGACTCCTTTGTTCCGCGATGAGTTGAACGGGACTGGAAAAGCACTCTGCTTCTACGCCAAACGGCCCATCAGAGTCAACTTTTTGGAGACTGCCTCCAGATATTGACATCGCCGTTTCTTGGGATTATTGTTCGCGACATACACGCAAACCGCGCCGGCGCCGGGTGGTTTACGAACCTGCTCCCGGCAGCGGTATCGCTTCCTACCTGGTTGTTGTGAACACGTAATTTTGAAAGGAGTAACCATGACTCGCCTTTTGAGATCCTCCAAATTCTGGTTACTGAATCGAGCTTTGCTTGTGGTGATCAGTCTGACCGTTTTTGGGGTATCCTTCGCCCAAACCACTCGAAAACCCACTGCCGCAACCCCGGATGAAGACCCCGTATTTCTCGATTATCGAGGCGTCAAAATCGGATGGGTCGCCGACGAGGTGCGCAAGAAACTCGGAGATCCGGCCAATAAAGGAGAAGAGCAGGATTTCTACATGTTTGGTGAAAAAGAAACCTGCCAGGTCCTTTACGACAAGGCCAACAAGGTGACCGCCATCTCCGTCGACTTTATGAGCGGTGCGCGTGAAGTGATCACTCCGAAACAAGTGTTCGGTGCCGATATCGTCTCGAAACCCGATGGTTCAATGTATAAACTCGTGCGATATCCAAAAGCCGGTTACTGGGTTTCATACAGCCGAACAGCAGGCGATACTCCGATTATCACGGTGACGATTCAGAAACTTCCGCAGTGATTTCGGCACGGGACATCAAGGAACGGGCCCTTCTCGAAGGATTCAACAAGGTCGGAATTGTCGGCGCCTCCTCGCTTGCAGACGAGGGGCGCCGATTGGACGAGTGGCTGTCGCGCGGCTATCACGGCGAGATGAGCTGGATGGCGCGCGAAGTCGAGAAGCGCATCAACCCGTCCGCGATCTTTCCGGCGGCGCGCTCGGTCGTAGTTGTTGCACTCAACTACTTCACCCCTCACGAGCATCAGCAAAGTTCAACAACTGGAAAAGTCTCGCGCTACGCGTGGGGAGACGACTATCACGACGTGGTGAAGAGCAAACTCACGTCGCTGCTTTCGTGGGTTCGTGAGCAGGATCCGCAAGCGGAAGGAAAGATCTGTGTGGATATTCAGCCGACGATGGATAAAGCGTGGGCTGTGCGTGCGGGACTGGGCTGGCTCGGCAAACACTCGAACGTCATAACACCCGAGCATGGCTCGTGGGTGTTCATCGGCGAGCTGCTTTTGAATCTCGACCTCGAGCACGATACGGAGCGCGTCGAAGACCACTGCGGCACGTGTACGCTCTGCATCGATTCGTGTCCGACCCACGCGATCACTGAGCCGTATGTGGTTGACTCGAACAAGTGTATTTCCTATGCAACGATCGAGCTGCGCGCGCCGGAGTTGCCGGCTGAAATGGATTTGTCAGGTTGGTTGTACGGCTGTGACGTCTGCCAGGATGTTTGTCCGTGGAATCGCTTCGAAGAAGCTACAGGGGAACCGCGGTTCGCGCCGCGAGACGGAAATGTCAATGCCGATCTCGACCAAATCCTCGAGCTCACGCCCGAAACTTATGCGGCACGTTTTCGGGGCAGTGCGATGAAACGCGCAAAGCTTTCCGGCTTGCAGCGCAACGCCCGCGCATTGAATCCTGTAAATCCTGCCTGATGCACTTTGGTCTAATTTCCTCACGGAGTATGATTACCTCCGATGTCAGCTTCCGCCGGCAATTTCTTGCGTGATTCATACGGCCGCCCGATTCGCGATCTGCGCGTTTCGCTCACGGA
>JBKPPH010000214.1:0-22799 GCA_046733535.1 Acidobacteriota bacterium
TAATCTTCCGTGGGCGATGGCCGCGTCGCCGTTGATAGTCGACGACAAAGTCATCGTGCTTCCGGGCGGCGCTCCAAACAAATCCGTTGTCGCTTACAACAAGAACACGGGCGCGCCCGTTTGGAAAGTGCTCAACGATTCGCAGGCTTACGTTTCGCCGATGCTCGTCGAACTTGCTGGACGTCGCCAGATAGTTGTCGTCAGTGCGTCGCGAGTTGTCGGACTGACTCCCGAAAACGGAACGTTGCTTTGGAGCTATCCGTGGAGCACCGACATGGGCATCAATGTCTCGCAACCGATCATGGTCGACCAGAATCGTTTCTTTATCTCGTCAGGCTACGGAAAAGGCGCGGCGCTGGTGGAGGTCAAAGGCAGCGGCAACAGTTACACCGCAACGACGATCTGGGAGAACAACAACATGAAGAACAAGTTCAACAGCTCAGTTCTTCATAACGGCTACGTCTACGGGCTCGACGAAGGAATTCTGGTTTGTCTCGACGTGAACACCGGCGAGCGTAAATGGAAAGAAGGCCGTTACGGATACGGGCAGATACTGCTTGCAGGCGGCCACTTGATTGTGACTTCGGACCAGGGCGACATCGCGTTGGTCAAGGCTTCACCCGACAGGTACACGGAGGTCGCGCGCTTCACGGGCCTTCAGGGCCAGACGTGGAACTATCCCGCCATCGCCGGTGGCCGGTTGCTCGTGCGCAACTCGAATGAGATGGCGGCTTACGATATCTCGGCAAAATGAGCCGCAGATTTACGCAGATGACCGCAGATCAGACCAGATCTGATCTGCGTTTATCTGCGTCAATCTGCGGCTACTTTTTACTGCTTCTTGAAGATCCGTTTGGCTTCGTAGGAGATGTTTGGATTGTCGACGTACATGTCGATCACTAACTCGCCTCCAGTCGACATGGTCCACTTCCTGACCACTTGAGTTGTCACCGGTCCCTTCGGCGTTTCGGCAGTCGTCACTTCCGTTATCTGTAATCCCTTGTCGCCGGGCAGCCAGACGACCGTTCGTTTGCCTTTGGCCGGCGGCTGGTTTGGCGCTACCTGCGGCGTGAACTCGTGTTCCTTGCCGTCGAGAATGTACGTGTCTTTCACGACTCGTTCGTTGTCAGGCTGGATGAGCTTTGTTTCCAACTCAATCTGATCGTCTTTGTGCGTGATGGTGAGGGTCTGGTTCATATTTCCAGGCAGACCGAAGCTACGCGCTCGGTCCATGTTCCACGTGCCGCTGAAGTTCGGTTTCGTTACCGCGAACGCGAGGCCTGACAAAGTCAAAGCCATGGCGGCCATCAACAACATCTTTCTTGTCATCACTGTTCTCCTTTTCAATCGCGAGTCCTAACCAGTGAAAGAAGTGGTCCGGTCATAAATGTCGTTACAAGTGCCATCAACACCATCATTGTAAAAATTCGTCCCGAGAGAATACCAAGATCGTAGCCGATATTCAGCACGACGAGCTCAACCAATCCTCTCGTGTTCATGAGTACGCCGATCGAGAACGACTGCGACCAGTTCATTCCCGTCCAGCGACTCATCAACATGCTGCCGCCCAGTTTACCTGCAATCGCAACCAGGATGATCACCGCGCACAAGAGCCAGTCTTGCGATTCGTTCAGCAGCCCGACTTGCGTGCGCAACCCCGTGAACGCAAAGAAAAGCGGCAGCAGCGCATGAGAACTGAAAGCCTCGAGCTTGTCTTTGAGAAAGCTCCTGAACTCCGTCACCGGAGGCATCACTACTCCAGCCACGAAAGCCCCGAATAAGGCATGTATGCCAATCGTTTCGGTCAGCAGCGCACAGGCCAAAACAAAGGCCAGTATGATCGGAATCAGCCGGCGCCGGTGAAGCTGCGAGTCAGGTTCTTTAATTAAACGACCCAACTGCGGTCGCACGACAAAGAACATCGAGGCTGCAAAGATCAGTGTCAGAACGATCGAGATCGCGGAGAGTCCGATGCCGGTCGATTTCACGAGTGCAATGACCAGCGCCAGGATGCACCAGGCAGTGACATCGTCGACGGCAGCACATGTGATCGCGATCGAGCCGAGATAGGTTTGCGACATGCCGCGGTCTTCGAGAATCCGGGCGAGCACCGGAAAAGCGGTGATGCTCATCGCAACCCCGATGAATAACGCAAATGCGTTGAAAGAGGTTCCTGGCGAGGCCAGTTCTCGATAAAGAAAAAGCGACAGTGCGGCGCCGAGAAGAAAAGGCACGATGATGCTTGCGTGGCTGATCATCACCGCCGCCGATCCTTTTTCTCGTACGTGCTTGAGGTCGAGCTCCATGCCGACAATAAACATGAAGAGCACCACGCCGATCTGACTGAGCAGTCGCAACGTCTCCAACGAAGCCGCGGGAAAGAGAAACGATAGCGCCTGAGGGAAGAGTAGACCCAACACTGACGGTCCCAGCACGATGCCCGCGAGCATCTCGCCCATCACCGGTGGTTGGTGAATCGCGCGAAACAAACGGCGAAACAGTCCTGCCAAAGTTAAGATGACGATGATCTGCGTGAGCAGAATGCTGAGTGGCGATCTAAAGTTTTCCCAAAGCGTGCCGGTCGTGGATACTGGAGGAGATGTTGTTGAGATCGCGCTTGCCGGGTGGAGACGAGACCCCGCCGCGAGGATTAGCCACACGCCGGCAATGAAAATCAGCAGCAGCAGTAAATACGGTAAATAGTTGCGGGCGTGCGAAAAAGTGAATCCACGGTCTGGGGGCATCGGGTTTCTATACAACGGCTCGTCACGAAGGCGCAACCTATCTTTCGCTCGTCGCGTAATACCGAAGTCGTTTCCAATTGGCAATTGCCGAATGTTTGCCTGCTCCTGAATTGGCAATCGGCAATTGGAAATGATCCCATATTGATGCTAAGTTGAGTTTGGAATGACGGTAGACATCGCTCAAACCAGAACTGAAGTAGGAAACTATTTTGTCTCGAACTATCCGCCGTTCTCGCAGTGGAAGCCTGAGTTTGTTCCTGCCGCCCTCGACGCACTCAATCAGCCGCCCAGAGTCGACGATCCGTTAGGCCTGTACATCCACGTCCCGTTCTGCCGCAAGCGCTGCCTCTTCTGTTACTTCAAGGTGTACACGGACAAGAACGCTTCCGAGATCGAGATCTATCTCGACGCCCTGATCAAAGAGAACGAGCTTTACAGCCGCATGCCCGGCTTTCAGGGACGCCAACTGCGCTTCGCATACTTCGGCGGCGGCACGCCTTCGTACATCAGCGACAAACAGTTGCGCTATCTCGTCGACGGTCTGAATCGTCACGTGAGCTGGCGAAACGCGCAAGAAGTCACGTTTGAATGTGAACCAGGCACGCTGCAAAAGTCGAAACTCCAAACGTTGAAAGAGATCGGAGTGACGCGGCTCAGTCTTGGTATCGAACATTTCAACGACGAGGTCCTCGCGGCAAACGGCCGTGCGCACCTCTCACCAGAAATCTATCGCGCATACGACTGGGCGCGTGAGGTCGATTTTCCGCAGATCAACATCGATCTCATCACGGGCATGATGGGCGAAACGGAAGAGCGATGGCGCGACACGATCCAGCGCGCGATCGATCTCCAACCGGATTCCGTCACGATCTATCAGATGGAACTGCCTTACAACACCGTCATCTCTCAGGACATTTTGAAAAAAGGGATCACGTCGCCGATCGCCGACTGGACCACGAAACGCCGCTGGCTCGATTACGCGTTCGAGCAGTTTCTCGCGCATGACTACGAGATCGCGGGCTCTGATATCGTCGCCACGAAGAAGAAGACTTGCCGGTTCATTTACCGCGACGCGCTTTGGCACGGCGGCGATATGATCGGCATCGGTGTTTCGTCGTTTTCACATTTCGGCGGCGTTAATTTCCAGAACGCACACAACTTCGAAGAGTATGTGCGCATCCTTAACGAAGACCGCTTGCCGCTTTTGCGCGCGGTCTCGCTCACGCCAAAGCAGCTACTTATTCGCGAGATGGTGCTGCAACTAAAAACCGGATGGCTCGACACCGGTCACTTTCAGCGGAAGTTTGGCGTGAACGTTTGGGATGAATTCCGGCCCGTCTACGAAAATTTGAAAGACAAGAATTTGCTGGAGCGCAACAACGGCACGATCGAGCTGACGCGCCGCGGTCTTTTGCAAGTCGATGGCTTTCTGCCAGATTTTTTTGAACCTGAACTCAGAACTGTACGCTACGCATGAGCACAAATAAGTTTGACGTAATCGTAATGGGTGGTGGACCCGCGGGGAGTTCCGTTGCCGGCATTCTGGCGCGCGAAGGCCGCCAGGTGATCTTGTTCGAGAAAGAAATATTTCCGCGTCATCACATCGGCGAGTCGTTGATGACCGATACATATTGGACCTTCCGTCGTTTGGGCCTGCTCGAGAAACTCAGAGAGAGTCCTTTCGTTCGCAAGTACAGCGTGCAGTTTGCAAACGCTGCCGGGAAGGAATCCCGCCCGTTCTATTTCTTCGAGGCCGTGCATCATGAAAGCGCGGTGACGTGGCAGGTAACGCGCGCTCAGTTCGATCACATGCTGATTAACCACGCCGCCGAGCAGGGCGCGGTTGTGCATCAGGGTGTTTTAGTTAAGCAGGTGTTGTTTGAAGGCGATCGCGCTGTCGGCGTGGACGTGCAGATGCAGGATGGCACGCGCGAAAAGTTTTTCGCGAACGTCGTCGTCGATGCTACCGGACAGGCCGCGATGCTCTCGAACAAGTTCCGCTGGCGTGTGCGCGATCCGAAGCTGAAGAAAGCGGTGCTCTATTCTTATTTCAAAGGCGCGCATCGTGAGCCGGATTTGAATGGCGGCGCGACGCTCGTGTTGCGCACTGAACCGGGCAGTGGCGGATGGTTCTGGTATATCCCGCTGGAGAACGACATCACGAGCGTGGGCATCGTCGCGAACCCCGATTACTTGCTCAAGGGACGCGGACAGGACCTCGCGAAGATCTTGCACGAAGAGATTGACAAGTGTGAGGCAGTGCGGCGCCGTGTAGGCGAAGGGACTCGCGTCGACAAGATCTATTCCATTCTCGACTATTCGTATCGCTCAAAACACAACGCCGGCAACGGTTTCATCATCATCGGCGACGCGTACGGGTTTCTCGATCCGATCTACTCGTCTGGCGTGCTACTGGCGTTGAAGATGGCGGAGCTCGCGGCTGACGCGATTCACGATGCGTTCAATCACAACGACTTCTCCGCGGCGCGTCTCGGACAGTACCAGGCGAAACTCGATCGCGGCATCGAGTCGATGCGCAAGCTGGTCTATGCTTTTTACAACGACGGCTTCAGCTTCTCGGGTTTCCTGCGCAAGTATCCCGACGAGCGCGTGCACATCATCAACCTGTTAATTGGCGATGTGTTCAAGGAAGGCGTCGATTCGATCTATGGACCAATGTCGGAGTTCGCCGAAATTCCACCGCCGCTCTACGAACAACTCGACGGCACCATGGCGGCACAAACCCCAACGGCGGAAGAGTCAGACATTCTCTTCTCAGCCAAGTACCTGTCCTACGACGATCGGCCACAGATGCACACGGATCACACAGATCAATAATGATCTGCTGATCCGTGTTTTTCATCCGTGTAAATCCGTGCCTAAAACAACAGCTTCAACCCAAACTGAATATGCCTCGGATCACGTGCTGACGTGATCCGCCCGAACGTTGGGGAGCCGAGGAAGTTGTCCGGCAAGTTGAAGTTTGGATGATTGAAGAGGTTGAAGGCCTCGGCGCGGAATTGAAGGTTCACGCGCTCGCTCAAAGCCGTGTTTTTCACGAGCGACGCGTTCACGTTTTGAAACCCAGGACCTTCGAGAATGTTTCGTCCGGCGTTTCCGAACGTGCCCGGCACGGGGAAGGCGAACGCTGCCGTGTTGAACCATTGCAGCGTCGTCGGATTCGAAAGCTCGGGATTGCCGATTAAGTTCGGTCGATCGTTCGCACCGAAACCGAGAATCGATCGACCGGTGCCGCTGTTGTCGATTTCGGAAAGCAGCGCCACCGTGAACGGCCGGCCGGATTGAAGCGTCACGATCCCGAAGGTCTCCCAACCGCTCAGCACTGTCGATAACCAACCATCATCCGCGAGGTATCGCCGGCCTCTGCCAAACGGCAGCCCATAAGCGTAACTCGCCGACAATCGATGACTGACGTCGAAATTCGAACGCCCGCGCTCGGCGGCGACGTTGTAACTGTTCTGCGGAAAGTTCGGATCACCGGCACTGCTAAAGAAGTTTGAAGCGTCGTCAATCGACTTGGACCACGTGTACGACACCAGCCCCGAGAAGCCGCGGGCGAGACGTTGTTGGAAGCGCGCCTGTAACGCGTTGTAATTCGAATTCGCGCGCGACTCTAATAAGTCGATGTCGTCGAAACGCGGATCAGGCCGCGGCACAAACGGCAGTCCCGGCGGCAACACGCTTGGTTGTGGCTGATTGATATCGCGCGCGGTCAAGAGTTTCGTTCCCTTCGAACCGACGTAAGCAAGTTCGATCACACTGCTGCTTCCGAGTTGGCGCTCGACGTTGAAGTTCCAATGCTGCATGTAACCGGTGCGCAGGTCGCGCTGAATGGCGAGCGCAGAATCCGGCAACGGGAATGGAAAGAACGACGGAAACGGATCGTTCAGCGTTAGCGGCAGCCCCGGCAACGAGAAGAAGATGTTGTTATCGAAGAACGGCGAATTGAAATAGAGGGCCTCAGCGGGCGCGAGTGGCGACTGATCGTAGTAGATGCCGTACCCGCCGCGCAGCACCGTCTTTTCACTAACGGACCACGCAAATCCGACGCGCGGAGCGAAGTTGTTCTTATCGGCTTCGAAGCCGCTGCGCGGAACTCCATTCGTACCCACCGGCACGAGACTTCGCGATACAACGTCGTAGATGTTTGCGCGATCTTCAGCATCGACAGGCGGCGAATTGTATTCGTAACGCAGTCCGCCGGTGAGTGTCAGTCGACGCGTGACACGATAGCTGTCGTTAATGAAAAAGTTGTAGCTCTCGGTGCGAATCTGTTGCGGGTTATCGACACGCGCCACGCTCGTCAGCAACGGGAAACCGAGTAAAAGATCTCCGAGAGCATTGCCTGTGATCTGGCCGAACGGTGAAAACTGAAGCCGCCCGCGCGACTCGACGTCGCGGAAAGCATTCTGTTGGGAGAAACGCAAATCAACGCCAAACTTGATCAGATGATCGCCGCTGACGTAGCTCGCGTTGTTCAGAAACTGGTAAACGTTCGTGACGCTGTTTTGCGGGTTGTTGCCTTCGTCACCCAACGGCGAAAAGCCGGTGATGGTAATAAAGCTCAGGCCCAGGTCGCGCGCGCGCGATGAAATAGCCGGCAAGCCAACGGCAGAGTTGAGGACGCTCGCCTCCTGACCCACGGAAGCCGCGACTCGACTGAACGCAACCCGACTCTCGTTGACCAGATTTGGCGTCAACACCATTGTCAGCGCGACCATGCCGTTCTGGCTGCGACGTTTCACCGAGTCGCCGAATCCGGGAACGAGCGAAAACGATGGACCGGTAAACGGCTCGAATAAGTTACGGTCGCCGAAGCTGTAGCGGAAGGTGAGATTCGCGCGATCGGTGATGTTGTGATCGACGCGCGCGTCGAAGCTGTCGTTGTCGTCACGCAGTATCGGAGACGAGACGAAGTTTTGAAAAGGCTCGTTGCGATTCGGCAACGGATAAAGCGCAGCGATCGCGCGGCCGACGGGATTGATAAAAAAGTCAGGGATGATGCCGTTGTCGAATGGCAGGCCGGTAAACGGATTAGTCGGCACGCCGAAAACACTCTGCGAGAAGTTGCCGGCGCGTTCCAGCGCGGTCGGCACGTTTGTGACTCGCGTGATTCCTTCGCGTGAACGCGTCCCTTCGTAATCGGCAAAGAAAAACGTGCGATCGTGTTTGATTGGTCCGCCGATCGCGCCGCCAAACTGGTTGCGTATGTATTTCGGTTTCGGTTCCGACGCGGGCGCGAAGAAGTTGCGCGCATCGAGCGCCGCGTTGCGATGAAACTCGAAGAGCGAACCGTGAAAATCGTTCGAACCTGATTTCAGGATCACGTTTACCTGCGCGCCCGGATTGCGGCCGAATGAGGCGTCGTAGGTGCTCGTCAACATTTCAAACTCCCGGATCGCATCAACTGACGGCCGCACGCCGAACGTATTGAGTTTCGGATCGACGTTGTAAACGCCGTCGAGCAGGAAGTTGTTAGCGTCTTCGCGCGCGCCGTTGACACTAAACGCGAAGTCGCCGCGAACCGATCCGGCTGAGCCTTGCGCCGGCGGCACAGCGCCGGGAACGAGCAGGCTGAGTTCGTAAAAGTTTCGTCCATCCAACGGCAGACCGGTAACCTGCCGGTTCTCGATGACGGTGCCGAGTGAGGGCGAGTCTTTTTTGAGTTGCGCCTCGTCGGTGGAGTCGATGGCTGATTCCGGACCGCTGACTCCGAGTGTTACATCCAATCTCTGATCCTGATTAACGAGGATCTCAATCCTCTGATCGTGACGGCGAAAGGACGCCATCTCGACCTCGACTCGATACACGCCTGACGGAAGAGACGAGATGCCGTATTCACCTTTATCGTCAGTGGTCGTCGTCCGAACGTCGCCGGTCGCCACTCTTGTTACGCTCACTTTTGCCCCCGGAATCGCGGCGTGGTTCGGGTCGTAGACAGTTCCGCGCAGTGAGGCGCGATGCGTTTGGGCGACAGCCGCGACCGGCAGCAAGAGAAACAGAGCGATGAGAAGGTTCGACTTCAAGATTTAATGCTCCTCGTTCGAGATTTTGGACTTGGACTCCGTGTGTTTGGCAGACCTTAGCAAATCACTTGCTGCGATGTCTAAGTCTCAGGTTAGAATGCGCGAGACCAAATGATTTACGGCGAAAGTCTTTTCTGAGTTTCACTTTGCCATCATGTTAAGCTTGAAAATCATGCCAATCTTGTGAAGCTAACTTTTTGCGCACAGGGCCCGAACGGGTTGTTTTAACAGGATTTCACGATAGTCATGATTACACGATGATTCTTCCCAAAACTTCGGAGGACCTTAATGCTCTGGATCCTTTTCGCGCTGGGGGCCGCGCTCTCGTGGGGACTGTATGGCCCCACTTTGCATAACGGCCAACTGCAACTCGGCAACAATTCGATGCGGGCCCTGCTGTGTGTGGGTATCGCTTACTTTCTGATCGGCGTGCTGGTTCCGCTCGTTAGTCTCTCATCGCAGGGGCAGCTCAACGGGTTCACGATGAAGGGCTCAGTGGGCGCGACGATTGGCGGCGCGCTCGGGGCCGCGGGCGCGGTTTGCATCATTTATGCTTTCAGGACGGGCGGGTTGCCGACGTACGTGATGCCGCTCGTCTTCGCGGGCGCGCCGCTCGTCAACGTGCTGTATTCGATGTGGCTGCATCCGCCAAAGACTTCGCCCAATCCGTTGCTCTATCTCGGTTTTGTTTTGGCTGCTGCCGGCGGTGGTTTGGTGCTTTACTTCAAACCGCAGTCGTAAGCAGGAATCTTTCGTGTCTCCCCGAATAAACTTTCGCTTTGCACGAAGGAGATCGAAATGAAAAGCACGCGGATTTTATTACTCGCAATCGTCATGTTAGTGGGCGTGGCCCATCAGGCGATGGCCCAACCGAGCGCGAACTGGCCGCAGTGGCGCGGTCCAAATCGCGACGGCGTTTCGAAAGAAACCGGGCTGCTTAAAGAGTGGCCGGCTGAAGGTCCCGCACTCGTTTGGAAAGCATCGGGCGCAGGACGTGGCTATTCCTCGTTCGCGATTTCCAACGGCAAGTTGTACACGATGGGACTGCGCGGCGATCGCGAGTTCGTCATCGCCTTCGACGTCGCCACTGGAAAAGAAGCATGGGCGACCGCTCACGGTTCTGCGTTCCACAACGATCGCGGTGATGGACCACGCGGAACGCCGACGGTTGACGGCGAACGGATCTACACGCTCGGCGGCGCGGGAGATCTTTCGTGCCTTGACGCGCGCACCGGTAAGATCGTCTGGACAAAGAACGTCTTGAAGGAGTTTGGCGGTTCAAACATCACCTGGGGCATTAGCGAGTCGCCGCTCGTCATCGGAAACAAAGTCCTCGTGAATGCCGGTGGTCCGGGCGCGTCGATCGTCGCGCTCAACAAAGCTGACGGTTCCGTGATTTGGAAGAGCCAGAGCGACGAGGCAGGCTACTCTTCCGGCATACCGATGGAAATAAACGGCCTGACACAGGTCATCTTCTTCACCGCCGAACGTGCGGTAGGACTCGACGTGAAGGATGGACGTTTGTTGTGGGAGTATGCGAAGCCGTCAAACAGGACCGCGAACGTGGCGACGCCGATCGTAAAAGCGAATCGTGTGTTCATCTCTTCCGATTACGGGACGGGCGGCGGTGTCGTAGAAATAAAGCCGGACAACAAAGCGCAGGAGATCTACTTCACGAAAGACATGCGCAATCATCACAGTAGCTCTGTGCTGATCGGTGATTACCTGTACGGTTTCTCGGGTGCGGTGTTGACGGCGATGAAGTTTGATACGGGTGAGATTGCGTGGAAGGACCGGAGCGTGGGCAAGGGGTCGCTGGTCTATGCCGACGGGAATCTCTACTGCTTCAGTGAGAATGGTGTAGTGGGTCTGGTTGAAGCGACGCCCGCGGGCTACAGAGAAAAGGGCCGTTTCCGGATTCAACAGGATTCGTTGCCGACGTGGACGCACCCGGTCGTTGCAGGCGGGCGGTTGTACTTGCGCGACCAGGACACGATCTACGCGTACGACGTCCGCGAGAAGCGATAAGCGCGCAAAGCATTTGACAGGATTACAAGATTGAACAGGATTTACATGTCAATCTTGAAAATCCTGTCAATCCTATGAAAGCTGACCTCCGCGTAAAGCTTCCCGAGCTTCACGCAATTCAGGAAGATCGGCGTCTGCCTGTTTCCATTGCTCGAGAAAAGCTCTGTAGCCCTCAATCGCCGCGGACTGGTTTCCACTCTGCGCGGCGGCGCGGGCTGCGCCAAGCAACGAACGCGCGCGGTTCGGTTGTCGCAGTAAAGCGATCTTGAACTGCTCGGCGGCTTCAACCGGTTTGCCCGCCCGCAAAAGAATCTCGCCGAAGAGTTCGTGCGTCGGCTTGATGAGACTCGGTGGTCCGGACGGCGCACCCATCTGCTCTTCGAGCGTCGTCGCTTTCTGCATCCACTCGATCGCCTTGCCCTGCTCTTTACTCATCAACGCATAAAGCGCCGCAACTTCCATGAGGTTGATTTCGATACCGCGAGCTTTATCTGCGCCCTGCTCCTTCCGAATATTAGTCAGTTCTTCCAAAGCACCGGCCGCATCGTCGCCGTCGCCCGTCATGTCGCCGGCATACGCGCGCACAAACGCCGGCAAAGTTCGACTTACCCATGAAGTACGCAGGGTAGGCGCCCCAACCGGCGCGGTATGCCCTGGACCATGGCTGCCATTCGATGCGGTCTCTTCGGAAGGCTTGGAAATTGGCCTGTAATCCGGAAAGAGATCGCGCGCCAGCTTCCAACGCTCAGTTTCTATGACGAACGCCGCGGCCATGTTCGCATAGTTGTTTTCGTAGTAACCCGGTCGCAACTTGTTGGTGTAAGACGACTCCGCCAGCACCTTCTTCATCAGATTGAGCAACTTCTCGGCGTCGTTGTAACGGCCCTGCTGAAGATAGACGTAGAGCAGCCAGTGCAGGCTGTGATAATCGCGCACGTTGACGGAAAGATTCTTGCGCTTCATCCACGCATCCGACGATTCCCACGCAGACTCATTCGACGCCGCGGCTTCGGGCCACATTCCGAGTTGCAGAAAAATGTGTGACGGCATGTGACGCGCGTGATGAGCTTCGGGCGCGATGGTCGCGTAACGACGCGCCGCGGGCAGCGCGAGAATCGCGTGCTCGGGATCGTCGAACGCGTGAATGATGTAATGCGCCGCGCCGGGATGATTCGGGTTCTTCTGATAGACCTCGAGTGCGATCGCTCCGGCCTTTGCCTGCAACCGATAGCTCTTCTCGTCGGGCCGGACCATGCCAAGCAGCGACAACGAATAGAATGCGGCCGCGTCGAGATCTTCCGGATACGCGCGATAGATCTTCTCCATCGCGGCCGAGTACGCAGCATCGCGCGCGCGCTTGTCGCCGTCGCCGTAGAGAAGTTTGACGGCGGTAAGGTAAGCGCGTTCGCGTTCGGTCAACTTTGGCGTGTCTTTGATCTTCGCGAGCACCTGGCGCGCTGCGGCGATGTCCTGTTCGGACCAGAGCGGGTGATTGTAGGTCATCGCTTCACCCCAGTAGCCCATCGCGAAGTCAGGATCGACCTTCGTTGACTCACGAAATGCTTCGAGCGCTTCCTCGTACCAGAACGAGTGCAACGCGGCGAGCCCGCGCAGGAAGTGTGCTTGCGCTTTCTCCGAGCCGGAAGTCGGAAACTCAACGCGGCCCAGTTGTGATTCCTGGGCATAGATGCCGGCGCCGCAGATTAAACAGATGACGCAGATAAGCGGTATGGTTTTACTTCTTGCCGATAGCATAAAGGTGTTGTGCCGTCCTGATATAGATTCGTCCATCAGAAATTGCCGGTGAACTCAGAGTGTAATCATTCAACGGATTCTCAGCCAGGATTTCGAACTTTGGACCCGCCGCGACGACCGTCGTCAAACCATCTTCGTTCGTGATGTAGATCTTTCCATCCGCAAGCACGGGCGAGCCGCTGTACGTACCGGGCTTGATGCGTTGCTGCCCGTAAATCTCGGCGCCCGTCTTCGCGTCAAGACACCACATGATCCCGCGATCGTTCACGACGTAAAAATACTTTCCATCCGTGACAGGTGTCGGGACGTCAGGCCCGTTGGCGGTGGACCACAGAATGTGCGAACTGGTGACGTCGCCACGCCCGCCGGCTTTGAGCGCCAGCAACGGCCTCACGCGCGTTGGCGCGTAGATGATCTCGTCAAAGACGATGGGTGAAGCGACGATGCGATAGAACGGGTCATTGTCAGGATTGAGACCGTTCGCGCGCCAAAGCTCCTTACCGGTCGCCGGATCATGACCGGTTACACAATCGCCGCCGGTGATCACGATCTCCGCTGTCTTCCCGTAACGAAGCAGCGCGGGTGTCGTGTACGAGTCGGGTGATTCGCGAATGGCGCTGGTCGGGCGTTCCACTTTCCACAGGGTCTTGCCCTTCGTCTTGTCGATGCGCAACAGATACGAAGGATCGTCTGTCTTCATTCCGTGAAGCACCTGGACGTACAGCGAATCGTCGAACAGCAGCGGCGACGAAGCGTAGCCCCAGTTCAGTCCAAACTGTCCGTAGTCTTTTTGAATGTCCCTGGACCAGAGTTCCTTGCCGGTGAAGTCGAAGCCTTTGAGCACGCCGGTGCCGGTCATCACGTAAACGTTTTTGCCGTCCGTCACAGGCGACGGCGACGACATGTTTTGCTTGCGCATCTTGACGTTGCCGCTGCCGAGTGGCTGCTTCCAAAGAACTTCGCCTTTGGTTTTATCGACGCACCAGAGCGCGAGGTTGTCGCCGTCGGCAACATTCAGAAAGATGCGGTCGCGCCAGATGATTGGCGTCGAGCCGCTCCAGCCGGGCATTGCGACTTTCCAGGCGACGTTCTCTTCGGTGGTCCATTTAACCGGCAGGTTCTTTTCGTTACTGACGCCGTTCAGCGCAGGGCCGCGCCACTGCGGCCAGTTTTCGCCGTGGCTGACTGCAAACGAAAACAGCACAAAGACTAGAACGGCAGATTTCCGCATGTTTTCCTCCTAGTCGGCCTACTCCGCGCGCAGAGCCGGCAGCAGGGGCGAGCGCAGAGCGGCCAGCGTGGCGACGAGCGATGCGGTCGCGCCCGAGAGCAGAACAGCCAGCAACAAAAGTCCGAGCGAGATGTTTGGAAGCCGTCCGCCGCGTTCGAAGAGCACCGGTGCAATCGCGAGCAGAGCGCAGACAAATCCGATTGCCAGGCCGCAGGACAGCATCAGGACGTTTTCCGTAATCACCATCGCTGCGAAGTGTGAAGAGTTATACCCCACTGCTCGCAGCAGGGCCAGTTCTCGGCGTCGCTCGAAGACGTTGCGAAGCAAAACGGCCGCCATGCCGAGCGTGCCGAGGGCGAGACCGAGACCGCCTAGCATTTGGAACGTCGAGAGATACGTGTTCTCAACGCGATGGAAGTTTGCGAGTCGTTCGTCTGTTGAGACGACGTCAAAACCAAAGTCCGACAACCGATCTTCCAACAGCGTGGAGAATTGTGCGGCCGTTTGCGTTTGCGGAACGTCGACCAAAAACAGTCGATAGCCTTCCTCCGCGGGAAACAACCGGAGAAAGTTTTGTTCAGACATCACCAACTCGCTCTGGAAAATACTGTCCGACAAGGCGGCGACGATCAGAAGCCTGAGTGGACCAGTCGGGTGATCGATCACCAACTCGTCACCAACCTTCAAATGCAGGACGTAAGTCAACGAGTTGGCATCGCCAATGACGGGGATTGCTCCGTTTTCAAAGCGGCGATTCAGGAGCAGCCACGGGTTGTTTTTCTCTTCGTCGCTCGCAGCTAACGAGCTCTGAAACGTGAAACGGTTCTCTCGAAGAAACGACTCAGCTGGAGCGATGATCTTCGGATTGCGCGGCTGGTAGAGATTGAGACAGCTCGTGTCGTCGCCGGGCCGCACGCGAAAGTTCACAAAGCTCACATCTTTCAACGCGGCATCGCTGAGGTTTAATGACTCGCGGCCTGCAGGCGTGTTTGCATCATGGACCACCGGGAGCAGCGATTCCGCGAGAAGAGGGAAGCCGCCGGTGCCGGATTTACGATCGGCGGCTGATGCGCCTGAGCGGCGAAATGAATCCACCGCGACGATGATGAATGCGGCTGACGCGATGAGGGCGATGCAGAGTACGGTGCGGCCCGGACGGTAAGTGGCGTTGCGAAAGCCGAGGCGCGCAATGGTCCACCAGCCGGTACCTTGAATCGCAGGTCTTTTACTTCGTCGGAGCCAGCTCGAGAGAAAGGTCACACCGGCGACGAGCAGGACCACGCCGCCGCCGAAGAAACCGGCCGCCTGTGGAATCAACTTCAACGCGCCGAGAGTTAACAGCAAAACGCCGATAGCGCTCAGCACCACGCCAAGAAATGTTCCCCGCAAACGCGCAAACAATGTTCTCCGCACCTTTGCGCCTTTGCTTGAAACTGCTTCTGTGATCGAACCGGCCAACAGACTCCGTGTCGATGAACGCCCCAGTCTTCTTAGCGTGAAGTAAATACAAATGACCGCAGCGATCACGCCTCCCGCCGCGCCGACCAACATCCACTTCCACGAAATGTGCAGCGTCAACGACGTTGTTCCGACAGCGCCAACCCACCACGTGCGCAGACCATGCATCAACAGCGCCGCGTAACCGATTGCTCCGGCCAAGCCGAGCAGACTGCCGAGTGCCGCCAGCAGTATGCCTTCCGCGAGAAACAGTCGCCGAATATCCGAATCGGAAAATCCAATCGCTTGCAGCGTACCGATCTCACGCGCGCGCTGCTCGATTCCGAGTTTGAAAAAGAGCGTCGTGAGCATGAGCGCCGACACCACGAGGAAGAAACTGAAATACAGAAAGTACTCACCGAAATCAGTTGCGCCGCGCGAAGCTGCCTGGCCTTCATCGCGCACCGGAACAATTTGAAAACCGATTAGCGCGGGATCGAGTGTGTCGCGCAATCGCTGGCTGAAGTTGTTGGCGATCTGAGGCGTCAGTTGTTCGCCAGGCGAGTCGATACGGATCGAGGTGAGTTTACCGAAACGCGTTTGCCACAGTTGCTGAGCGACAGAAAGCGGAATGAAAGCCTTCGGCGTGGTGCGATACTGGCGCCAGTAGTCTTCGTCCTGTTTTCTCACGCGACCGAGATCGATTGGAAACGGCGGATCCCAATCGGAGAGAGATTGCGACTCGGTGATTCCCGGATAGTCCGGGACGAGATCGCGATCCGCGGCGAGGCCCTCGATCGGCACGACTGCCGCCAGCACGAAATCGGCTTTCTTCGTTTCGAGCCGGCCGTTCTCGTGCCAGAGGTAATACTCGAGTGAGACTGGATCGCCGGGTTTCGCGTTGAGTTCTCGCGCGGTCCAGTCGTTGAGAACGATCGGGAGGTGATTAACAGGATTTTGAAAAGATTTGTCGATGCTGTCGACGCCCGTCACTAGCGAGTAGGGGACTGAGCGATCACCGGAGTTTATGCTATTCGCGAGATACGACAGAACCGGCATGGTTTGCAGCGACAGTGCTTTCGCGGATTCGTTAACGGCATTCGCGACGTGTTCGTTGATGATCCTGCTGTTACTCTCGACGGAGAAGCTGTGATCGTTCACGACGCGTAAGTTGAGGCCGAGGTCTTCGAGCGTCGACTTGCTACGGAGTAGCGAGGCGATCGATTGTCTTGGCTGTCCGCCGATCAGAATCGTATTGACCCTGCCATCCTGGCCCAACTCCTTTTGCAGAAAGCCCAGCGAAACAAAAACAGCATGCACAGCCATCTGCTGCGGTTGCAGTGAAAACTCACCGAGCTGCTCGCCCGTAAGCGCGCCGGCGACATTCAATCTGAGCGTTCGTCCCGGATCTTCTTTGCGTCCGTGCAACGATTCCACCGGAATGTCCGAGGGCTGTTCGAGTCGCAACAACAAAGAATCACCCGAACTACTTCCGAGCTCATGTGCGAGACTCTCACTGATCAGTGCGCTTCGATTCTGCGGCGCGTTGACGCCTGTCACGCCGTTGAACTGCCAAAACCGATCGTCGACGCCGTACACCTTCACTCCACCCGCGCGTCGCTTGCTCGGCTCGTGTACGACAACACCTTCGAGTGCGATCAGCGGACACGTAACACCACCCACATCTGCGGCGAGTTGTTCGCGGAAAAAGGTCGGCGCAGAAATCACGTCATCGGTCTTGCCAAGCCGCCGCGACGAGAGATCGCGAAGACTGCCGCGCACCGATTCACCAATCAACAGCGCGCCCGCCAGCACTGACACCGCGATCGCAACGCCGAGCACTACAACCAGGTTGGTCTGCCAGTAGTACGCGAGACTACGCTTGATTAAACGAGTGGTTTGCATCAGAGCGCTTCGAGATGCTGATTTCTGAGTTCAAAGCGTTGGGGAAAACGAGCGGCGAGTTCTTTACTGTGCGTAACCACGATCAGAATCGTTTCAGCCTGGCGGTGAATGTCGAGCAGTAGATCGGCCACTACCTCCGCCGATTTTTGATCGAGGTTTCCCGTCGGTTCATCGCACAGCAGGAGCTGCGGCTTCATGATCAGAGCGCGCGCCAAAGCAACGCGTTGCTTTTCACCGCCCGAGAGTTGCGCCGGGCGATGGTCCAGGCGTTCCGCGAGTCCCACTTGCTTGAGGAGTTCAGTAGCGCGTCGCGAGGGTTCGCCGTTTGTTGTCGAAATCATCGCCGGCGTCAGCACATTTTCTATGACCGAACACTGCGGCAGCAGGCAGTGGTCCTGGAACACGAAGCCGATCTGTTGATTACGAAACGCGGCGAGTTGCTTCGGGTTCAGCAGATAAGGATTTTGTCCTGCTAACGTGACGGTGCCGCTCGATGGCGGTTCGAGCGCGCCGAGCATGTAAAGCAGCGTGCTCTTACCGCTGCCTGACGGGCCCATGATCGAGACTGCTGACCCCGCGGGCAATGAAAGCGAGACATCAGAGACGATGCGGAGTGGTCCCGCGGGAGTCGGATACTCCTTCGAGAGATTCTCAACCTTCAGCAATAAGACCTCCCAATCTGCGTAAATCAGCGTTCATCTGCGGCCAATTAAACTTTGATTGCCAAACGAAATCTGCGCCTCTAGAATCATGCAATTCGCGATGAACCAGTTCGATTCGAACAAAGACTACTACGGCGTTTTGGGCGTCGACAAGGAGGCCTCTCAGTCCGAGATCTACCGGCAGTACAAACGAGAGGCCGCAAAACATCATCCGGATCGAGGCGGCAACGAAGAGCGGATGAAGTCGTTGAACGAAGCTTACGGCGTCCTCAAAGATAAAACTTTGCGCAGCTCTTACGATGCCGGACGGCGACCGCCAGTTACTTCGCAAGGCTTCACTCCAGTCACGACGCCGACTGCTCGCGACGTTGGCGTTCTCGGCCAGTGCCTGAGCGCGTTTCTTTGCCTGACTGCCGGTTTATTTTTGCTGTTGCTCGTGCGATTTCAGTGGATCTGGGTCCTCTGGCCGCTCGCGATTCTCGCGTTGCTGGTGCTCGGATTTGGAGTGCTGCTGGCGCGTAGCGCGATGGTCGCCGTGAATGCGTCGCTGCCGGCGACTCATCCTTTGAAGGGTCACACGCGAATGCAGGAAGCAGCTTTCTGGATGGTGATCGCGAGCGGCGGTTATGGACTTTATGTAGTGATGACGCTCTGAGATCGAGAAGTGTGATGATCACTGGTTTAGATCTGCTCTTTCTCGAGGTCAACAGTCTGGAAGAGTCGCTGGCTTTTTACGAAGGCGTGCTCGGAATGGAAGCCGAGTCGGTCAACATCGACTCCGAGCCACCGATGGCCAAGCTGCGCGGCGGCGAACTGAGAATCACGCTGGCTCAACATCTCGAAACGATGTTGCGAAGAGGCCGCGGTGTTCACTTCTTCGTCGGTGTCGAAGACGTCGATGAGTTTTATGACAAGCTGATCGCAAACGGCGCGGACGTTCAGCCGCCGGTGGATGAAGGCTGGGGCGGACGTTTCGTTACGTTGGAAGATCCGGACAAGTACCGGTTCTTCTTTGTAATGTGGAAGGAAACGAGGTGACCATGTCAGGACAGCACATGGAGAATGTTTTCCGCCGGTTCAAAGGCGAGCTGGTGGATATAAAGACGGTGTCGGGCGGAATCTATTCCGGTCGCATCATCGAAATCACGAACGACTACATCTGCGTCAGTGAAACTTCCGCCGCACCCGGCCAGCAAGTGTTCCTCTTCTTCCATGCGATCGAGTCGATGGCGGCGACGGTAACGGGCGCGTAGTGCGTGATGGCTTGAAAGCTCTTTTACAGGATTTGCAGGATCAGACATGATTTACATGATGCGTCGATAATGATTTATGCAGTATGTAGAAAATCCACCTAACCCGTGGCTGACACATTCAGTCGAATGGATCGGCGAACCGCCCGAGGCCGCGCTCGAAGTCTTCGAAGAGACCGAGACTCGTCACATCATCACTCACAACGACAGTCCCGACGTCGGATTCGATTACACCGTCAACTGCTATCGCGGCTGCATACACGGTTGCACTTACTGCTTCAGCCGACCCACGCACGAGTATCTCGGCTACGGCGCAGGCACTGACTTCGATCGCAAGATCATCGCGAAAGTGAACGCGCCGGAGTTGCTGCGCAAAGAGTTGATGAAGCCATCGTGGAAAGGCGCTGAGATCGTTTTCTCTTTCACTTCAGATCCGTACATTCCGCTCGAAGCCAATTACAAACTGACGCGTCGCTGTTTGGAAGTCTGTGCTGAGTTTCACCAACCGGTCGGCGTGATTACGAAGTCGGCGATGATTCGCAGAGACATCGACGTGCTTCAGGAACTCTCACGCAATGCTCATCTCGGCGTGTTCTTTACGATCCCTTTCACCGACGTCGAGGTCGCTCGCGCAGTCGAGCCGTACGCACCGCTACCGGAAGCGAGATTTCATGCGATGGAAGCACTCGCCGCTGCGGGAATCACAGTCGGCATCGGCATCGCGCCCGTTATTCCCGGTCTGTCGACCGACATTCCGGTGCTGTTGAAACGCGCAAAAGAAGCCGGAGCGCAGCACGCCTTTATCAACATGCTGCGGCTGCCCGGCAACGTCGCGCCGTACTTCGAAGAACGCTTGCGCGAGAAGCTGCCGACCAAAGCCGATCGCGTGATGAACAGGATCCGTGAAGCACGCGGCGGCAAACTCAACTCGAGCGTCTTCGGCGAGCGCATGCGCGGCAAGGGTGAATACTGGGCGGCAACGGAGCGTCTATTTAAAATCCACTGTGAGCGTCTCGGCTTCAACAAAAAACATCAACGCCAGACCGAAGCGGGCACCACGTTTCGCAGGCCAACCGCTCAGCCCAGTTTGTTTACGTAAACGCTTTTTTGTGCTTCGCGTGCCTTTTTGTGGCTATAATACGCCGTACCCCACAAACAAATACGCAGGAGGCAAGGCGATGCTCATCCGCGATGTCATACGCAACCGCGAGCCTTACTGGACCAAAGCGTCGGCGACCGTGCAGGAAGCGGCGGAGTTCATGTCCGCTAAAAACATCGGCGCCGTCTGCGTGATCGACGATGGCGGAAAGTTGCTCGGCGTTTTTTCCGAGCGCGACGTGCTGAACCGCGTCGTCGTTCCGCAACGCGACCCGCTCACGGTAACGGTCGAAGAGGTGACGAGTGAGCTGCGAGCAGTGATCCAGTGCGACGAAACTCCTCACCAGGCGCTCGAACGCATGGAACTGATTGGCAGTCGACATCTGCCGGTTGTCGACGGTGAGCGTTGGGTGGGAATGCTCTCGATGCGGGACCTGTTGCGAGTGGAAGTTGGAGAACAGGGCGATGAGATCAAACTACTTCACGAGTACATTCAGCACTGATGAAGACCTACTTTTTCATCGCGCTGCTCATAGCCCTGGGTGTCGCTTGTAGCCAGCCGCCTGCCGGACGCGGTGCGGGTGAGATTGCGACGTCTGCTCAGTCAAACATACGTTTCAAAGTCGAAAAGGTAATTGGTGGACTCGAAGTGCCGTGGTCCATCGTGTGGGCGCCTGACGGCCGCATGATCTTTACCGAGCGTCCGGGCCGTGTGCGAGTCGTTGAGAACGGTACGCTCAGACCGAAACCGTTGTTCATCGTTCCTGACGTCGAGAGCGCAGGCGAAAGCGGCTTGATGAGCGTGGCGCTCCATCCGCAGTTCAGCAGCAATCACCTGCTTTACCTCTCGTATGCTTACTCGGAAGGAGGCGTGCGGGTGCGCGTGGTGCGTTATCGCGAAGCTCCTGAAGGATTCGTGGACCGCAAGGTGATAGTCGAGAACCTTCCGGCGGCGCAGTTTCATGCGGGTTGTCGCGTTCGTTTTGGTCCTGACGGCAAGCTCTACGTGACTACCGGAGACGCCGGGCGCCGCGAGCTTGCACAAAGAATGGACTCGCTCGCGGGCAAGACGCTTCGTTTGAACGACGACGGCACAGTTCCGCAAGACAATCCGTTCGTGGGCCAGCAAAACGCGCGGCCTGAGATCTGGTCCATTGGTCATCGCAACTCGCAGGGCCTGGACTGGCAGCCTGACTCGAATCTCATGTTTCAGACCGAGCATGGACCAAGCGGATTTGACGGGCCGGGCGGAGGCGACGAAGTTAACATCGTCGAGAAGGGCAAGAACTACGGTTGGCCCACCATTCACCACACGCAAACGCGTGCGGGATTGGAGTCGCCGCTGCTCGAGTACACGCCTGCGTGTGCGCCCGCGAGTGGAATGTTTTACCGCGGTTCAGTGTTTCCGAAGTTCAAGGGAAACTTCTTCTTCGGTTGCTTGCGCGGCGAGATGCTGATTCGAGTGGCGTTGGATGGGCGACGCGTACTGGGCCAGGAGGGAATCGTCGACAATTACGGGCGCATTCGCGACGTGGCTGAAGGACCGGATGGGTATCTGTATTTTTCTACTTCGAACCGCGACGGGCGAGGCAAGCCGGCGGAAGATGACGATCGGATCCTGAGACTAGTCCCTATACAATAACCGCGGATTACACGGATAGAAGACACGGATAAGAACGGATCAGACATATAAAAAGATGGGTCTGATCCGAGTTAATACGTGTCTTCTATCCGTATAATCCGTGGTTACACTTTTTGCGCGAGGATCGCGGTCTTGCTCCAGCCGATCGCCTGCTGCGGCGGGAAGCGATACTGATGCACGATGCGGAAGTGTTGCTCCGTTTTGCTTTTCACTTCACTCGGCGGATGGCTCTTGAAGCGAAACAGTATTTCGAGAAAGGCGCCGGCTATCCCCGGGTGAACTGGGAAATGGAGTAAATGGCCACCCGGCGCGATGACGCGCGCAAGCTCCGTTAACCCATCGCCCAGCGGCACGTATTCGAGCGCTCCGGACGTTACCACGAGATCCAACGATTCGTCGGCAAACGGCAGGCACAGCAGATTGCCCTGAGTAAAGGTGACGTCACGTTTTCGACCCGAGCCGTAGTAAAGCGATTTCCTCGCAGCCGCGACAGACGTCGACGATAGATCGAGCGCAGTAATCGAGACTGGGAAACGAATCGCACGCAGCAACGCAAGCGTAAGCAAGCCCGTTCCACAGCCTGCATCCAGGATGCGCGCGCCGCGCGAGACGGGGAGCGGATGAGTAGCGAAATACTGGTCCAAAGACCGCCCGTAACCATTTAACTTGAAGGTCAGGTCATAGAAACGCGCAATGCGATCGTAATAGGAGCCCGCGCGTGCCTTGTTTTTGGTTGCAGTTAGGGCATACTCCATTAGCTTCTCTCAAGCCTCACTAGTCGTTCAGTTGTCGGTATTTCTCGCCGGAGTGGCGCGCAATTGTAGCGTTCCCGCCAATTTTACTCAACCGAAAAGGGCGCCGCACCGTGGACCTCATGGTCCGTTTAAATCATGTTGGGTGGGCCTGTGCCCACCCCATTTTGGCCAACTTGCAAGATGCGGGCCAAATTGACGGATGGGTGGCCACAGAGTCCCAGCACTGCAACCGTGCAAGAAAGATG
>JBKPPH010000215.1:0-4408 GCA_046733535.1 Acidobacteriota bacterium
CCAAAGCTCATCAACGTGTCGCAGGGAGTGCTGACCAGTAAGGCGATTTTTTTGGCGACACCGAACTATCCGCCGCTGGCGCGACCAATAAGACTTCAAGGAGTCGTCACTGTGCAGGTGCTGATCGACGAAACGGGAAAGGTGATCTCGGCCAAAGCTATCTCAGGTCATCCGATCCTGATTCCTGAAGCACAGAAGGCGGCGCTGCAGTCGCGCTTCTCGCCGACGCTTCTGAGCCAGCAGCCGGTGAAGGTTTCAGGAATAATCACTTACAACTTCAAAATGCAATAGATTCCTGCCAAGCAAAGAGGTACGGAAGTCGATCGCTTCCGTACCTCTCCCGCCACAAAGACTTGTGCTTTTTCCGCCGCAGATTAACGCTGATCTGCGCAGATCTGCGTTAATCTGCGGTTTGGGTTTTGGCTAGATCGCTCTTGCCCAGCGATCGATTTCGTCCATCGCGGCTTCGTAGATCTGCTCTTGCGGCAGGCCGAATTTTTTCGGGGCTTTGAACGAATGATCGCCGCCTTCGATGGCGTAGATCTTTGCGGCGGGACGAAGGTCTTTGATGAACGGTTGAATCTCTTCCGGCGTGCCGAGCGCGTCGCGCGTGCCCTGGACAAACAACATCGGCCGCTGCACGTGCTCCAGGTGTTCGACGCGAAGCTTGGTCGATTGGCCCGGCGGATGCAGTGGATAACCAAGAAACACCAAACCCGCGACCTCACTGTCCGCTTCACTCGCGACCACCTGCGATGCAATCCGCCCGCCCATTGACTTGCCGCCAACCACGAGTCGATTGTTCTTCAGCAACTTGTGATTGAGTGCTGCGTCGATCACCGCACGAAAGCAAGCTTCCAACTTCGGCTTCTGATCCGGCACAGAGCGTTCCTGCTCCATGTAGATAAAATTGAACGTCATAACGTCGAGACCGCGCGCCGCGAGTCCCTTCGCAAACATGCGCATGAAGCCGCTCGTCTGGTTGGCGCCCGCGCCGTGGCCCAGCAGCACCGTCAGTCCAGCGCGGATCTTTTTCACAGCGGAATAAAGCAGCGCAGTCACTGCCTCTTTATCGTTGACCTCAACGGTAAGCTTCTCGGTTTCGTCTGGCATTGTTTTGAACGATTAGACTTCTTTTGCGAGCATGGCTAACGCATCCTGCAACTCACTCTTGAACCTGTTCGCCACACCTGTCTGGACACTCGGAGAGCTCTTCGAGAAGTACGCTAAATTGCCGTCGGGTTTCTTTCGCCCACGCTCTGCGTAGATGGCGCAAATCAATTGCTTATCATAGTCGGTATCGGTCTGCTGGCAATTCAAAGTCGCACACGCGCGACCCACGATCGACGTCGCGCCGCCGTGCTGCACAGCAGTGGACCAGACGACGTCCTGCAGCGCGCGGCACCTGCTGTTCACGTCGAGCTTATTGTCGCTGAGTATCTTTGCTGCCAGCGGATCGTAATGAGTCTTCTTGATGTACTCATGCTGCGCTTTCTGAAAAGCGTCAGGCTGTGCTGTGGCGATTCGTTTCCAGACGGCGGTGAATTCCGCGGTGCCGGGTGTGAGGTTTGCGAAATCCTGACGCCACGGGAAGTCCGGCTGTGTGACAAACTTCGCCGGGACACCCATCTTTGAGGCCATCTGATACGACCCGTACGAAACACCTCCGAAGTCTCCTGCTCCGGTCGACACGGTACCTGGACCTCTGCCACCCGTTTCGTACTTCGCCGACAGTGCTCCCAGCGCATCTGCTAACGCTTGCCCAAGCGCGCCCGCTACCGCAGTGGCAATGTTCGAAGGGAGCGGCTTCGTATTCTCAGTCATGACTGTGCCATTGGGCACATTGATGACGTCGCCCACCTTGATATTGTTCGGATTCGTTATTTGCGGATTCGCTTCCAGCAACTGCGTCGTAGATACGCCATTACGCATCGCGATCTTCGAGAGCGTATCGCCAGGCTTTACCGTGTAAGTCATTGAGGGATCTCCTTTAAGATTGCCGGCTTTTGCGGGGAGTCGAATAGTAGTAAACGCTTTGCGGCGTAGTCAATGGTGATCTAAACGTAAACTCGCGGCACGCGCTCGGACACGCCGCATGTCACTTCATACGAAAGCGTTCCTGAAATCCGCGCGATATCTTCCGCGGGGATTTTGAGCTCGGGATTGTGCCGGTCCCAACCTAACAACGTCACCTCATCGTCAAGCGCAACACCGGGAACATTGGTCACGTCAATCAATGTCAGATCCATCGAGATGCGTCCCACGACCGGTGCGTACACGCCACGCACAATGACGTGCGCGCGGTTCGACAGTCCTCGCATGTAGCCGTCGTGATAGCCGATCGGCAAAGTCGCGATCAGAGTCTTGCGCGACGCTTCAAAGGTGCAACCGTAACCAATCGTTTCTCCCGCCGGCACCCACTTCAACAAACTTATTCTCGAATATAACGACATCACGGGCCGCAGTTCAGGATCCGAAGTTGAAGGCCGAAGCACGTCGCGCCACAAGCCATACAAAACCCCACCAGGCCGGACCATGTTTCCCCACGCTTCACGATGACCAAAGATTCCAGCGGAGTTTGCGAGATGCAAGTACGTCGGCCGGTATCCATGATCGCGAAACACCAGGACGGCGTCTTCAAAACGGCGAATCTGATCCTCAGTCAACGGTTGACACGAAGCCTCGTCAGCCGCCGCGAGGTGACTCATCAATCCATCGATGCGGACACTGCGAAATTGTCCGAGCGCCGCGACGAACTCAGTTAACTGATCGAATCGTATTCCAAGCCGGCCCATCCCTGTGTCCACTTTCACGTGAACGTCGGCGACGACACCAGCCTCCGAGGCTGCCTGGTTCAGCGACTCGATCATGTCGAGCCGGTAGACCACGGGCGTTAAGCGATGCTGGATGCACATGCCCGCTTGTCCGTGCCAAAAACCTCCGAGGCAGAGCACTGGCTGCACGATGCCTGAAGCGCGTAATTCGATTCCCTCCTCCGGCAGCGCCACACCGAACCAGTCCGCGCCTTCGTTCGCGAGCCTGCGCGCGCACTCGACTGCTCCATGCCCGTACGCATTTGCTTTGATCACGGCCATCACGCGGGCCGCTGGACTCACGCGCTTCTTGATCTGGGTGAAGTTGGAAGCAAGATTGTTGAGATCGATTTCCGCCCAGGTCGGTCGGCCGGCGAGACTGTTTCGTTGGTTCTCGAGCTGAGACATGTCTGTTCAGTTTACTGTACACTATGACGGCCTTAAACTCCGCTTCACTCACTTTCATCTCCACTGAGAAAGGAGAGTTAACGATGAACAGATTGCTTGTTGTTTTGTTGATAATTTCCCTCTTGTCAATAAATGCTTCCGCCTATGGACCACGCGGTCACCAGTTGGTCGGAGCAATCGCCGACCGGCGTTTGAAACAGAACCGCGCGGTTGCGAACAAAGTAAAAGCTCTGCTCGACGGTATGACCTTGCAGCGCGCCGCCACGCTTCCGGACGAGATCAAAGGTTGGCAGTGCGGCGAAGAGCCGAGCGGTCATAACCGCATTAACCGCGAGCTGCAAGCGTTTGTTAATGCGAATTGCGGCAACAAACCTTCGCACAACTTTTTTCACTTCACCGACGTTCCGGTCAAAGGCAACGAGAACTACGCCGACGGCGAAATCGGACGAGATGACGTGGATATCGTGCACATGATTCCGTTTTGTATCCGTGTGTTGAAGGGTGAAGAGCCGGAGACGAACGAGCACGCGATCACGAAGTCGATAGCCGTTATCCTGCTCACGCATTATCTTGGCGACATACACCAGCCGCTTCACGTCGGCGCGGAATTTTTCGACGGCGACGGAAATGCTTTTCATCCCACGCCCGCCAACAAAGGCTTTCAAGATCAGGGAGGTAACAAGCTCACGCTGTTTACGTTCATGAACGGCAGGAGAGTTTCGGCAGGGAAGTTTCATGGCTATTGGGACACTCAAACAGTCGAGAACGCTTTTGGCAATACGCAGAATTCAACGGTGGCGCAACGGCTCGGCGCCCGAGAGCCGGATAACTGGGAGTTGACCGGCGGCATTGAAACGTGGGCGGAGCAACTCGCAAACGACATCCTGCCGCTTGCACGTGAAGCGCACGACCGTCTCAAGTACCGGGACATCGTGATCGAGCCGGGCAAGCGCGACATCATCAGCGGACGCGCCGACGAGAAAGGCAGGCAATCGGGTGACCCCTTCTACGCCGTCTGGGCGAGTGGTGTCGTGAAAGAAGAGATTCACAAAGGCGGCTGGCGTTTAGCCGCGCTGCTCGAACAAGCACTCCAATAAAGGACCACCGGGAGGCACAGTAGGCCCTTCAGCTTTTGTGCCTCTCGGGGCAAACAAAGATTTATGAAGACTGTTGTTACTCTATTTCTC
>JBKPPH010000216.1:0-5090 GCA_046733535.1 Acidobacteriota bacterium
AGTATTGCGTGCGTGACTTCATGGACGATGATGTCGTGCGAGAGGCAGGTGAAGACTGTCTGGCCCGGAAGATTGCGTCCCGGATCCAACGTGCTCGCGCGAAAGTAACCAAACAGAATCCCTTTTGCCGCCGGTGAATAAGCGGCATTAGCGGACACCATTGCGTGGGGATATAAATTCAGTCGATAGATATCTCCGTCGCGCGCCCCCGGAGCTATTTTGCCGTCGGCATCAGGTATTCGCTCCTCGAGACGCCAGCGAATACGCCTTCCGAGTGCTGCTTCGAAGTTCTGGATCGTCTCAGTCGCGACTGCGTAGACCATCTGCTGGTGAAAGCGCGGATCGGACTCTGTGGGAGCGAGTCCGGAACGAATCAGGATACTCGGATCGTCGAGATTGACGGGCCGGTAAAATCTCTTGTTCTCGCCGTCGTAGTCGATGACGGCGATGCGCTCGCCGACAGGGCCAGGAAGGAGTTTTTCGTACTTCACTTCGAGCGTCATTTCGTTGCCGAAGAACTTCCCGTGGCTGGGGTCAAAAGCGTAGCACTTTAGCGGGCGTGTTTCGGGAGTGGGGATCTCGATAATGTCAGAAAGCAAACTACTCCTGCTGTTTCGAGATTTGGTGGCGATGGCCTGGTTGCCGTTTCTTCGTTGGGCCGTTTTCCCGTTTCTTTTTGGCATGTTGGTCCTTCCCAGGGATGGAAGTGTGGTGCGCTGAGTCGTATCTGATCTTTATCCGAAAAACCGCCAGGACATTTCCGGTTCTATAACAGATGGGAGGAAACGCTGGTTTTGTCAGGCAGAAATTATCTCAAGTAGCGGTGAGAAGTCGATAGTTTTTTTGAACCCGGGCCTGCGGGCTGAGGTCAGTAACTGGTTCGACACCGAGCAGAATTCAAATTACGTTGCTCCTTTCACACCACCTTTTGCGCGTTACGTCATGAAGAAGCGTCGAACGCGCGCTCCTCCGATCACTCTCTTCAACCGCAGGAGGTTCTATGTTCCGTCCGATCGAACCCGTCCTCTCATCTCCTCGAAAATCACTGCGCTTCATACTTCTGAGTTTGCTGCTATTACTTACACCAACGGCGATAGCCCTTGCTGACAATGTCGCCGAGCAGCCACGGGTTCTCGAACCCGGCAAGCCCATTGAACGCGACCTTAACGGCGGCGAAAGCCACTCCTATCAACTCACACTCCTAGCTGGTCAATACGTTTGCTTATTCGCCGATCAGCGCCGCATAAACGTAGCGTTAGCGGCGTTCAGTCCCGAGGGCAAGAAGATTGTCGAGGCCGACGGATTTTCGATGGGAAACGCCGAGCGGATCATGTTCATAGCCGAAACTTCCGGTGCTTACCGCGTGGAAGTTCGATCACCTGATCCGACCGCTCACAAAGGCAATTACGAGCTCACGATTCGCTCTTTGCGAGCCGCGACCGAGCAGGACAAAAACCACGTCATCTGCGACAGCCTGATGTACGAGGGCCTCGCAATCGAGCAGCAACCGACAAAAGAGTCGTTCACCAAGGCCATCGAGAAATTCCAGCAGTCAATCCCATTCTGCCAGTCCGCCAAACAACCTTCGTGGGAAGCCACCGACCTCTACCTGCTTGTGGGTGCCTATACTTTTCTACGCGACAAACAGAAGGCGCTCGACTTCGCGAATCAGGCGCTGCCTATCGCGGAGGCCGCTGTCAACCAGCCGGGCGAGGAGGATCGACGCCTCGGCATCAAGGTCAAAGCAAATACGTTTCTTTACATTGCCGGAATCCACAGCGAGTTTGGCGATAGGAAACAAGCCCTCGACAACTTGATGAAAGCCCTCCCACTCAGCAGGTCGATTGATGATCCTGTCGGCGAGGTTAGCGCGCTCACCAGCATGGGCACGGCTTACAACGACATGGGCGACTACGCCAAGGCACTCGATAGTTATAACCAGTCGCTTGTGATCACGAGGAAGCTCGGCGATCGAGGAGTCGAAGGCAACCTCCTGAATAACATCTGTGCGGTCAGCAGTCGTCTGGGCGACTACAAACACGCAATGGAGTTTTGCACTCAAGCGCTTTCGATCAGGCGTGAACATAAATTTCAGTTGGGCGAAGCGACTACGCTCAACAACATCGGAAATATCTATTCGGATTCCGGGGAGTATCAGAAGGCGCTCGATTTTTACATCCAGGCGAAGGACCTCTACAAGGTTGCAGGCACCCCTCAGGCCCAGGCTGTCACACTCAACAACATCGCATTTCTCTACGCGCTCGTGGGCGACTACGAGAAGGCGATTAACGTTTACAGTGAGGCGCTGGACATCTTCCGCACCGTACATGATCAGTATCGCGAGGCACACGTCCTCGGCAATATTGCCGCTACGTACGGCAAGTTGAAGGAGTTTCGCAAGGCGCTCGAGATCAATGAACAGGCGCTCGGTCTTCAGCGCATCGTTGGTAATCGAGCCAGCGAGGCAAACGCTTTAACTAACATTGCCGATTGCTATTCGAATTTGGGAGAGAAACAAAAGGCGCTCGAGTATCTCAATCAGTCGCTTGCACTTCACCGCACCATCGGCGATCCGCGTTTACTCGCCAAGACACTCAGAAGCCTCGGCGCGCTGTACCTGGATCTGGGCCAGCATCCGAAAGCGCTTGACTACTTCAACGAAGCGCTCGAACTCACTCGCGCGATCGACGACCGCAACGCCGACGCAGCGACGCTTTCTTACCTTGCTCGCCTCGAGCGTGACCGCGGCGATCTTGTTCAGTCGAGAAAACGGATCGAAGAATCGCTGGCCGCTATCGAGTCGTTGCGCGTTAGCGTCAAGAGCCAACAACTGCGCGCGTCGTTCGTGGCGTCAGTGCGGAAGTATTACGAGTTCGACATAGACGTTTTGATGCGTCTTCATCAGCAACACCCGTCCGAAGGGTTCGACGCCGCTGCACTCGCAGCAAGCGAGAAAAGCCGTGCGCGATCGCTGCTCGAAATGCTTGCCGAAGCAAATGCCGAGATTCGCCAGGGCGTCGATCCTAAACTCCTCGAGCGCGAACGCTACTTGCGAGTGGTGATAGCGGACAAAGCGGAACGTCAAACTCGCCTCCTCAGCGCCAAGCACACCGACGAGCAAGCGAAGGCTGCGGCGGCGGAGATCGATTCACTCACGACTGAGTACGAGCAGGTCGTGGCGCGTATCCGGGAAACAAGTCCGCGATACGCTGGACTGACGCAACCTTCGCCCCTTGACCTCAAGCAGATCCAGACCGAAGTGCTCGACAGTGACACTGTGCTGCTCGAATACTCGTTGGGTGAGGAGCGAAGTTTTTTATGGGCCGTGACTCAGAACTCAATCAACAGTTTCGAGCTTCAAAAGCGAGAGGTGTTGGAGGCAGCGGCGCGACATCTTTACGAGGTGTTAACTGAACGCAACCGCGTCGTGAAAAACGAAACGCCGGAGCAACGGCGTTTGCGCCTCGAGCGGAGTGACGCAGAATACGCGAGCGCGGCAAGAGCGCTCAGCGATTTGGTACTGCAACCTGTTGCTTCACAGTTAGGAACGAAGCGCTTGCTGATCGTGGGCGAAGGCCTGTTGCAATACGTGCCATTCGGAGGACTGCCGGTTCCAGTCGGGAACAAAGGCGAGGTCGCGACAGCTAATCGTCCCCTCGTCGTGGAGCATGAAATCATCAATCTGCCGTCAGCGTCGGTGATGAGCGTGCTCAGGCGAGAGACGACGGGACGTAAGCCTGCTCCGAAAACGTTGGCTGTGCTGGCCGATCCCGTTTTTCAAAATGACGACCCGCGAATCGCAGCAGTGAAGAACCATTCGACAACACGTCCAGAGGGTTTACCCAGCGACGTTTCCAGGTCGGCGAGAGATGCGGGATTGGACGGCTTTGTCCGCTTGCGTTTCACGCGGCAGGAGGCTGACGAAATCGCGAAGTTCGCAAGTTCTGAAAAACGGCTCGAGGCGCTCGATTTCGTTGCCAGTCGTGCAACAGCTACGAGTCCCGAACTCGGCCAATACCGGATCCTGCACTTCGCCACACACGGACTCATCAACAATCAAAACCCCGAGTTATCGGGAATGGTCCTCTCGCTGGTAGACGAAAAAGGCCGGCCGCAAAACGGGTTCCTGCGACTCTATGAAATCTACAACCTCAAGCTCGGTGCGGATCTCGTCGTGCTAAGCGCTTGTCAAACTGCCCTCGGTAAAGAGGTCAAAGGCGAAGGGCTTGGAGGACTAGCGCGTGGCTTTATGTACGCCGGCGCGCCACGCGTCGTTGCGAGCCTTTGGCAGGTTGACGATCGGGCGACAGCGCAACTGATGAAACGATTTTACGAGGAGATGCTTGGTCACGGACTGCGACCCGCCGCTGCGCTCAGGGCTGCACAGGTTTCAATGCAGAGCGACAAACGTTGGGCCGCTCCGCATTTCTGGGCCGGCTTCACGTTACAGGGCGAATGGAAGTAGCGCGATCGGAATGGTTCGCCACAAAGGAGCACAAGAGGCACAAGAATCCTTTTGTGCTTTTTGTGCTTTTTTGCGGCTGAAATACGCGTATTCACTTGTGAGTATTTATTGCAGCTAACTGAAGCGGAAGAAACATGGGAGCAATACCGATGCAACAGCAATCTGAACACAATGTAAAAGGCGAATATGTGTTGGCCACGGGCGGCGCAGCAGCCAATCGTCTGCGCATTTTGCACAATGTCTACGGCCCTGGCACGCGCGAACTGTTGATCCGGGCCGGAATCCAGCCTGGCATGCGCGTCGTCGATCTCGGTTGTGGCACCGGTATGATCACGCAGCTATTAGCTGAGTTGGTTGGGCCAACAGGAGAAGTAGTCGGTGTAGACTACAGCGCGGCGCAGGTAGAAGAGGCGCGCGCGCTGCTCCCTGCTGCTTTTACTAACGTGCGCTTCATTCAAGCTAGCGCCACAGATACTGGCTTACCGCGAGAGTCATTCGATCTTGTCTATTGCCGGTTTCTGCTCATTCACCTGGCGGATCCGCAGTCGGCGTTGAGCGAAATGCGCGACCTGCTGAAATCTGGCGGAATTATTGCCTGTGAAGACGGTGATCTGACTTCCGCCGG
>JBKPPH010000217.1:0-24846 GCA_046733535.1 Acidobacteriota bacterium
CCCTGAATGGCCACAAACGTCTCGAAGAACGAACCGTCAATCGGCACCAGCGCCCTGACGTCGATCTTCATGATCGCAATCGCGCTGATGTTGTGATGCAGGTAGATCAGGATCGCTTCGACGAGCAGCGGCAGGAAGCAAATAACGAAGAACGCGGTAAACAGTTTCGAGCTGAAGACCGCTCGATACGCGTGTCGCGGAATGATCAGGAAGCGGCTCCACTCAGGAGTCAGCGTGCCGGTGTAGCGTTTGTACGTCTGCTCATAAACCGCCATAGCCGTTCTCCATCGCTTTGAGGAAGATGTCTTCCAGAGAGTCGCGCTTGTAGCTGAGACGCCGTATCTGCACGTCTTCTTCGGCAGCCAGGCGATACAGATCGCGCACCTCGATGCCTTCCTGCAAAACTATCTTGAGACGATTACCGCCCGACAAGGCGTACTCGCAGCCGAGTTTGGCGAGCGCTTTGACGAATTTCTCCTGATCTCCGCGTGTTTCCAGCATGAGAAACTTGCGGTTGGATTTCCGTTCTTCCTCGAGGTTGCAATACACGGCGATCTGGCCGTCGCGCAGTATCAGGATCTCGTCGCAGCACTCTTCCACGTCGAGCAGCAAATGCGACGACAGCACGATGTTCGCGTGACCACTATCGCGAATTTCGCGTATCAGTTTGATCATGCGCAGACGCGCGGGCGGATCGAGTCCGTTCGTAGGCTCGTCGAGAAAGATCAACTTTGGACCATGAACGATCGCCTGGGCGAGTTTGGCCAGTTGCTTCATCCCGAGCGAGTACGTTTCGAGCCGGCGATAACGTGCTTCGCCGAGGCCGACGTAGAACAGCGCTTCGTGCGCTCGCTCCAACGCGGCTTCCGAAGGCAACCCTGACAGCTCACCCATCAAGCGAACGAAATGCACGGCGCTCATCTTCGCGATGAACGAGTCGCGCTCAGGCATGTAGCCGATCAGCGACTTGATCTGGTTTGCGTCGTTGGCGATATCGAGTCCGAAGATTTGCGCAGTGCCCGCGGAGGGCTGATGAAATCCGAGCAGCGTGTGGATCAGAGTAGTCTTGCCCGCGCCGTTGGGACCGAGCAGACCAATCGCTTTGCCACGCAGGTCACCGCGAAGGTTCTTTAGTATTTGCCGGCGGCCGAATGAGACGCTGAGACCATGAAGGTCGATCACCGGCGGCTCAGTGAGAGCCATTTGAGCTTTGATCGGTTCCTCGGGAACCGAAGCGGGGAGTGCCATACTCTTTTTATATCGCTCTGTCCTGATAATTCCAAACGAATCCGAGTCCGAAGACTGTGCCCATAAGCAGAAAAGCCACGATGCATGCTAACGCTTCTGACGGAGCTAAAGTTCTGCCTATCGCAAGAATCTCGATCAGGAATACAGGCAGGTTGAGTACGACAGCCGATGCAAGCGGAAACAGCAGTGCTGGTTTGCAGCCGCCCATGCGTTGGCGAAGCCAGGAGAGAGAGGGCGCATAAGCGAGCGAGAACACGAGCGCTGCCATTATCAGGGATGTGACTGTGGCGCCGTTGACATCAGTGAACTGATAGAGGATGAGCAATAAACTGAGCAGCCACGAAATGACTGAAATGGCGATGAGCTTCATGATGTGTGATGCTTCTTGTTTGTTTTGACAGGATTTACAAGATGTCACAGGATTTACAGGATGACATCCTGTAAATCCTGTTCAATCCTGTCATCCTGTCTGACCTACTTCTTGCCGCCCATTCCTCGCTGAATGATGCTCTGCATCTCCAACGCGTTGGGCATCCCGAGGAGCGTTGCGGGTCCGATGCCGAATGGTCCACCTTCAGTGTTCGCCGCAAACGTAATGCTGTCGCCTTGCGCGTATGCGTAGGCCAGCGTTGGCGGCATGTCTGAAGCCATCCTCATAGCTTCCTGCGGTCCACTCGGAAGTTTCGCAGCAGCAGTGCTTGCAAGTCCGGCTGGAACGAGGCCCGCGATGTTGTGATAGAACACTGCCGAGAAGTTTGCGTTTCCATCGGCCGGCAAACCCGCCGTGAATTTAGCCGAACGCAGCAACGACAGTCCGTTCTCACGCGTGGTAAGAGATCTCTCGACCAGTGCCCTGCTTGGACCAACGATCAGGTATCCGTTCGCGTAAGTGTAGTTCACTTCCACTAACCCGAAGTCCGCTGAGCGGAGCGTGTAATAAGTGCGGCCGCTCATCTCAGATTTTTCCCAGGTCAATCCGGACTTGCCGAAGTACGCAGCCTGTTTGTTCACTTCACCGACCACGCGTTCGAGCGTCTGTTGCAGGTGCGCGGGGTCGTTGACCTCAAACACCAGTTTCCACGAAGGTGTCGGCAGGATTGGACCATCAATCGCGAAAGCAAACTCTCCACCGAGCGGCGCGGCGATATCGTTGCGGATATTCAGGCCATGCTCCGTCTGCTGTTTGTCGAGGTTCTTGCGCAAATCGGGTGACACTGTCTCGAGCACGCCGAGCAGATCGTCGACCAGCGACGCCGGATTCTTGACTACGAATGCGGCGACAACGTTTGCATCCGGTGAGATGTACTCGAGCGAGCCCATCGGTCCGGGAGCAGCCAGCCACGAAGGAATGCCACGTTGTGTGTCGCTGAATGAGAGCGAAGCCTGCGTGTGTGTTTTGCCGTTCGTGTCCTTCTGGTCGAGAACGAAATACTTCACACTCAAGATGCCGAGCTGGTTCAACGCGGCTTCGCGTTTTTCAGCATCCGGTCCCTTCGACCGTTCCGCTTTCGTTTGGGCCACAACCTTTTCGAGATTCGCTGCGACCACCAAGCCCGCGCCTTCCTGGTAAACCTGAGCAATGCGGTTACGGAACGGAGTCGCAGTGAAACTGCTCGTACTGCCACTGGCCATTACCATTGCGAGATTCTGAAGTTGTTGCAGCTTCGGACTGGCGGCGAACAGGTTTGCCTGAATCCAAACGTACAGCTTGTCTTGCTTGTCACCATTAGCGGTGACTGTCGCAGGATTCTCAACGAACTGAATCTCAGGTCCGCCTTTCTTGCCGCCGGCGTATTTCGCAATCTCCTGCTCGAGGAACTGCCGGAATCCATCTGAATTCTTCAGTTCAGCAAGCACCAACGGTTCACCCGGCTCGCCTTTATCGTCCATTGAGACTGACACTGCGATCTCATCGCCGAGGTAAGAGCCAAACTGCCGAATCGTCTCGACAACCTGGTCCATGTTTTGGCGTCTGCCTGACTGCTCTTTCTGCCACCACTCGCGCAGCGCAGCGTTCTGGCTCATCCGCTCCTGAATAATGCGATGCGACTCGGCGATCGAATCAGCGAGATTCGGCAGGGCCGCATAGACAACTGTGCTCTCGGGCATCAGGTCGAGCAGGTGCGTCGAATTGCGAACGCCAGGTTGCTGGACTTTCCTCAGGTCATTCTTCAGCGTCGCGAGTCCCGACAACACCTGCGCGTAACGATTTGCGTTGCGACTCCACGAGACTTCATCTTTCACGGGAATCGTTGCGATGGCGGGATTCGTGGTGGCCTGTTCCCCTGGACGAAGCACGCGATCGCTGCCCGCGTGATTCAAGTTAACTTCGCCTTCGATTACGGAGACTCTCGATCCCTTGGTGCCGTTGTTCACTGAGAACACTGTGCCGGTTACGGAGACGAGCGAATCGCCACTCTCGACGAACAGTTTCCCGTCTTTCTGCTTCGCGGCTTCGACGACGATGCTGCCGCGGTCGAGGTGAATGGTTGTTCCCTGGCCGTTCTTCGTCAGGTACAACTCCGAGCGATCTTTCATTTCGATCAGAGAGCCATCGCCCAAATGAAGGACGGCGCGCCCGTCTTTAGCGGTGCGCACCTTCTCACCTTTTTGCAGCTTCGCTCCTGCGGCGACCGCTGTGGTCTGCGTGTCGGCAACCTGGAACACCTGGCCTTCGGCAGCCTGAACGGTGGCGTCAAAGTCACCATACGGCCAGAACCGCTGCATGAACGGAATAGCCAAAAGCCCAAAGCCGAGCACGAGGGCGGCGGCGATGGCCCAACGCATGACGGCTGGTTGCATTGTGTAGCGCGTCTTGCGCGCTGCCGGCATAACCGTGACCGAACGTCGCGAGCGTGCTTCGTTCATCGCCTTGCGACAGGGGATGCACTCGTGTGTGTGATCGACCAACAACAGCGAACGTGCTTCAGAAAGTTTGCCTGCCAGATATGCCGGAATCAGCGACTGGAAGTCGGCGCAGCCTTCGATCCGATCGACTGTCGGAAGGCTGAACTGAGTCTCACCAGCCGCAGCGGCGACACGTGCCCAAACGCGGTCTGCCGCTGCTGAAATAGCCGCTGAATCTACCTTTTCATTCCGGATCTCAGCAGTAACCTTGTCGAGAATCTGATCTTCGTTATTGCTTTTCATGATGTTTCTCCAGATAGTGCCCAATCTCTTTTTTCAGTTTTGTACGTGCGCGATGGAGGACGACACCCACCACGAGGGGCGAAGTTTTCATGAGCGAGGCGATTTCCTTGTTGTCGAAACCTTCGTAGTAACGCAGAACACACATCTCCCCGGCGGTTTTTCCGAGCCGCGCCACAGCCTCGCGCACGAGCGTTTGCAGTTCACGCTCAGCATGCTCGGTTTCAGGACTGCGGGAATTTCCGGCAATCGAATCGACTTCGCTGTCGTCCATTGCCACCGCTTTGGCTCGTTTGCGACTCCGGAGTAAATCAAGGGATGCGTTTATGGCTGCGCGAGAGAGGTAAGCCTCGGGATTTGCCGACCAGTCGTAATCGTCCTGGCCTTTAATCAGGCGCAGGAAGACGGTCTGGAGCACATCTTCGGCGTCGGCGGCACTGCCCGTGATTCGCTGGGCGGTCCGAAAAACTCGGCCGTGATGTTCCTGGAAAAGCCTTTCCAGCTCGCTGGTGGGTTGGTTCGTCACTAGTCGCAAGGGTTTAAGAGCTGTTCGCGGTTTAAGGGCTGCCTGCACGGTGTTTCCTCCGTCTACACCTGATAGACGGAGGCGTGCAGGCTTTATTAACAGCCCCTGCAAATTTTTGGAAGGTTTTAATTTGAGATCCGCCAGCGAAACTGCCGTTGATTTCGCCTAAGCCACGCGTTTCAGCGAGCGCGCCCGAAGCTTTCGCAGTGTCTGATTCTTCGGATCGACGAGGAACCCGGCAGCCTCCAAGGCTAAGACACCCAAAATGGGCTCCGTATTGTCCGGCCCAAAGATGATGTCCTGTGAGGTGATTTCACCCATAAAGCGCATTTCCGCAAGGCCGTACTCGTATTCCTGGAGTTCGCCGCTGGCGAGTTCGTATGTTCTCTGGCCGACCGGTTCGATCCCAAGTCTTCTGAGTTCGGCTGCCGGAGCCATCGATTCGCTAGCTCCGGTATCGACGAGGAATTTTGCATCGTAAAGTTTATTGGAACCAAGCCGCCCTATTTTAACCGCAACATGTGTGAGGCCCATCTTGCTTTCTCCTTGAGGTAGAGGTTTTAGTTTTCGTAATAGCATCCGCGCAGCTTACATCGTGCGCTGATGAGAGTAAAGCGCGTCCAGACGTTTTTGGGCTTCGAAGGCCTGGAACGTCTTCGGGTAACGGTGAATGAGTTCACGCCAGGCGGCGCCGTCGTAGTGAAAGCGTTTGGTCGATTGGTTGAAAACGAAGCCCACGCGCTGGCGGTTGAAGCGATCGAGGCCGGTGTAGTTCAGGTAGTAACTGAAGCCGGGTGCGTCGCCCAACTCTCCTTTCAACCGGCGCGCGGCGTCGAGTGAGAGTTTCGCCGCGAGTTCTTCGGCTGTGTCGCCCAGCAACAAAAGCACCGCAGGACGCAGAGGCGAACGCGGAAAGTAGTCAAGAAAGATTCGCGCGCGCGCGAGTCGATCGAAATCTTTCGATAACTCGATCAGGGTCAGCAATCGACGTTCGTCGCCGCCGCGCGATGGCGACACGACAGCTTCTCGTTGAATCCAACCCTGCGTGCGGCTGGTCACGTTGACGAGTAAGAACGTAATCCCGTCACCGCTTGTCTTCATCGACCTGATTGCAACCAGTCGTCCACGGCTGAGCCGTCGCACCAGCCTGCCGTTCAATTGAGGTGTGACTCGAAGCGCGGCGAGTCGTTCGTCGACGACAATCGCGAGACGACCGCCTGCCGGCGGCTTCCGCTGAGCAAAGTTTGTGTGTGCAGTAAAAAGAATGAGAAGCACGCAAAGTGCGAGCTTGTGAGGATTCATGATGTTTCTCCTTGAGTGTGAGGTCTTAAACCGCCGCTATTCTCTCTCGAAATTGCGCGTGATGAAAATGGCAAATCGCGACGGCCAGCGCATCCGCGGCGTCGTGAGGCGTCGGAATGCTCTTGAGCCCGAGCAGCAAACGCACCATCTCCTGAACCTGGTGCTTCTCCGCGTTGCCGTAACCAACCACCGTCTGCTTGATCAGCCGTGGTGAATACTCGGAAATCTCCAACCCCGCTCGCTCCGCCGACAACAACACGACACCGCGCACTTGCCCGAGTTTCATACTAACTTTGACATTCGTCGCGAGGAACGCATCTTCAAGCGCACAACCATCCGGACGATGCTCTGCAATCACTTCCTCCAACCCGTTCCACATCTTCAACAGCCGCGCGGAAAACCTGAGCGTCGATGCCGCGCGAATCGAACCGAAGGCGACGAGTGAGTAACGCCGTCCGTCACCATCGATAACGCCCCATCCCATCATTTGGCTGCCTGGATCGATTCCCAAAACGCGCATGGGGCGGAGTATACAGCAGAAGTAGCCGCAGATTTACGCGGATGATAATCCGCGTTCATCTGCGTCAATCTGCGGCTAAAAATGGTATGCTGAAACCTCCCCCTTTACCTGCTTTGTTGTCGCAACGGTTTCGATCTCATGACTGAGTTCGCTGAATCGCTGGTTTCACTCGTCCGCAAGCCCACCGGCTATGCCGACGAGAAGCCGTTCCAGGCAGAGTTCTTCAGTGTCGAACGTCTCGAGCAGTACGCTCAAACACTCGCCGCAAAGCACAAAACCGTCACGCGAAGGGGCCGTGCACAACTCTTACCGCGGCTCGAAGACAACGGCCGCAAACTCGAATACGCTTACCGCAGACTCGTCGAGGCGATTCGCGAAGGCCGCCCGATTTCACCCGCAGCAGAGTGGCTCGTCGACAACTATCACATCGTCGAAGAACAACTGCGCGAGATTCGCGAGGACCTTCCCCGAAGCTACTATCACGAACTACCTAAACTCGCAGACGGCGAACTGCAGGGCTACCCGCGAATCTATTCAGTCGCGTTCGCACTGATCGCGCACACCGATTCGCGTCTCGACACAAACACGCTGCAAAGATTCATCCGCGCTTACCAAACCGTCGCTCCGCTATCGATTGGCGAACTATGGGCCGTCGCGATCACCTTGCGGCTCGCGCTCGTCGAAAACCTGCGGCGTCTCTCGGTCGCGATCGCGCGCGCGCGCGCCGAGCGCGATGAAGCTGACGAGCTCGCCGACAAGCTGCTCGAACTCGCCTCGCTTCAACCAACGAACGTCATGTCGTTCCTGAACGAGCGACTCGAAAAGCAGGAAGAGCTGCCGCACACGTTCCTCGTCCAACTCGTGCAACGCCTTCGCGAACAGGACCCGTCAGTCATGCCGGTGATGGACTGGCTCGAAAAGCAGTTAGCGCGACAAGGCACGAGCGTCGAACAAACAATTCACGCGGAACACCAACGACAAGCCGCGGCGCAGGTGACGGTCGGCAACATCATCACCAGCATGCGCCTGCTCTCAACGCTCGACTGGAATGATTTCTTCGAAAAAGTCAGTCTGATCGAGCCGTTGCTTGGAAAGGATCCCTCCGGCGTTTATTCACAGATGGAGTTTGCCTCGCGCGATCGTTATCGACACGTCGTCGAACGAATCAGCAAGCGTACTCGAGCGAACGAACTGGAAATCGCCCAGGCGGCTGTAGATCTCGCTGCTAAAGCCGCAAGCGAAACCGCCGAACAACATGTCGGCTATTACCTGATCGACGCCGGTCTGACCCAACTCGAAAACGCTTTCGGTTATCAACCACGACTGGCGGAACGATTCCGGCGTTTTCTGTTGCGACATGCCGCCGCCGTTTATCTCGGCACGTTCACGTTCCTGACGTTGATGATCATGGTCCTCGTGCTCGCCGTCATGCGCAGCTACGGAGTTGGCTGGTGGTTTTTGATCGTGACGGCTTTGCTGGCGCTCCTTCCGGCGAGCGATCTCGCGCTTACGGTCCTTAATTGGGACCTCACTCACTTTTTCCCGCCGCGTCTGCTGCCCCGGATCGAAACCGCGCGCGGCATTCCGGAAAATGCGGCGACCTTCGTCGTGGTGCCGACGATCTTTCTGAGCGAGTCGCAGATACATGAACTCGTCGAACGACTCGAAGTTCACTACCTCGCGAACCAGGACAGCCACATTTACTTCGCCCTGCTCGGTGATTTTCCCGACGCCGAAACGGAAGAGACAGCGACCGATTCGCATCTGCTCGCGGTCGCGCAAAGCAGTATCGACGCGCTGAATCAAAAGTATGGCGAGGACCGGTTTCATCTGTTTCACCGCCGACGACAGTGGAACCCCGGTGAAAACAAATGGATGGGCTGGGAACGAAAACGAGGCAAACTGGAAGAGTTCAATCGACTGCTGCGCGGCGTTAGCGATACCAGCTTTATCGTGCGGACCGCTGACGACGCGTTGCTGAAAACGATTCGCTACGTCATCACGCTCGACTCAGACACACAACTTCCGCGCGACGTCGCTCGCAAGCTCGTCGGCGCCGCGATTCACCCGCTCAATCGACCGCGCATCGATCAAACAAGAAATCTGGTCGCGTCTGGATACGGCATTCTGCAACCACGCGTCAGCATCTCGCTCGCAAGCGCGTCGCGTTCGAAGTTTGTGCAGATCTTTTCGGGCTACACGGGCATCGATCCTTACACGACCGCAGTGTCGGACGTTTACCAGGACTTCTTCGGCGAAGGAAGTTTCACCGGCAAGGGCCTGTACGACGTCGACGCTTTTCAACGCACGCTCGACAATCGTGTACCGCCCAACTCGTTGCTCAGTCACGATCTTTTCGAATGCCTGTTCGCGCGCGCCGCGCTGACAACCGACATCGAGCTTCTCGACGATTACCCGGCGTCTTACCAGGCTTACGCAAAGCGCTCGCATCGTTGGACGCGCGGTGATTGGCAGATCATACGCTGGCTCTTCCCGACTGTACCCGACGGCGAACGCCGCAAAGTCCACAACGTGATCCCGGCGATCGGGCGCTGGAAGATTCTCGACAATCTCCGGCGCAGCCTCGTCGCGCCTGCATTGTTCCTGTGGCTCGCGGCTGCGTGCGCGATTTTTCCCGGGTCGTCTCTCCTCTGGTCTCTCTTCGTCTTTCTGACAATCGCGTTTCCGGTTTATCTGCACGTGACCACAGGTCTGTTGATTCATCCGCGCGGCATTCCATGGTCCAGCCATTTCTACAGTCTTTGGGGCGACTTCCGCACCAACACAGCCCAGATCGCGCTCTCGTTTGTTTTCCTGCCGCACCAGACGTGGCTCATGTGCGACGCGATCGTGCGCTCGCTGTACCGGCAACTGATCTCACGAAAGAAGCTGCTCGAGTGGGTGACGGCAGCCGAAGCCGAAAGATCGACGCAAAACGATCTCGGTTCGTTTGTTAAGTTCATGCTGCCTTCTCTGGTGCTGACGTTCGCAGCGCTCGGTCTCACCGTGAGTCTCAAGCCAACGGCACTGCCCGTGATGGGCACGCTTTTCGTAATCTGGATCCTGTCGCCATTAATCGCCTACTGGGTGAGCAAACCGCGACCGCTGGAACTGAAGCTGTTGGGCGCGGAGGACACGAAGTTTGCGCGCCTGATTGCTCGCCGCACGTGGCGCTTCTTCGAGACTTTTGTCGGCGCCGAAGACAACTGGTTGCCACCGGATAATTTTCAGGAAGATCCCACGCCTGTCATTGCGCATCGCACTTCTCCGACCAACATCGGTTTGTTGTTACTGGCCACTTCCTCGGCAAACGATCTCGGTTACATCGGCGCGCTCGAGTTAGTCGAACGAGAAGAGTTGACCTTTTCCACGATGGCGCAGCTCGGGCGTTTTCACGGACACTTTTTCAACTGGTACAACACGAATACGCTCGAACCACTCATGCCGCAGTACCTCTCAACTGTCGACAGCGGCAATCTCGCGGGACACCTGATCGCAGTAAAACAAGCCTTAGTCGAGTTTCCTGAAAACAAGTTGTTCGATCGTCGAATGATCGACGGATTGACTGACACGGTGGATGCGGTTACCGGGGAAGCAGCGCGTTTGGGCAGCGTGCGCCAGCGCACCGAGGTCGTGACGGTGAGGCAGTTGCAAGACGAGATCGCCGCCTGTCGCGAACTGCTGAAGACCGATCCCGGTGATAGTTTGTCGTCCTGGATCGTGCTCTTTGACTCGTTGAAACGCCGTGCTTCCGAAATTGAAGACATTGTAAACGCGTTGGTCCACGAGCACGGCGAAGCCAGTTTCAAGGAATTGCGCTGGTGGGTCGGAGCGCTGCAACACCAGGTCCACTCCCGTCGCCGAGATGCAGACGCGCTTACCGGCTGGGGCCGCTTGCTGCGAACGGTCGAGACCGGCGCTGCGGACGAAGACTGGGCCTCGATCGTCAAGCTCCTGCAAGCTGTTCCGACTCTCGGCGAACTGCCGCAACTCTGCGATAAGGCTCTCGTCCAACTTTCTGCGATGCAGGAGCACGCTTCTGATCCGCTCGCTCAAACAGCTTCCAAACTGACGAAAGCCCTCGAACAGTCGGCCCGCGCTTCGTCAGACATGTTGTCGCGTGTGAGCCGTCTCGCCCGGCGCTGCGATCAGATCGTCGCCGAGATGGACTTCTCGTTCCTCTTCAACGTCGAGCGGAAGTTGTTCACGATTGGTTACAACGTGACCGCCTCACGCGCCGACGACTCTTACTACGATCTGCTCGCTTCCGAAGCACGCCTCGCGAGCTTTGTCGGCATCGCGAAAGGCGACGTGCCGCAGGAACACTGGTTCCGCATGGGCCGCGCGATCACGAAGGTCGACGGCGGGCGCGCGCTCATCTCCTGGACCGGGACCATGTTCGAGTACCTGATGCCGTTGCTGGTGATGCGCGACTATCCGGCAACGTTATTAGCTGAAACTTATCGCACGGTCGTTGAGCGGCAGATCGACTACGGTCAGGAGCGTGGCGTCCCGTGGGGCATTTCCGAAGCGGCTTACAACGTGCGCGACCTGCACTTCAATTACCAGTATGGACCATTCGGCGTTCCCGGCCTGGGATTGAAGCGTGGGTTGATCGAAGATCTCGTCGTCGCTCCTTACGCGTCCATGCTCGCGGTGCCGATCGATCCGGCATCGGCAATGAACAACCTGCGCCGGTTGAAGAACGAAGGCGCGCTTGGTCCATACGGATTTTACGAGTCGGTTGACTACACCGCCGAGCGATTGCCGGAAGGACAGAAGTCAGTCCTGATCCGCGCCTTCATGACTCACCACCAGGGAATGAGTCTCGTGTCACTCGCAAACATCCTGCATAAAGGGGTGATGGAGCGGCGTTTTCACTCGGACCCCGCAGTGCAAGCGACCGAGTTACTCCTGCAGGAACGAATTCCGGTCGGAGTGCCCGCTGCTCATCCGCGAGCCGAAGAGGTGTTGACCGGACGCGTGGCCCAAACCAACCCGGGCATGATTACACGTGTTTACGAAAGCGCAGACTACAGCACGCCACGCACGCAATTGCTTTCGAATGGAACTTACAACGTGATGATCACGACCGCCGGTTCGGGTTATTCGCGTTGCGAAGGGAACGCAGTCACGCGTTGGCGTGAAGACGTCACCAGCGACAACTGGGGCATGTTTGTTTACCTGCGCGACGTGCGCACCGGCGCAGTCTGGTCCGCCGGACATCAGCCCCTGCGCGAGCGCCCGCAGTCGTACAGCGTCGCTTTTTCAGAAGACAAAGCAGACTTTCGCCGCGTTGATTCAGGTATCTCGACGCGAATGGAGGTCGTTGTTTCTGCCGAAGACAACGCGGAAGTACGGCGAGTATCGCTCACCAATCACTCGTCGCGCACCCGCGAGATTGAGTTGACCAGCTACGCCGAGGTTGTGCTCGCCACTCCCGATGCCGACGCCGCACACCAGGCATTCAGCAATCTCTTCATCGAGACGGAATTCTTTCACAGTGAAAACGCCATCCTCGCCAATCGCCGCCTGCGCTCGCCCGAAGACCGCCCGATTTGGGGAGTGCACGTCGTGGTTGCGGAAGGCGAACTGGTCGGCGCGGTCCAGTATGAAACCGATCGGGGAAGATTTCTCGGACGTGGGCGCACGGTAAGCAATCCGATCGCGGTGATGGAAGATCGTCCGCTCTCAAATACGACAGGCGCCGTGCTCGATCCGGTTTTCAGTCTGCGCCGCCGCGTGCGAATTCAACCGAACCAAACCGTTAGCTGCACGTTCAGCACAGCCGTCGCACACTCGCGCGAAGAGGCGCTCGCGCTGGCTGACAAGTATCACGATCCGAACATCTTCGAACGCGAGTTGCGCCTGGCCTGGACCAAGGCACAGGTCGAGATGAGCCACCTCAAGATCGATTCGGAAGAAGCGCACCTGTTTCAACGTCTCGCCGCGCGCATTGTCTATTCCGATCCTTCGCTGCGGCCGACGCCGCACGTACTCGCTCTCAACACGAAGGCGCAATCGAGTCTTTGGGCGTATGGCATCAGCGGCGACCTGCCGATCGTCGTCGTCCGGATCAACAAAGCCGACGACATGCAAACCGTCAAGAAGCTGATCCGGGGTCACGAGTACCTGCACTACAAAGGATTGAAGACGGATCTCGTGATACTGAACGACACGCCCACAAGTTATCTCCAGTTGCTGCAACAGGAGCTCGACACGATCGTTCGCACCAGCGGGTTGCAGGCGTTGCAGGACAAGCCGGGCGGAGTTTATTTGCGGCAGGCGGATCAGATGCCGGAGGCCGATCGCATTCTGCTGCATGCTGTCGCGCGTGTAGTCATTGTCGCGGAGCGTGGCTTGTTTGAAGATCAGATCGAACGACGACGCGTTGAAGAGCCGTTACCGCCGCCGTTTGTTCCGCGCCTGCCGTCACAGACGTATCCCGAAACCACTGTTGCTCCACCCGTTCTCTCTTTCTTCAACGGTCTTGGCGGGTTCCATCAGGGCGGGCGCGAATACGTTACGCTGCTCGGCGCTGAACAGTGGACGCCGGCGCCGTGGTGCAACGTGATTGGTAATGCGGTGGAGTTTGGGTTTCAGATCACTGAAACCGGCGGCGGATGTACGTGGTCAGTCAACAGTCGTGAGAATCGCCTCACGCCGTGGTCCAACGACGCCGTCAGCGATCCACCCGGAGAGGTGATCTATCTTCGTGATGGAGATACCGGTTCGATCTGGTCGGCGACGCCGCTGCCGATTCGCGAGCGTGAGCCGTACATCATCAGGCACGGCCAGGGCTACAGCGTCTTCGAACACACCAGCCACGGCATCTCGCAGGAGTTGCTTGTCTTTGCGCCGCTCGATGCGCCAGTCAAGATATCGCTGTTGCGCTTGCGCAATCGCACTGCTCGAAAACGAAGGTTGACGATCACGAACTATAACGAGCTCGTGCTCGGCGTTTCGAGAGCGTCGTCAGCGCCCTACATCGTCACCGAGATCGACGAGCCGGCATCAACGATCTTTGCCAGGAACCCGTACAACAACGAGTTTGCCGATCGCATCGCGTTCGTGGCTATGAGTGAAAAGATGTCGAGCGCGACGTGCGATCGCAAAGAGTTCATCGGACGCAACAGTTCGCTGGAAACTCCGGCGGCGCTGCGGCGGACAAGTTTGGCCAACCGAGACGGAGCAGGATTGGATCCCTGCGCCGCCGTTCAAACAAGTATCGAGCTCGCGCCGAATGAAGCTCGCGAAGTCATCTTTCTGCTCGGCGAGGCTGAGTCGAAAGCAGCCGCACAATCGCTCGTCGCGAGTTTTCGCCAGTCGGCAACTGTGAACGCGGCGTTCGAAAAAGTGTTGGGCCATTGGGACCGGCTGCTCGGCACGATTGAGGTCCGAACGCCAGACACAGCGCTGGACATCATGCTCAACCGCTGGCTGCTCTACCAGGCGCTCTCGTGTCGCGTTTGGGCGCGCACTGCCTTTTATCAATCAGGCGGCGCGTTTGGTTTTCGCGATCAGTTGCAGGACGTGATGGCGCTGATCTACAGCAGCCCTGAGATTGCCCGCGGACAAATTGTCCTCGCGGCGGCGCACCAGTTTAAAGAAGGCGACGTGCAACACTGGTGGCACCCGCCGAGCGGGCGCGGTGTGCGCACAACAATCTCTGACGATCTGCTTTGGTTGCCGTTCGTCGTCGCGGTCTACGTCAATATCACCGGCGATGCTTCGGTTTTGGACGAGGTAGCTCCGTTCCTCGAGCAGCCGTTGCTGACGGAAGGCCAACTCGAGAGCTACACGCAACCGTCGGTCTCGGAGGAGTCGGCGTCGATCTACGAACATTGCGCGCGTGCGATCGATCGCAGCCTCGCGGTTGGCAAGCACGGTTTGCCGTTGATGGGAGGCGGCGATTGGAACGACGGCATGAATCGCGTCGGACATCTCGGCAAAGGCGAAAGCGTTTGGCTTGGTTGGTTTCTTTACACCACGATCGCTGCGTTCACGCCGCACGTGGACGCGCGGAAACAGAAAGCACGCGGCAATCGTTATCGCAAACACCTGGAGAACTTGAAAAAGGCGCTCGAAGAAAAAGCGTGGGACGGCGACTGGTACCGGCGCGCCTACTTTGACGATGGCACACCGCTCGGCTCCGCGCGAAACGAGGAGTGTCGAATCGATTCGATCGCGCAGTCGTGGTCCGTGATCTCGGGAGCGTCTGATCAGTATCGCATGGGACGCGCGATGGCGGCTGTCGAGGAATACCTGATCCGTCGTGGTGACGGACTCGTGATCCTTTTCACGCCGCCGTTCGATAAAGGCAGTCTTAATCCGGGTTATATAAAAGGATACGTTCCGGGCGTGCGCGAAAACGGCGGGCAATATACTCACGCTGCGATCTGGATGATGATTGCTTATTCGATGCTGGGTGACGGCGAGCGTGCCGGCGAACTCTTTGCGCTCCTGAATCCGATCAATCACTCGTCAACGCGCGCCGGCCTGCACAAATACAAGGTCGAACCTTACGTTGCGGTCGGTGATGTTTATGCGGTTCCGCCTCACAACGGTCGAGGCGGTTGGACGTGGTACACGGGGTCGGCGGGTTGGATGTATCGCGCGGGGCTCGAGTCGATACTTGGTTTCAAACTCCAGAACGATCGTCTCGAGATCGATCCCTGTGTGCCGCGTTGGTGGCGCGACTTCGAGATCACGTATCGCCGCGGCCACGCAGTCTACCGGATAAAGGTTGAGAATCCATCGGGCGTGAGTCGCGGCGTTGTGAGTGTGGAGGTCGACGGCGTCCCGCAAACCGACGTGACCTTCACCGTCGTCGACGACGAGAAGACGCACAATATTCGAATAGTCATGGGAGAACCGGTGAAGACCGAGGAATCAAGTAGTCAGCCAGCCGAACAAGCTCAGGCTTAAAGGTCCTATTAGACAGAATTCACGCGATTATTCACGATTTCCATCTCAATCAGTGCAAATCATGTAAATCACTGCTGTCTGACGCACGTCAGACAGCAGCCATGTCAGCTTCGCTGATATCAAAATTGGCCGACACCTTCTGCACATCATCGTGATCTTCCAGCGCTTCCATTAGCTTCAACATCTGCCGCGCGTCTGACCCCTCAAGCCGCACATAGTTCTGCGGCACCATCTCGACCTCTGCGACCTGCGGTTCGATCCCGGCTTTCTTCAACGCGGCCGACACTCCTTCAAACGCCTCCGGCGAAGTGATGATCTCGAAATTGTCTTCATCATCACGAAGATCGTCCGCACCCGCTTCAATCGCGAGTTCAAAAAGCTCTTCCTCGGAGCGCGCCGCCTTCTCGACCACGATGTAACCCTTCTTCTCAAACATCCAACCCACCGAACCACTCTCACCGAGGTTGCCGCCGTTCTTCGAGAAGATGTGACGAATCTCAGCCACTGTGCGGTTGCGATTGTCAGTCATCGACTGAATCATCAACGCGACGCCACCCGGACCATAACCCTCATACGTGATCTCTTCGTAGTTAACGCCCTCTTCCTCACCCGTGCCGCGACGTATCGCGCGCTCGATCGTGTCGTTGGGCATGTTGCCGCCCTTGGCGTCGAGAATCGCCTTGCGCAAACGCGCGTTGCCTTCGGGGTCGCCGCCGCCGCTGCGCGCCGCGACCGTGATTTCTTTGATGAACTTCGTGAATAGTTTGCCGCGCTTGGCGTCGAGCGCGCCTTTCTTGTGCTTAATACTATGCCATTTAGAATGTCCGGACATTGGATTCAGATCCTTCTGAAATGTGGGTTGTCAGGGACAGAAATATATCATTGCCGATTGCCAATTGCCGAATGCCGATTGATGTGGAAAAGTGGCAATCGGCAATTGGTAATCGGCAATGCTATTTTAACTGCTCGTATTCCTGCCGTGCCTGAGCCAGCACCGGCAAGTCCGCATCGGCGTCTTTCCAGAGCGCAAAGAAATCCTGATAAGCCTTGCGTGCCCCTGCGGTGTCGCCGCTGATTGCTAGGGCACGGCCGAGGCCGAGATGTGCGAGCACATGCGCCGCAGAAGAATGATCGATTCCCGGGTGGTCCATGATCGCCTGGAACTCTCTGCCTGCCTCGTTACCCATGCGCTGTTGCAAATACAAATGCCCACGAACGTAGTTGTTCATCAGCCCAGTCACGAGCCCGCGATCGTACCTTCGAACGGACTCCAACAAACGCATCGCGTCGGCAACATTGCCACGGCTTCCCTCAACCTGTGCCTGAATGACCGGCATCAGCATCGAACTTATAATCGTGTCCGTCGGATACGCCGTTCGCAGTTGATTCAATATGGCCTCCGCCTGCTTTGCGTCATTACAACTGGCATAGATTAACGCGGCTCCGGCAAGGCTATTCCGTCCGTGGTAGACGGCCAATCCAGCCTTCGTATTCTCTTTGGCCGGCTGGCACTTGCCCACCAGCAATTGATTAGACGCCAGGCCTAACAACTCTTTTGTCACATTCTCTGGACGATTCTGCGTTTTGAACATCTCGACCGCGCGTCTAACGAGATCCTCCGACTCTTTCAGTTTTCCAAAGTGTGCAGCAGTGTTGGCGAGAGTGATGATAGCGTCCGCTTCCTCGGGTTTACCCTTGGACCACGCAATCTCGCGATCCATAGCCGCCTGGTCTCGACGCAGGAAACCAAAGAAGTATTTGTTCATGTGTGCGCCGGCCGAATCAGGATTGAGTCGCTCGATCTCTTTGGACGCCTGTTCGGCTTCGTCAAATCTTCCCAATCCGACAAAACTTGTGACCACGTTCTGTCGTGCAGCGATATTGTTCGGACTCAACCGCACGGCCTCCAATCCTTCTTTTAATGCTTCCTCGTAATTGCCGAGAATCTGGTAATCAAGCGCCAGGTTGTTGTGCGGTATGAAATCGTTTGGATAGAGACGCGACCACGTCTTTAACGTTTCGACGGCCTTATCGATGTCGCCGATGATGTAGTTGTTATACTTCTCCTCTATGTAGAAACGTTCGCGTTCACTGACACGATCACGAAGATCGTAGGACTTTTGAATATATTCTTTCGCTGTTTCCAGTTGTTCCTGATTAATGTAAAAGACGCCGATACGCGCGTAGGCCATCGCAAAATTAGGATCGAGCTCGGCGGCGCGTTTATAGAACGCCAGCGACTCTCGTGCTCTTCCACGCGAGCGCTCCTCATTGCCCATGGCAAAAGCCTTCAACGCTTCCAAAGAAGAAGTCGTGGCCTGCTCGATGCTGACGTCATACTTTTGAATCGAACTCAACGACTCGCCGAGTTTTTGCCGGAGATTCGAAGCTGCCGTACCGAGCGATGAGAGCACCTTTTCTTTACTTTCGGCTTCGATCTGCTCACGTGCAATCGGATCGCCTGAGCGAGGATTGGTCGCCTCCAAAGTGATCACGTAATGACTGCCGAGACTCGCGATCGATCCAGTCAACATCGCCTTGATGCCTTGGCGCTCGCAAATCTCACGGCCAATGTCGCGTGTGATTCGATCGTCAGGCGACCGGCCCATGAAGCGCAGCGTTTCGCGTACGCGCTCCTCGGGAAAAAGATTCAGGAACGGTGTTTGGCCGAGATGCACTGCGAGCGCCTGTTTGAGTGTGCCGTCGAAAACAGGCTCACCAGTCGTGTTAACAAAATCCGTGAGCAGTACCGTGTCACGATCGGTAAGCCGGTTGGAGTTGCGCTTGTAGAGATAGAACGCGGAACCGGTGGCCGCAATGACCATCAGCGCAATGATGGCTGCTGCGAGCTTGTGGCGTTTGATTCCAGTCGCGATGTATTCGGCGCTGGAAACATGTGAAATGGTTTTTTCAGCAGTCGGGACCGCGCGTTCGGGAATAGTTGACGGAGCGGCGACTTTTGCTCCACTGCCGCTGGCGGGAGCTGCGGATCGCTCCAGCTCCGATTGAAACTCGAGACGCTGCTTGAGCCGGCGCAGATCGGTCAGCAGCTCTTTGACGGTTTGGTAGCGCTCATCGCGATCCTTGCGCAGCGCCTTCATCACAATCCAATCAAGCTCCGCCGGTACGTTCGGCGCAAAGCGAGCGAGTGGCGGCGGTTCCTTTTGCGTGATCGCAACGAGCACGTCAGTCGACGTTTCGCCTTCAAAAGGAGGCCGGCCCGCGACCAGTTCATAAATCACCACACCCAGACTCCAGATATCGCTGCGTGCGTCGACAGGTTTGCCGCGCGCTTGCTCGGGCGACATGTAATGTGATGTGCCCAGCACGACGCCCGCCTCGGTTTGGACCATCACTCGGGTGGAGGCTTCCGCATCCAACGGAGTTCGATCAATCTTCTCAGTCAGCTTCGCGAGACCGAAGTCCAACACCTTCACGTAGCCGTTGCGACGCACCATGATGTTATCGGGCTTGATGTCGCGGTGCACGATGCCGGCGGAGTGCGCTTCTTCGAGTGCGCTCGCAACCTGAATCGAGATGTCGAGGATCTCGGATATCTCGAGTTGTGAAGCCGCTGCTTTCCGGCGCAAGGTGACGCCGTCGATAAACTCGGTCGCGATGTAGTGACGGCCGTCGTCTGTTCCGACTTCGTGAATCGTGAGAATGTTTGGGTGATTGAGATTCGACGCCGCTGAGGCTTCCTGCTCGAAGCGATGCAGTCGATCTTTGTTGGTGGTGTATTCCTCACTGAGGATCTTGATGGCGACCTTGCGTCCGAGCTTCATGTCTTCGGCAAGATAGACCACGCCCATGCCGCCCTCGCCGAGCTTTTCAAGAATCCTGTAATGAGAAACTCTCTGTGTTTCCATTTGTACTAGCCGCAGACTAACGCAGATTTCGCTGATCAGCGTTTATCTGCGTGCATCTGTGGCTCAAAATGCTTGAAACGTGGCGCCTCGCAACAACGTTCCTGCGACGGCAGCCTGAAAAAGCATCAGGATCAAAAACGCGACAATGGGAGAGATGTCCAGCCTGCCGAGTGGCGGAATGACGCGCCGCAAAGGGCCAAGCAATGGCTCAGTCACATCAACTAAAAACCGCATGACGCGGTTTCGGTAGCTAATCATCCCCCACATAAAAATTACCCGAATCATGATCAAGAGACTGTAAATTGACAGTAAGCCGTAAAGAAGAAAACCGAGGAGCCTGACCAACGCCCCACTCTGTAAGCTCTGTAATACTCCCTGAAGCGTGTTACCTACCGTTGTCACCAACTGGGAAAGGAAAAAGCCGAGCAGGATCGCTATTAGTATCACGACGAGCGGGGCGAATTTAGGATCCGCGCCGAAGCCGCGCAGCGCACCTCGCACCGGAGCGATGAGCCCGTCCGTCAGCCGGCGTAGTGTGCGCGATATCCAGGCAAACGGATTTAAATCCATTGCATCGGTAATCAGACGAAGCACCATGAGCACGATGACGGCGACGATGATCGCCACGATGAGCGAGTTCAAGAACCAAAAGGTGCGAGTAATAATGAGCATATTTGTTTCAATGTTTGGCGGCGCGTTCACCAAATATCGCCGTGCCGATACGTACCATCGTCGCGCCCTCTTCGATCGCGACCGCGAAGTCGTGTGTCATCCCCATCGACAACTCACCTTTCCGATTTTCGAACACTCCGCGATCGGCAAGTTCGTCTCGCAGTTCGCGTAACCGCCGGAAGAACGGGCGGCTATGTTCCGGATTTTCAAAAAACGGTGGCAACGTCATCAATCCGATCAGTTGCAGCCGTGGAAGCGATCCAATAATTTCAACCAACTGCTCCAGGTCCGCTTCTTCAACACCTGACTTAGTCTCTTCGTGGCCCAAGTCTACCTGAATAAGTACGGACAGGCTTTCCCTTTGTTTCTCATCACACAAACGATCCAGACGCCTCGCGAGATCGATCGAGTCGAGCGAGTGAATGACGTCGAACAGATCGACTGCGCGCCGGGCTTTGTTTGCCTGGAGATGTCCGACCAGATGCCAACGCGCCCGATCCCGGCCTGCTTCCGCGATCTTAGTTTCCGCTTCCTGAACGCGGTTCTCTCCGAAGTCGGTTGCGCCAAGCTCAATCAGTTCCTTTACCGCTGAGGCAGGATGCGTTTTGCTGATGGCAATGAGTTCGACCTCGCCCGGGGCACGGCCGCAGCGCTCGGCGGCCGCTACGATTTCGGCGCGGACGTGCGCAAATCGTGCAGCCAATTCACCTCTCGCGGGTTCCACATTTGCCATAGGTTCAGCTACAAAGAAGCCGAAAAGCACGACTGACCGCAGCGATCTGTGCGGTTTTTGTGTCTTTTCTGACGAATCACGGAATCATAATAACCCAGACAGCAAAAGGTGCTAGAAGCGGCATCAAGTTTGATGGTATGGTGCCAACTGCCCCTTGTACCTCATTGGCCAGTGGTATTTAAGGAGGAACATATGAAACTTTTAACTTCGAGAAAGTTGTTTGGAATCGTGGTGATGGCCCTGTTGATGATGGTCGGTGTATCGTCCGCGATGGGCCAGGGACGCGGGCGCAGGGCATCGCACATGGATAGGAAGTGCGCGAAGTTTGTTAACTGTCACGACGCGCGCGATGGACGCTGGGACGGCCGCGGACCGAGTCGCCGCGACTCTTTTACCAACATTTTCAGGCGCCATCGAAGGGACCGCAACTTCGACGTCAGGAGTCGAAGAGAGCGGCGTCGCGATCGTGATTTCGGACGTGATCGGTCATGGCGTGGTCGCCGGTAGGCATTCTTGACACCCTGCTGGATGCATTCGCATAATGACCTCACGCGATGTTTTGCGGATGTGGCGGAACTGGCAGACGCGCAGGTCTCAGAAGCCTGTGATGGTGACATCGTGGAGGTTCAAGTCCTCTCATCCGCACCAAAAAAGAACCATCCACAGATTACATTCGTTTCTGTGTAATCTGTGGATGGTTTTTTCATCGGAAAATAATTGTCACGGATTTTCGGAGGCTGGTGTTCTCCTTTCAAGAGGTCCAGTTCCGAAAGGGGAGATTAATGAACGTCGAGCAAGCAGCTGTAATGGAAACCGACAACCTGAGACATTCCGGTGTCAACCAACTGCCTGATCGAACGGTGCGTTTGAAACTTGCTGAGCGACCAGATCGAGACCGCATTCAACGAGTTGTCGATCTGGCTGACGCACTCTTGTCAGAAGCAGAGACGCTGGCACGTGATAAGTCTTTTACTGAGGAGGCAACCAGACTTAAACCGCTGGATATTTTAGGCGGGATCAACTTCTACGATGAAGTGCAACGGTTCGAGACCCACCTGATCAAGATGGCGCTGGCAGAGACTGGTGGAAACCAGGCGAAGGCAGCAAGGCTCCTTGGAATAAAGGCAACCACTCTCAATTCCAAAATTAAACTGTTCAAAATTGACGTAGGCTAGGCTCCCCAGCCAAGGCTTAATTAACCGCCTCCGACGCACCGAGCAGCTCAGGCTCGGTGACGTTGGAGACTGTTAGGAGCTGCTCTTCATAAAGGTTCGAATCGATCAAAGTCTGTACTACGTAACGGCCGGCCGTCGGGAACGTCACGTTAACAAAGAAACTGATGTTGTCGGCGAACCCGCCGGAGGCGATCTCGAAGCGCGTCGGTTGCGACACGACGACGGGATGCTGCCGATCGGGTGTGAGGATGCGTACTTCGGAGAGGTAAGTTCCCTGCCCCTGCCAGTGGTTCACCACCGCGAACTTGATCAACGAAACGGGCAACTGCTGCACCATGATGTTTTGAAAAACACCCATGAACGACAGCTTGTTCCCCGCCTCGAGCCGTACGTCGTCGCAAAAGAGTGTGTAAAGCAATTTTAAATTCTTCGTGGTTGTCTCTAACATATTGATCCTGTTTCCATCTTGAGAATCCTGTTTACTCTGCCAACATCGCTCTGAATGCCGCTTCATCAATAACGGTGACGCCGAGCGACTCGGCTTTGTCGAGTTTAGATCCCGCCGCTTCTCCCGCGACGATGTAATCTGTCTTCTTGCTGACGGAAGAATTGACGCGCCCTCCTCGGGCTTCGATCAACCCGCGCGCTTCATCGCGCGTGAAGCCGGCCAGCGTCCCTGTTAACACAAACTGCTTCCCGGCAAAACGCTCATCGGCCGTCGCGCTGCTTCGACGTTCAGTCTCCGTTTTTACGCCAGCCGCCCGCAGCCTATCACAGAGCGCGCGATTCCCTTCATCGTCGAACCAATCGTGCACACTTTCAGCGACCGTCAAACCGATCTCCGGAATCGCGTCGAGCTCTTCAACCGACGCGCTTGCAAGGCGTTCGAGTGAGCCGAGTTCGTGCGCGAGAATACCGGCCGTCCGCTCACCGACGTGACGAATGCCCAACGCAAAGATCAGGTTCGCCAGGTCACGCGACTTACTCGCTTCGATCTGCGCGAGCAGATTTGTGGCTGACTTCTTCGCCATCCGCGGCAGACCAGCGACTTGATCCAGTGTCAGCGAATAAAGATCCCCAACGTCCTTCACCAAATTCGCACCGACGAGTTGCTCCGCGAGCACTTCGCCCAGTCCCTCGATTCGCATTGCTCGTCTCGAAGCAAAGTGAATCAGCCTGCCCATCAACTGCGCCTGGCAATCCGCTGCAACACAGCGCGCGACGACCTCGCCCTCCGGCCGCGAGATCAAGCCGCCACAAACGGGACAGTTCTCAGGTGGTACGAATTCCTTTTCCTTTCCGGTGCGTTTTGAAGTGACAACGCTGAGCACCTTGGGAATGACCTCGCCGCTTTTTTCGATCAGGACCCAGTCGCCAATCTTGACGTCTAAACGCCGGATCTCATCTTCGTTGTGCAATGTCGCGCGAGAGACGGTCGTGCCGGCGAGAACTACCGGTTCCAAAATCGCAACCGGAGTAATTGCCCCCGTGCGCCCCACCGAAACAAAGATATTCAAAACTTTCGTTGACTCCTGCCGCGCAGGATACTTGTAAGCGATGGCCCAACGCGGTGCTTTCTGCGTCGCGCCAAACTCGTCTTGCAGCGAAGTGGAGTTGACCTTTACAACGAGGCCATCGATTTCATATCCGAGATCGTCGCGGAGCGCTTCTTTCTCGTTTGCAAACTCGATCACTTCGTCGATCGTCGTGCAGAGTTTGCGATGTGGATTGACGCGAAAGCCCGCTCGCTCGATCCAATCCAGCGCTTCCCAGTGCGTGGGAAACGGCTTACGCCCGTTCACCAGCAGATCGTAAGCAAACATGTCGAGCTTGCGGCGTGCAACCAGACGCGAATCGAGTTGCCGGATCGCGCCGGCGGCAGCATTGCGTGGATTGGCAAAGCGCGGCTCTCCCAACTCTTCTCGTTCCGCATTCGTCCGTTCAAAGACGTCACGCGGAATGAAAACTTCACCACGCACTTCGAGCGCCGAGTCAATGCTCTGCTTCTGCGTTTTCAGACGCAAAGGAACGCTGCGGATCGTGCGCGCGTTTTGCGTTACGTCTTCGCCGATGCGGCCATCGCCACGCGTCACGCCGCGCGCCAGCACGCCATTCTCGTATTGCAACGAAAGCGATAGACCATCGATCTTCAGTTCGGCGACATACTCGAGCTCTCGACCTTCAGCTAAACGCCGGCAACGATCGTCAAACGCTCTTAGCTCGTCGATGTTGTAGCTGTTGTCGAGCGAGAGCATCTGGCGTGTGTGAACGACCTCGGGAAATCCTTCCGCGGGTCGCCCGCCAACTCGCTGCGTGGGACTGTCGGGTGTGAGTAACTCGGGATGTGCTTCCTCGAGCTTCTGGAGCTCTTCGAGTAGTTGATCGTACTCGCGATCCGAGATCTCCGGAGAGTTTTCGACGTAGTAAAGCTCGTCGTGGCGTCGAATCTCATCTCTGAGTTTTTCTATCTGGCGTGCATCCTTCTTCATCCGTTAAATCCGTGGTTCGGTTTTTACTTCGGCAGCGGCGCGGTTGGTCTGCTGTCCTCGAGCGGATCCGCCGCCGGCCTGGACTTTGACGCTGCCAGTTTGTAAATCACACGCCCAATCAGCTTGATGCTCTTCAAAAAGTCGTCGACGCGAATGTTCTCATTTGGCCCATGAGGATTTGATCCGGCGTAACTCGTCCCAAAAGACGCCACCGGCGTCGGCGGTTCCGACACGCCA
>JBKPPH010000218.1:0-7832 GCA_046733535.1 Acidobacteriota bacterium
GGTCTACACTTCCGGCACAACCGGAGCGCCCAAAGGCGCGTGCCTGAGTCATCGCTACATCATCAACAGCGTGGAATCACTGCGCGAGACGATCCCCATCTACGATACGGACGTCTCTTTTTCGTATCTCCCGTTCTGTCATGTCGCGGAAAGGATTTCCGGTCTTTACAACCGTCTTTATGCAGGAGCTTCGGCTTACTTCGTCGACGATCTGGCGCGCCTCGGTGAGTACATGCTGGAGGTCAAGCCGACGGTGTTCGCGAGTCTGCCGCGTTTCTTCGAGAAGATTCACGCGCGCGCTGTTGCCGATATGGAGCGTTTGCCTGAAGCAGCGTGGTCTACTTTCAAAGCGACGCGGGTCAAGGATTACTTCGGCGGTCGCATTCGTCTCGCCACGTCAGGCGGGGCGCCGTTGCCTTTGGAAGTGGCGGAATTCTTCGCTGCCGCAGGTCTGCCAATCTTGCAGGCTTACGGTCTAACGGAAAATGTTTGCGTCGCGTTCAATCGTGCTGACAATTACAAGTTTGGCACTGTTGGACCACCCATGCCCGGCTGTGAAGTTCGCATCGCAGCGGATAAAGAGATACTCGTGCGCAGTGAGATGATGTTCAGTGGTTACTACAAGGCGCCCGAGGAGACGGCGAAGGCATTCAATGATGGCTGGCTTCTTACCGGCGATCTTGGAGAAATGGATGAGGACGGATTTTTAAAGATTATCGGGCGCAAGAAGGAGTTGATCGTTACCTCGACGGGGAAGAAGGTTGCACCGGCGCTGTTAGAGAACATGCTGAAGGAACATCACATCGTGAGCCAGGCGATGGTTTATGGCGAAGGCCGGAGTTATCTCGTGGCGCTGATCACGCTGAATGCCCCCGCAACGCGTGAAACCGTTCAAGCCATAGTTGACAATGTGAATCGCCGCGTGTCGTCTAGTGAGTCGATTAAGCGTTTCGCGATATTGGAAAGAGATTTCGAGATCGAGCGCGACGAGATCACGCCGACTGGGAAACTGAAGCGTGACGTTATCACTGAGCGTTTCCGATCAGTGATTGATGGACTTTACAACCACGGATTACACGGATAAAAAACGGATTTACAAATGAGACTTTCAAATTCAATAAAAATCGCGTTACTTCTGACGATCGTAAGTTGCGGTGCGCAACATGCGCTTGGTTCGCAAACGAACGCGCCCGTCGAGAAGGAGACCGTCGTCTTTGGGCAGAAGATTCGTTACGTTGAAGCCGGTGCTGGGTCGACGGTGATTCTGTTGCACGGGCTGGGTGGTTCGTCGCAGGCGTGGCAATTGAATATCGCGCCGCTCGCTGAAAAGTTTCACGTGTTCGTTCCGGATCAGATCGGGTTCGGAAAGTCTGACAAACCGCTGGTCAATTACCGAATTCGCACGTACGTCGATTTCCTCGATCAGTTTTGCAAACAACTGAAGATCGACCGCGCGTCGTTGGTTGGCAACTCGATGGGAGGATGGATTGCGGCCGCATTCACCGCCGCCTTCCCCGATCGTGTCGATAAGCTCGTGCTGGAGGACGCCGCAGGTTATGCGCCCCCGAAAGACTTCGATACGCGAGTGTTTTTCGCGTTGAATCCGACGACGAGAGAAGGCATGAAAGTGCTCGCGGCCAAGGTTTTTTACAACAAGATGTTTTTGACCGATGCCGCCATCGATGCCGCGATTGCTGCTCGACTCGCCGCCGGAGACGGCTTCACGATTAAAAGTATTACTGAGTCGATCATTCGCGGCGAAGACTTCCTCGACGATACGGTCAAGACCATCAAGCGGCCCACGTTGATTATCTGGGGACGGCAAGACGGGCTCGTGTCACTGGCCGAGGGCGAACGCTTTAACAAGGACATTGCCGGTTCGAAGTTGGTCGTGTTCGACGAGTGTGGTCACATTCCGAACGTGGAGAAGGCCGCGGAGTTCAATGCGGCCGTAATTAAGTTTCTCACAGCGGATAGTCAGTAGCATGAGATTCAACGTTGGCGACAGCGCCGAGATAACAAAGACGATCGACGACGCTGACATACAGGCGTTTGCCGACTTGACTGGCGATCACAATCCCGTTCACGTCGACGACGAGTTTGCTAAGACGACTCGCTTCGGTCGGCGCATTGCTCACGGAATGTTGACTGCTTCGCTCATTTCCGCGTTGCTCGCGAAAAAGTTGCCGGGTGAGGGAAGCGTCTACCTCGGGCAGACGCTCCAGTTCGTTGCGCCTGTGTTTCCCGGCGATCAGATCACTGCTCGCGTGGTCGTCAAAGAGATTCGCGAAGACAAGGCGATCGTGAAACTCGAGACGACGTGTCTCAACCAGCGCGGCGAAGTTGTCATTCGTGGCGAAGCGACGGTCCTGAGCCGCAGATGAACGCGGATGAACACAGATCCGATCCGCGTTCATCCGCGTTCATCCGCGGCAGAAATCCTGTGATCGAATCTCCGGTTCGCAACTATTCCTGGTATGCGCTCGGGTTGCTGACGCTTGTCTATCTTTTCAACTACCTCGACCGCACGATCATCTACATCCTCCTCCCGCTGATCAAAAAAGAGATGGCGTTTACCGATTTGCAACTTGCGCTGCTCGGCAGCATGTCGTTCGTCATCTTCTTCACCGTTCTCGGAATCCCATTTGGCCGGTTGGCCGATCGGGTCGTACGAAAAAACATGATCGCCGTGGGACTCGCGGTGTGGAGTCTGTTTTCAGGTCTAACGGGATTTGCAAACGGTTTCTGGTCGTTATTGATCTGCCGCATGATGGTCGGTGTCGGAGAAGCGACCCTTGGACCAGCAGCGCTGTCATTGCTGAGCGACTATTTCCCTCAACGCGTGCGGGCGACGGTGCAGGCGATTTACTCTTCCGGTATCGCGATTGGCGCCGGGCTGGCTTTTTTCCTCGGCGGTTGGTTGGGCCAAAAGTACGGTTGGCGCCTCGCGTTTTATACGTTGGGGTTTCCCGGACTGCTCATCGCGGGCTTTGTGTATTTCCTGCGCGAGGAACCACGCGGAAGGACCGAAGCCGGAGCAACAAAATACACTGCGAGTGACTGGAAGATACTCTTCAAATCAGTCCCCCTGCGCTACCACTATCTCGGTTACGGCTGCTTTGGTCTCGCTGCAAACAACCTCTCGTTTTGGGGACCGACGTTTCTTACGCGCGTCTACAAGCTCGACCTGCTGACGATCGGTTTTTATGGCGGATTACTGACGTTGATCGTGGGTGTTCCCGGAACAATTCTCGGCGGCTATTTTGCGGACAAATTTCGACGCTTTGGACGCGGCGGTCGCATGTTGTTTGGCGCACTTGCCGCGTTGATTGCGGTGCCGTTCTGGCTGTTGTTTATCTTCTCCGGAAATCTTTTGTTGCTACTGATCGCTAACCTGGTGCTGTTAGCACTGTCGCTCGTGTGGCTTGGTCCAGCGGCGGCGGACGTGCACGACATTGCCGGTCCTGAACTGCGCGGCCTCGGAATCGGTGTTTACTTCTTCGCGGTGATCATCGCCTACGGGATGGGTTCCCTCGCGATTGGCCAAGTCAATGACTGGCTCGGAGCAACAACCACACCGCTTAACATGCGCTTCTCGATGTTGCTCTGCCCGCTTGCATGTTTGGTTGCGACACTCAGCCTCTGGCAAGGCTACCGCTCAGCAAACACGAGTGAAGCCGCAAAGAGTCGCTTGTAGCTGCGGCACTCCGTGGCCCGTCTCAGGAAGAATAACGAGGGGCGACCACGGAGGCCGCCCCTACAATCAAGGCCATGCACCCGCTAGGTTGCGCGGATGGCGTTACTTGGAACGTTCTGTTTGGTCGTCGCCGGTGCTTTGACAGGGACAGTCAAAGCAGAACGGATCTCCCTCCAATGGATCGCTACATCCGCGAACACCATCGAGAGTGCGAGGCACGACCAAATGATTGCCTGCACAATCTCAACTCCCAACGTTTCCCAGCCCGTCACACCCATCACAAATCGTCCCATAATGAATACGAGAGCGACGGCGTAACTGCGAGTGGCCCACTGTCGGTGCAGTGCGATCTTGCGCTTGAAGGCAAACAGAAAGGCGAGCAGCGTCGTGCCCATGAGCATCGCAGCGTCAACTACCGCGAGGACCGTGAACGAGCGCGGCGCGCCCATGCGTTCCTGGTAATACTGGATGTATGCGCCGAGCGGCGCGAGTCCCAAAGCCCCGATCACATACAGGCGGCCCATCACGCGATGGGCTTTCGTAAATCGCTGGCGCAACCGCTCGGAAAACTGTAACGGCGCAAAGAGAAGCACGATGGCGCCGAACACACCGTGTGGCAGCAACCACCACTTAAACGATTCGTAGTGTTGCCAGGCGGGGTGTGATGAATCGATTAGAAAGCGTTCGTTGTGATAGAGCACGTAAGTGCTCATGATCGCAATCACTGTGAATACGACGTATTTCGCGTTGATTTTCATGGGAGGGACTCCTTTTGGTTTCCTGCCCTTCGGCAGGTCTCACATCGCAATCCACTTAATAACGCGAAGTTTTGAGGTATTCAGGGCCACAGATTTTTAGGATGACGCGGCCCGCTGGCTGATTTGCGGCCGTTAGTTTGCTAGCATTCAGTGCATGGGAAAGCAGGAGAACGAGCAAACGGAAGCGTGTCAGGGCGGCGAGCAGATGAGCGAGGCCGAAATCGACTACAACGTGATGGGCAGTTTCCCGGCGAGTGATCCACCGTCGTGGACGTTGGGCGTCAGGCCGAAGAAAACTTGCCGCGAGGAGTTTGAGGGCGAGAAGCCTTCACCGCACGACCCCTCGCACCAGAACGAACCGGAGGACTGAGCCGCAAAAAGGCACGAGCAGCGGAGTTCATGGGCCTCGTTGCGGCGCGGTTTTAGAGGCCGGTTCTTCGCTCCATGTCTTCGGGATAACGAGCGCCTTTCACTGTGATCTGTGATGCAGCGTTGTCAATCTCACGGAGATCGTCAGCAGTAAGTTCGACCGCAACTGCTCCGATGTTCTCTTCCAGTCGAGACACTTTCGTGGTCCCTGGAATCGGAACGATCCAGGGCCTTTGGGCCAGCAGCCAGGCCAGCGCTATCTGAGCAGGTGTTGCGTTCTTCCGTTCCGCGATTGTACGCAGCAGATCGACCAACGTCTGGTTCGCTTTCCTCGCCTCCGGCGTGAAGCGTGGCACGATGTTGCGGAAGTCGGAACTGTCGAACGTCGTGTTCTCGTCGATCTTTCCGGTGAGAAAGCCTCGACCAAGAGGACTGAACGGAACAAAGCCGATGCCGAGTTCCTCGCACACTGTCAACACTTCTTCCTCGGGCTTTCTCCACCACAACGAGTACTCATTCTGAATGGCAGCAATCGGCTGCACTGCGTGTGCGCGACGGATCGTTTGCACTCCCGGCTCAGAGAGTCCGAAGTGCCTGACCTTACCTTCTTCAATTAACTCTTTCACCGCGCCAGCCACATCTTCGATCGGCACGTCCGGGTCAACGCGGTGTTGGTAGAACAGATCGATCACGCCCGTGTTGAGTCGCTTGAGCGAAGCCTCGGCGACTTCCTTGATGTGCTCAGGCCGGCTATCCACGCCAAACTGCTCGCCCTTTGGACCAATCTTGAAACCGAATTTCGTGGCGATCACAACTCGATCGCGCACCGGACCAAGCGCTTCGCCCACCAGCTCTTCGTTCGTGAATGGTCCATACACTTCAGCGGTGTCGAATAGCGTTATGCCGCGTTCGACCGCCGTTCGAATCAGCGAGATCATCTGCTGCTTATCTTTGGGTGGTCCATAGCCGGAGCTCATTCCCATGCAGCCGAGCCCGAGTGCCGAGACTTCCAGGTTTCCGAGTTTGCGCTTCTGCATTTGTCTCCTTTATTACTCAGCTCTCAGCGAAGCCATGTCGATCGAGAAGCGGTACTTTACATCCGATTTTAGCAATCGGTCGTACGCTTCGTTGACCTTCTGAATCGGGATGACTTCGACGTCGGAAGTAACGTTATGTTCGGCGCAGAAGTCTAGCATCTCCTGCGTCTCGGGGATTCCGCCGATGGTCGATCCGGACAGACTCTTACGTCCCGGGATGAGAGAGAACGCCATAACGGAGAGAGGCGTCGGAGGCGCGCCGACAAGCGTCAGGGTCCCGTCGCGGCCAAGCAGGTTGAGATACGCGTTGATATCGTGCTCGGCGGAGACGGTGTCGAGAATAAAGTCGAAGCTGCCGGCGTGCCTCTGCATTTCGTCATCGTTGCGAGAGACCACGACTTCGTCGGCGCCGAGTCGCAACGCGTCCTCCTTCTTGCTGGGTGAAGTGGTGAACGCGACGACATGCGCTCCAAACGCATGAGCAAACTTCACGCCCATGTGGCCCAATCCGCCGAGACCTACCACGCCGACTTTCTGACCTTTCGCGATGCCCCAGTGGCGTAACGGCGAGTAGGTGGTGATTCCCGCACAGAGCAGCGGCGCCGCTCCAGCGAGATCGAGTTTGGGTGGAACTCGCAACACGAAACGTTCGTCGACGACGATGTTGTCGGAGTAGCCGCCGTAGGTGACGCCTCCGAGGTGCTTATCTTCGGAGTTGTACGTGAGGATCACGTTTGGGCAATACTGCTCGAGCCCCTCTTTGCAATGGGCGCAGGTACCGTCCGAGTCGACCATGCAACCGACCGCACCAAGCTCGCCGGCTTTGAATTTAGTAACTCCTGAGCCGACGTTTGTGATACGGCCGACGATTTCGTGCCCGGGTACGATCGGGTACACAGTGCCGGCCCACTCATTACGAGCCGAATGGAGGTCGGAGTGGCAGATACCGCAAAAAAGGATTTCGATCTGCACGTCGTATTCGCCGGGATCGCGGCGTGGAATTGTCGTGGCGGCAAGCGGTGACGTCGCGCTCGTGGCCGAATAGGCTTTCACGTTATTCATAATTAATGCTCCTCAAAAGTATTTAGGGTACAAGGAAGCACAAAAAGCACAAGTAGTTTCGCTGAATGTTTGCGCATTTTGTGCTTCTTGTGGCGGTACTGTGTTGAGACCCGATCTGGCGCGTCACTGCGCGGTCGCGTTCGGCACGGATTTGAGGAAGTTTGAACAGACGATAACAACCGCCATGCCGCGTGTTTCTGGAGGGGTTATGTCGTTGAGGACGTACAGGAGTTGCTCTAATTGATCGGGTGGGAAGACGGCGACGGCGGACTGCAAACTGAAGCCAGTTGTGTTGCCAGCGACGTCGCTGATTGGGGTAATACCGCTGATGCGTTTAAGTGCGGGGGCCTGATCGACGTTTAGAGATGCTGGTGGTGTCTTGCGCATCAACTTCACGGCGTATAGGAACCAATCAAGCGCTGCCTGAGTGTCGAACTTGCCGTAGGTTGAGACGATGCCAAGCGCGATACGTATCAGGCTGTCATTCGGCTCGCTTCTCCTGACTAATGCACCGGCCTCGCGCAGCCACTCACCAGCGCGAACCGTGTCTTTATTTTTAACCAGCCGTTGCGCGCCGACTACGAAGCAAATCGCCCGTTGGGCCGCATCGTCGTTTTTTGAATTCAGTCGACGAGCTTCGTCGAGATTGCCGGTGGCGATAAAGTGCAGTACCGCGCGATAGAGGAGCCAGTTCCGCACTCCCTCGCGCAGGTTCTTATCGTCAACTTTGCCGATTAACTGTAGACCACGTTCGTAACGCTCAACTGTAGTGGCCACCGCGGCCGTTGCATAACCGATGTCGCGCGTCAGCACATCGCGACCTTTCGCTGCCGTTTCTTCGAGGAGATCCACTCTGCGTTCGGCGAAGCTTGCCTTGCTTTCTTCGGGCCGTAATTCCGGAATGTCTGG
>JBKPPH010000219.1:0-10378 GCA_046733535.1 Acidobacteriota bacterium
CTTGCGCTCTGTAGATTCAATGACTGAGGAAACGTCGCTCGCATACCTGGAGATTGCGGCCGAATGCGACAGCCACATAGTTTTCGATATGGGCGAAGTGGCGATCAATGCGAGGAAGTACCGGCTCGTCGTGGGCGCCTTATCCAAACTGGAGTCAATGGCGAGCAGCGCCGTCACAGACAACGATCTTGGCAGGGAGACGAAGGCGAACTTGCTAGGGATTGCCGCGCACCTCGCTACCGATGGTCCATCCGGTGCTCGTCGCGCGGAGAAAGCGCTTCATTACAATCAAGAGTTATTCAAACCGTCTTTGCGGGAGGCGCTGGTTGACGCATTTGATTACCAGTACAGCGCTGGACGCTTCGATATCGCCGACAAGATAAACCTGCTGATAACGGAGGCGGCAAAGATGAAGACGGTAGAGTTAGATCGTCCTGCGCCATTCGTCATGCCTTGAACCACAGGACTCTCCGTCACTCCACCTGCTTAAAACAGCTCGAACTTGATCGTCAGGTATTTCTTCGGATTTTGCCGGAAGTCGTAGATCATTTTTACGCCTTCGGAGGATAGCTGGTTGACGTTGGTGTAGAGCGTGTCGTCGTTGAGAAGTTTGCCGACCGTGCCTTCACCGCGTTGAGCGGCGGCGACGAGGTTGTCGATGCGTTCGGCGGTGGTGTTGAAGCGTGCGATGGCAGCGCGGGCGTCGTTGTAGATCTGTTCGTCGCGGATGAGTTTGCCGAGTGTGCCGCGGCCCTCGTTGATATCGGCGATCAGGAGATTGATTTGGTCCACTGACTTGTCGAGCCGATCCGCCGTGCGGTTGATGCGGACGTAAAATTCGTCGTCCGTCAACAGTTTTCCAGCGGTGCCGCGACCGGCGCGCAGATCGTCCGCGATGGTTCTGAGTTGAACGGCGATGTCATTGGCGTTGTTGTAAAGCGCCGGATCGTTGATAAACCTTCCGGCCGAACCGCTGCCTGACCGGACGTCGCGCATCACGTCTTCGGTCTCGCGAATGGTCGCGTTCAGATTGTTGTAAAGCGCTTCGTCGCTGAAGAGCCGCCCGACAGTTCCTTCTCCCTTTTTCACGCTCAGCACGATTCCGTTAATCTCGTCGGACAGTTTGCTCAGCCGTTGCGCGAGATCGGTTCCCGAGGTGGCGAAGTCGTTTACGGTGTTTGACGACGACGATGGCAAGACGGCGCCATCGGCCACAGGTTGGCCCACTGCCGTTCCCGGCGTGATATTGATCAGCATTTCGTTTCCGAGCAGACTCGGCGAGCCTTGCAGCGCCTGTGAGTCTGAACGAATACGCTCGTTGGCAGGACGACCATCGATCGTCGAGTCGATAGTCATCTGCGCCTCGACACGCGGAGCTCCCGGAACAGGGGACGGCTCCAGCAAAACGATCCGTTCCACCTTGCCCACGCGTACCCCTGCCAATCGCACCTCAGATCCTTCGCGCAAACCATTCGCGTCGACGAACCGAGCTTTCACGTGCAACTTTCGGCTGAACGGATTAATGTCACCCGACGCGTTGAGTACGAGAAAGATCAGTACAATGATCGCAAACAGCACGAATATGCCGACTCGTACCTGGCTCAAGCTTATACTCGCGTTTGATCGAGGCATGGTGTTACTTCACTCCCTTACTTTAATGTCCTCGCAGAAACTTCTGAATGTATGGATCTTCCGCGCGCCGCAGTGATTCGTCTGTACCGCTGAAAATAATATTGCCTTCACGCATCATCATCACCTTGCTGTTGATGAGGCAAAGCCGCTCCCCCTCGCGCTCGAAAATCACCTTTCCATCTTCGTCGACCACCGCGTATTCCGAACAGATGTACTGCACGTTGTTCATCTCATGCGTCACGAAGATCGACGAAACGTCTTCCAGGTCGCGCAACTTCATCGCCAGCTCGCAGATCGTTCGCGCAGTCGGCGGATCGAGACCGGCAGTCGGCTCGTCAAACAGAACGATCTTGGGATCGCCGACGAGTGCGCGTGCAATGCCGACGCGCCGACGCATTCCTCCTGACAACTCGATCGGCATTTTATCGATCGCGTCTTCGAGATTGACGAACCGCAACATGCGCCGGACTTCAGGCTCCACTTCATCTTCCGGAACGCCCTGTTCGTGCAAGCGATAAGCGACGTTGTCGTAAACCGAGAGGGAATCGAAGAGCGCGCCTTCCTGAAAAACCATGCCGATGTTTTTGCGCACGCGCATCATCTGCTCTTCGCTGTGATTCGTAATGTCTTCACCCTCGACGAAGATTTGCCCCTCGTCGGGTTTGAGCAAACCCAACACGAGCTTGATGATTGTCGACTTGCCGCCGCCAGATCCGCCGAGGATGATCTTCGTCTCACCCTTCATGACTTTGAAGCTGAGTCTATTCAGGATGACGCGGTCATCGAATGCAAGCAGCACGTTGCGAAACTCGATCGCGGGAATCGCGCGCTCGCGATCGTCCACTTCCTGAAAGGTCGATTCCGCAGCGTTCTCGCTGATTGTTGGTGCGGTGGTATGTATCTCGGCTGCCATGAAACGGTAATTACTGGGTTCCTAGGATAACCTGAAGCGCTTTAGCGAGAAAGTAATCGGCAATAATGACGGTGATCGAGGCCATGACTACCGCGCGCGTGGTGGAACGTCCCACGCCGACTGTTCCGCCTTCGGTGCTAAGACCCTGGCGACATGCGATCGTTCCGATGATCAACGAAAAAACAATCGGTTTGACTACGCCGCCGATCAGGTCGTCGGTCGTAATCGCGTCGCGCACTGCCGAAATGAACACGCTGGACGAAATCGAATAAAGCGCGACTGCTGTAACCCAGCCGCCGAAGATTCCCAGCACGTCCGCAAGCACTGTCAACAAAGGCAAGCTGACGAGCAGCGCGAAGAGACGAGGAGCAACGAGCTTTCGAATCGGGTCGGTGCCGAGCGCGCGCATCGCGTCGATCTGTTGCGACACGACCATCGAACCCAACTCAGCAGAGATCGCGGAACCGACTCGCCCAGTCACCATCAGCGCGCACAATACTGGTCCAAGCTCACGTACGAGCGAGACGGCGACGAGATATCCCGTTTGCGACTGCGCGCCGTATGCCTTGAGCGTGGGGAACGTCTGGACGGTCAATACGCCGCCGGTGAAAAAGCCTGTCAGAATGATGATCGTCAACGAACCCACGCCGATCGCGTCCATCTGTGCGATCGTTTCGGGAATGTAACGGGGCCGTTTGAAGACACCGCGAACAGCGCGAGCGGCCAACAGCGTCGTCTCTTGCAGCTCGAGCAGGGCGCGCGTAGCGAAGTTCATGGAGAGCTTATCAGACTGACTCTTTCGTCGCGGAAGAGAGTGCGTAAAAGCGGCCTATCATGCGCAAAATGTACGCAATGCGTCAAGTAAGAGGTTGACGGCGTGAGGCGAAACTAAGGAATGTTGCGGCGCCGGTTCAGGGGACGCTGATTCAGTGGTCTTTGGCCGCCCATGACGTCTCGGACCTGAAGTCGCAGGCGTCTCAGAGTGGCAAGTTGTTCCGGATCCAGCTCGCGGCGGATTCGCAGTTCCGTTTGGATTCTCATCCGCAATTGCGCTGCCTGCGCGGCTGCGAGGTCGTTGATTCGTTGTTCGATCAGGTTTTCATCGGCTGGGCTTGCATCGAGTGCCTGGTCGAGGGCGATATTCGCTTCGCGCACGCGACGGTTTATCGTCTGGCGCTCGTCTTTGGTTTGCTGGGCGATCATTCGGATTTTCTGTCGCTGCTCGGGTGTGAGGCGCAGTTGTTCAATCGGATCGGGCATGGCAGACGGCGGCGCCGGGTCCTGATCTTGAACGACCCGCGCTTGGCTGGAGATTGCCATGAGAAACAGAAAGACGATTGCTGCTATGCCTAATCTGCGTTTATCGGCGTTCATCTGCGGGTTCATTATTTTCACCTTAGTACTGATTGATCCGGTCGCCGAGTAGATCCAGATCTGCGTCGTGCAGCAGTCTGAGATCCGCGGCGAGTTGCTCACGCTCTGCCTTTGACAGAGGACGGCGGCTCTTTGCCACCTGGCTGGGTTCGGTGATTCGCCGCGGCCTGGTTTTTGGCGATGAAACAACTACTGCCGGCATTTCACCCGGTTGCTTTGGCTTCTCTTGTTTTGCCAGCGCTTCCTTGACGCGGCGGTTAACGTCTTCCTCCGTGTAAACCGCGGCTGGAGTAGCAGCGGTTAACGTTGGTTCAGGTGCTTTCAGCTTGAAAACCACCAGTGCTGCAAGCACGCAAAAAGTTACGAGTGCGAAAGCGGTCGCGGCTTTGAGCCAAAGCGGCGACAGATCGAAAAACTCTCGCAGCGCCGCAAGCGCGGATTTCTTCCTCACCGGCGTCGTAGCGACGAAGCCCGACAACGCTTCGTCTCTCCAGGCCGTGATTGATTCGCGCACCGAGCCGAACGCCGCGACTTCCTCGCGGCAGGTACTGCACTGCTGCAAGTGTGATTCGAAATCGCGTGTTTCGCGCTCGTCCGTTTCGTTGTAGAGAAACGCGATCAAATCAGATCCGCGCTCACAGTTCTTCTCGTTCATCTCAACCCCTGCCTTCAAACTTCTGAAGCCGCTGCTGCAATTGCTTCATCGCGGTGTAGAGCCTGCTCTTCACGGTGCTCAACGGCAGATCAAGCGCTTCGGCGATTTCGCGAAATGTAAGTTCCTCGAATTCCTTCATCACGACGACCTGTCGCAGCTCGACAGGCAAACTGTTTATCGCACGGCGCACGGCGAGCGTTTCCTGCCGGCCTTCCGCGACACGCGCCGGCGAATCGCTCACCGGCGTCGCGAAACTGTTTTCCTGCTCATCGTCGAGCGCCGACTCACTCCTGACTTTCGAACGTCTTTGCCGGGAAATGCACTGGTTAACCGCGATCCGGTGCAGCCACGACGAGACCTTCGCCTCGCCGCGAAAGCCGCGCAAATTGCGAAAGGCGGCGAGAAACGTCTCCTGGGTGGCGTCCCGAGCATCCTCTTCGCGGCCGAGCATGCCGTAAGTAAGCGCGAATATCCGCCGCTCCCAGCGCTTCACAAGCTCGCCAAAAGCCTCGGCATCTCCCGTCAGAGCACGCTCCACGATGATCTCGTCGGTACCCAAAGTCTCCATTCTCGAGCCTTGGCGCTCAGGGGTTTAGACGCCCGAAGGCGCGTGGAAGCCGATAAAGAATGTGTTAAAACTGGTTGACACTGTAAGAGTCGCTCGACAATAATACCCGAGGCTGAACCCTGCCTGACCAAAGACCTGCCTGAGATTGTAACGCGAAAAATGCCCGAAAAACTCGGACGAATCCCTCTCCTGTACATCGTTCTCGGAGTGCTGCTCCTGGTGGGCTTGCTGCCGCTCGCCTCTGCCGGGTTCCTCCTTTCGAGCCGCAGCGCAGATGAACTGAGGTCTATCGAAGGGCGTTACCAGGCCCAGCTCGTGCAGGACAAAGCACGTCAAATCGAACTCTACGGACAGCGCTACCGCGACGTTGTCACCGGCCTTGCCCGCGCTTTCGAGATTTCCGGCGGCATCCGCGCCCTCGACGACAGCGGCTACGATCAGCGTCTACAGAAAACACTTCAGGAAGATCCCAATCTCATCGCGCTCGCACTCTGGCCGGTCGATGGGACGCTTCACCGCGCCTTTCAGCCCGACGTGATCAAGCTCGAGGAAGTGGACGCGCGCGTCAGCGAAGTGCTCGCACACATGAACGGCCGCGGCCTCGTCGTCAGCCGCCCACAGATTATTCGTTCGGGACAGGAGATGGCGCTCACGATTGCAGAGCCTGTTCTCGGCGGCACAAACAATCAGGATGTGGTTGCAGCAGTCGTGGCGATTGTTTCGTTCCAGGAAGTTTTTGACGCAGTGCAGCAGCCGACATCGAAGAGCGAGCGCGAACTCTTGAACGCCGGACTTCCGGTCGTGTTTGTCGTCGATCAAAACGGACGCGCAGTCGCGCATCCGGAAGCGAGCGTCGCGTTTTCAGAGAAGCCGATGACTGATCTGAAAGTCGTGCAGGATTGGCTGGAGTCAGGCGCGCAGGTGCAATCGGCCCTCGCTCCGTTTTCCGCGACTCGCGACAATCGCACCGTCGATATGCTCGGCTCGTACGCCACCGCCGAACTCGACAAGAACTCGCGGCTCGGAGTGATCGCGATCCAGGATGAAGCGGCTGCTCTGGCGTCAGTGGCCGACATGCGTTGGCAAACGCTCTGGATCAGTCTTATTGCCGGCATGCTGACAATCCTCATCGGTATATTCTTCGCGAAGAAGTTGACGTATCCGGTCAGAGAACTCGCCAGCGGTGCTCATCGCATCGCGTCAGGCGACTTCTCGCAGCGGATTGAAGTGACCAGCCGCACTGAACTCGGGGATCTCGGCAACTCCTTCAACCTGATGACCGACCAGGTCGAGCGTTTCATCAGCGACTTGCAAAAGTCTGCACAGGAAAATCGCGAACTCTTCATCGGAACAGTCAAAGGTTTGGCTGCTGCGATCGACGGCAAGGACCCGTACACGCGTGGCCACTCAGAACGCGTCTCCCGTTTTTCAATGGCGATTGCGCAGCGACTCGGTTTGTCGGACGAAGAAATCGAGAAGATCAGGATCAGCGCGCTGCTGCACGACGTCGGCAAGATCGCGATCGACGACAACATTCTCAAGAAGCCCGCGGCGCTCACGGATGAAGAGTACGAGATCATGAAGAAGCACCCGCAGAAGGGTTACAAGATCATGTCGCAGATTCCGGCGATGAAAGAGTTTCTGCCGGGGATGTACATGCATCACGAGATGGTCAACGGCATGGGTTATCCGCAGGGGTTGAAGGGCGATGAGATACCTCTGATGGGTAAGATCGTCGCGGTCGCGGACACGTTTGACGCGATGACTACCGACCGTCCGTATCAGAAGGCGATGAAGTTTGAAGATGCTCTTGCGCGGATCGAGAGTTTTGTCGGCACACGTTACGACCCCGGCGTGGTCGCCGCGCTCTCTGAGGCGTGCAAAGAAGGTCAGATCAAACCCGGACAAGTCAAGCTGAAGAAGCCCACTGCGCCTGCGCCTAATCCTCAAATCACACCGATTACACAGACTTTACCTGCCTAATATGTAATCTGTGAGCTTTCTGCTTATAATCCCCGCACATGGGATTATTTTGGAGAAGAAAAAAGGATGAGTTTGTCTCCCTCCGTTTGAACGAACCGGCGCCCGCCACGGCTGACGAAAAGCAACCGCCACGTCCTGCTGCAGTTACTGTAGCAACACCTGTAGAGACCAAAACCGAAGCGCCTGCGCCGCCAGTGGTGCCGCCGCCAGTCGAGCCGCCACCCGTCGTGCGGCCGCCAGTGCAGCCGCCCGCAGAAACAGTTCGCGAGAGGCCAGTTCCGCCGTCGAGATCTCCGTTTCAGACTTCTATGCTCGGACTCGATCGCACGATCGAGGAATTGCAGGCGCAGGAGGCTGCGCTCGAACAGGAGTTCTCGGCACGCTTCCGCCGCGCGGTCGCAGCCACGCGCGAATCGTTGTCTGACAAGCTCGACACTGTTTTTGCCGGGCGCAAACAGATTGACGACGAGTTGCTGGACCAGCTCGAGGAAGTTTTGATCGCCGCGGACATCGGCGTCACGACGACGCTCGAGATACTCGAGACTGTCCGTCGCGGTGTGGCGCGCAAGCAGATCAACGATCTCGACGCACTGAAGCAGGCGATCAAGACGGAGTTGTTAAATATCCTGCAGGTTTCTGAACGACAAGGCGTTGCCTCGGAAACAACAGTTCCGGAAAGCGTTTCGCCGTACGTGATGATGATTGTCGGTGTGAACGGCGTCGGTAAAACGACGACGATCGGAAAACTCGCGCAACGTATCAAAGCAGAAGGCAACGACGTGTTGATCTGCGCTGCTGATACGTTTCGCGCTGCGGCGTCGGACCAACTCGCGATTTGGGCCGAGCGCACGGGCGTGCCGTTGATTCAGCAGAAGCAGGGAACTGATCCGGCGGCGGTGCTGTTTGATTCACTCAAGGCGGCGAAGGCGCGCGGTTCCGAAGTGTTGATTGTCGATACTGCCGGACGTCTTCACACGAAATCGAATTTGATGGCTGAGCTGGAGAAGATGAAACGCGTGGCGGCGCGAGAGGTCGAAGGCGCGCCACACGAAACGTTGCTCGTCGTCGATGCTGTGACCGGACAAAATGGCCTCGAGCAGGCGCGGCAGTTTTTGAAGGTTGCCGGCGTGACGGGAATTGTCTTGACCAAGCTCGACGGCACGGCGAAAGGCGGAATCGCAGTCGCGATCGCAAAGGAGCTCAACCTGCCGATTCGCTACGCCGGGATTGGCGAGAAGGTCGATGACCTCGTCGTCTTCGACCCGCAGCAGTACGTGAATAGCTTGTTTGGAAACTAATCCTGGTAATCCCGTCTACTATTGAATGCCGACTACAACCACTCTGACAGAATCACCAACCACCTGGACCGACGCGGATCACCGCATGATGGCGCGTGCACTCGATCTCGCACGGCAAGGCGTCGGGCAGGTCAGTCCTGGACCACTCGTGGGTTGTGTCGTCGTGAGCTCTGCGGGCGAGATCGCGGGCGAAGGCTTTTACCTCTTCGAAGCAGTCAAACATGCGGAGACGATCGCACTCGAGCTCGCAGGTGAAAAGGCACGCGGCGGCACTGCCTACGTCTCACTCGAACCGCACGCGCATCACGGCCGCACGCCTCCCTGTACAGACGCACTAATCGCTGCCGGCATCAAGCGCGTCGTCGCTCCGATCGAGGACCTGAATCCGAAAGTTTCCGGAAAAGGTTTTGCTCACCTGCGCGCCGCAGGCGTGAAGGTTGAAACCGGCTTGTTGAGTGAAGAAGCCGCGCAGGTTAATGAAGCTTACCTGCACTACATGTCGACCGGGCTGCCGTTCGTTCATTTGAAACTCGCGGTTTCGCTTGACGGAAAAATCGCGACTCGCACGCGCGATTCGCGCTGGATCACGGGGCCGGACGCGCGCGCCCGCGCACAGGATCTCCGCCGCGAGCATGACGCGATTCTCGTCGGTGCAGGAACAGCAATAACGGACGATCCGCTGTTAATCGATCGATCCGGCTTACCGCGGCGACGCACGCTGGTTCGGGTAGTACTCGACGACGCGGTTCGGCTGTCTCCGAGTTCGCAGTTAGCGACAACCGCACTGCAAGCGCCGGTCATCGTGTTTGGGAATAAGCGAGCGCCGAAAGAGCTGCTGGAGAGGGGCGTCGAGGTTGTGGACTCGGAACGCGGCGATCTGGTCGCGGTTTTGCGAGAGCTCGGCAGCCGTTCGATTCAAAGCGTGCTCGTCGAGGGCGGCGCAGCCGTGGCCGGCGAGTTTCTCGATGCAGGTCTGGTGAACAAGGTCACGTTTCTGATCGCGCCAAAAATCATCGGCGGTGTTGACGCGCCGAGCGCCGTCGGCGGAAGAGGCATCGAGAAGATGTCGGAAGCGCTCGAGCTCGAAAGGATGACTGTGGTCCAACACGGGAACGATATCGAAGTGACCGGATACCCTCGCAAAGGACCATCGGATGAAGGATGAAGGTGCTGAACCTTATCCCTCCAAGCGCCTCGGCCAACACTTCCTCCGAGACCAGCGCATCATTCACCGCATAGTCGACGCACTCGGTCCCCAGCCAGAAGAAACCATCATCGAGATTGGACCAGGCACGGGCGCGCTCACTTCGGTTTTAGTCGAACGCGCCGGTCGCATCATCGCCGTCGAGTTTGATAACAAACTGGCGCCGCTGTTGAGCGAACGTTTCTCCGCCTTTCAGAATTTCAAACTGGTGATGGGCGACGCCCTCACGACTGATTTCTGTGCAGAGATCCTGCCGGCCCGCTCAGCCCGGCTGGTCGCAAACCTGCCGTACAACATTTCAACCGCCATCCTGCAACACCTGATCACGCAACGCGCTTGTCTGGACGAAATGGTGCTGATGCTTCAGAAAGAAGTCGTCGAACGAGTGCTGGCGCCCGCCGGAACGAGCGATCGCGGCTTCATCTCAGTGCTGGTGGAAGCGTACTGTGAAAGTGAAAAACTTTTCGACGTTGCGCCGGGCGCGTTCAGGCCGCCGCCGAAGGTCTGGAGCAGTGTGATGCGTTTGAAGTTTAGGCCGCGGATCAGCGCGGAAGTGACGGATGACCGCTTGTTATGGGAGGTCGTGAGCGCCGGCTTTGCGCTAAAAAGAAAGACCATACTCAACAACCTCCGGCATGCGAGCGGGCGCTTGCAGGAACTGTTGAAGCGCAACGGCGGCGCAAGCATCGTGCTGTGCAAAGCAAACGTCGAATTGCAACGCCGCGCCGAAACTCTGACCCTCGAGGAATGG
>JBKPPH010000220.1:0-7176 GCA_046733535.1 Acidobacteriota bacterium
CGTCGAATGGCTCGTGCGCGGAATTGAAGCCGTAGTAAGTCAACGCGCCAAACGTGGAGCGGCGGAAGTCTTTATAAGGCGCGAGCAGCTTGAGCGCGAGCGGCTCGAAGGGCGCGTTCGTCACGGCGTCGACTTCGCCAGCCTGGTACGCCGTCAAGGCGTCTTCCGCGCTCGCCGTGTTTACAAACGTGACTTTGTCGAGTGTGACTGAAGCGTCATCCCAATAAGTCTTCGCGCGTTCGAGTTGGACGCTGTCCGTCTTCGTCGCCGACAAGTGAAACGCGCCGTTTGAGATCAGCTCGTCTGATTCGAGACGAGTGGTGCTGGCCGCGTCAGCTACTTTCACTGGACGAAACACAGGATGCGCGACGAGTGCGGGAAAGCTGTCGTCAGCTTGTTGCAGAGTCACTTGCAAAACGTGGTCGTTGATCGCGCGAGCGCCAAAGCGGTGCGGGGTCGAGACGCTGGGAGTTGCTCCTTCGATGTTCGCCAGCAGTTCGGTGTGCGGAGCAAGCGGACCGATGTTGAGAGTTCGCTCCCAGGAACGAACGAAGTCTTGAGCGATGACTTTCTCGCCGTTGGACCAGCGCGCGTTGTCGCGTAGATAGAAGGTCCAGACGCGGCCGTCGTGCGAAGATTCCCAACGACTTGCCACGCCGGGAACGGGTGTTAACGTCCGGGGATCGTAATCGGTGAGTCCTTCGAACAGTGCTCTGACTGCGTCGGTGTCGGGCGCAGCGGCGGCAAACGCCGGGTCGAATGTCTGCGGCAGTCCACCGTTGCTCCAGCGAAATTCCTGCGCCCGCGGTGTTACTACCTTGCCGTAATACGTCGAAGGCTCAGGCGTGTTGAAGCAGCTCGTGTGCGTCAAACAGAGCGCCACGAGGAGCGAGCAAATACACGAGAATCGCGAACGTCGAAGCATAATTATTAGCCGCAGATTTACGCAGATAAACGCTGATCTGCGTTCATCGGCGTAAATCTGCGGTTCGAATCAACCGTTCATATACACGCACGGTTTGTTGTCTGGTCACCTCGAAATCATCCGAGGTGTCGATCAAATAGTCCGCAAACTTTTGCTTCTCTTCCTGCGGCATCTGCGAATTGATCCGCCGCAACGCTTCGTCGCGTGAAAGCTTGTCGCGCAGCATCAGGCGCTCGAGTTGCACCTCGGGACGGCAGTGGGCCACGATCAGTTTATCAAAGCGCCGGTAGCCGCCGGATTCAATCATCAGCGCCGCATCAATGATGCCGATGCCGTTCGGATCTTCGGCTTCCCACGCGTTCATAATCTCATCCTGTCGCGCGATGATGAACGGGTGAAGAAGGTGGTTCAGTCGTTGCCGCTGGCTCTCATCGTTAAAGACGATCGCTCCGAGCCGTTTGCGATCGAGCGTTCCATCCGCGGTCAGCATCTCTTCGCCAAACGCTTCCGTGAGCGCCATCAATCCAGGCGTGCCCGGCATGACGACTTCGCGCGCCGTTTGATCGGCATCAAGCACGTGACACCCAAGCTCGACAAAGACCGAAGCGACAAACGACTTGCCCACGCCGATCGAACCTGTCAGGCCAACCCTCAACATTAGATCCTGTTCATCCTGCAGAAAGCTGCAATCCTTTCTACCTTCTCCTCAGTTGTGCGGCCTTCAAAGTGTTCTTCATCAACATCGCCACGGTGAGCAACCCAACACCGCCGGGCACGGGCGTCATCATACCCGCGACTTCGGCCGCCTCCGCCGGATTCACGTCGCCAACGAGAGTCGAGCCGCGTTTCGCGACAACTTCCAATCGCTTCTCGGCTTCGTCGCCAAAGAGTCTGCGCACCTCGTCAACGTCAGAGACTTTGTTCATCCCGACATCGATGACGGTCGCGCCCGGTTTGATGTAATCGCGCCCGATGAAACCCGAGCGCCCAATCGCGACGACGAGCAGGTCCGCGGTGCGCGTCACCGCCGCGAGATCGCGTGTGCGTGAATGACAAATCGTCACCGTCGCATCGCGCTGCAAAAGCAACTGCGCCATCGGACGCCCGACAATCTGGCTGCGACCGACGACGCACGCATTAGCACCGCGAATCTCGATGCCGCGGTCGTCGAGCAGTTCGATGATTCCAGCGGGCGTGCAAGGCACAAAGAGGGGTCGTCCCATCGCGAGCCTGCCCGCGTTCACCGGATGAAAACCGTCGACATCCTTCGATGGATCCATCGCCTCGATGATGGCAGTCTCGTCTACGTGAGCAGGCAACGGAAGCTGTGTCAGGATTCCGTCGACGTCATCACGCGCATTCAGCGAAGCGATCAGATCGAGTAACTGTTCAGTGGTCGTCGACTCCGGCAACGCATGATGTTCCGACCGAATGCCGACCTCTTCACACGCACGAATCTTGTTTCGGACGTACACAGCCGACGCCGGATCGTCTCCGACACGCACCGCAGCCAGCGACGCGCGTGTGCCGCGCTCGATCTCCGCTTTGACTGCCTCTTTGATTTTTGCTGCCAGTTCGGCAGCCTCGAGTTTGATCATAAAGTTACCGCAAAAAGGCACATTAAGCACAAACACATTTACACTCGGGAGTCGACCGCGAAAATTATCGTCTGTGCTCTTGTGCCCTTTGGTGGCCTTATTATAATCCGAGACATGTCATTCGCGAGACTACTACTTTTTGTAGCATTGCTCACAGTTGCGGCGCCGGCGTTGGCCCAGCCGGCGGATCCGATCGTCGCGGCAGTCGAAGCGGAAGACTGGCAGACTGCGCGCTCCGAGATCGGCAAGGTCCGCTCAGCAAACGAGGCGCTTTTTCGCGACAAGAATTACGAGTACCTGCTCGGCCGCATCGCGGAACGCACCGGCGACATCGCAAACGCGATCGCAAACTACCAGGCCATCGCGTCGAACAATTCAAAACTCAAAGAGTATGCATTGTGGCGGCTCGCAAAGCTCGCTCGCGCGACCGGCGATCTCGTGCTCGAGCGCGAGCGTTTACGACAACTCACTGCCGCAGCGCCGTCGAGTTTGCTGTTTGAAGCTGCGACACTGCGACTGACGGAGAGTTCCTTCGAGAGCGGCGATTTCGAGGGCGCGGCAAACAGCGCCAGAGTTTTGACGCTGTCGAAGAATCTCAAAGTCGCACGCAACGGCGGCGCTTTGCTTGGCCTGGCCTATCTACGCGCAGGAAAGACGCCTGAAGCGCGCGACGTGTTTACAAAGCTCGTGATGCAGATGCCGGACGCCTCGCGACCTGACGATTTCGCGCTCCAAGCCGTGCGCCAACTCGATGCACTCGACAATAACGCGCCGGCTCTTTCCGAAGCCGAACATCTGCTGCGGGCCTCTGTGTATCAGTTCAACCGCGACTTCGCCGCGGCGAGGCTGCACTATCAAGCAGTTATTGATCGCTTTCCCGAAAGCAGCACTGTGCCCAACGCGAGAGTCCAGATTGCGCGTGGTTTATACAATGAGGGGAAGTACGAGGAAGCCATTCCGATCCTTCAGAAATTCAATGCGACAGCCTTTGAATCCGCTCCATCGACGACTCTCCGCGACGCCCTTGCTTTACTTGCTTCAAGTTACCTTCGTCTCAAACGCTACGACGCAGCAGTGGTCGCCTACAAAGTCATCATCGATCACGTTCCTGATAACCCAAACCCGGAACGAGCTTACCTGAACATCATCGATGCGCTTCATGAAGCCGGGCAGTATTCGGAAGCGCTGAACTGGGTGCAGCAAACGCGCGGGCGCTTCAAGAACGATCTCGGCGGGGCGCTCGCATTGTTTGCGCAACTCCGCATTCACCTCGCCCAGGGAAGCTGGTCCACTGTCGTGCGCGACGCGGATGAGTTGTTGAAGCTGCCGAATCTTGGGGGCACTGGCGTCGGGGGCGGGACCACTCCCGCGGAGGTCAATTTCCTTCGCGCTTACGCGCTCGAACAACTCGGCCGCACGGAAGACGCGATTGCCGGCTACCTGGCGATTCCGGATGGACGTAACGAGTACTACGGCACACGCGCCACACAGCGTTTGGTGGATCTGGCGACAAACGTGAAGTCGCAATCGCTCGTGCGGATGCGGCTCAATGCGCTGCTCAACGAAGCTAGAGTTGCGAGCGCGGCGGGACAGTTCGAACAAGCTCGCGCCGCAGCGCAGTCGAGTTTGAGACTCACAAACGATCCGCAGCTTCGCGCGGCAGCACTGAAGTACTTACAAGCTGCTTACAACGGGCTGCCGGGCTATCGCCTGCCAACGTTCAATAAGATCACTCTGCTGAAACAGGAACCAGCTTTGGGCCACGAGGCGCTTGCAAACAGTTTGCTGCTGCTCGGTCTGTATGACGAAGCCCTGCCGGAGTTGGTGGCAGAGCGCAAAGCGTCGGCTGGTCCGGACGAAGATTACTCGATTGCCGTGCTATCGCTGCGGGCCGGCATGCCCAATCGCGCCGTGCGTTTTGGCGAGCAAAGTTGGAAGACGGTCCCGGCTGATTTTGTGATAGAGCTTGCGCCGCGTGAGTTTGTCGAGTTGCTTTATCCCGCGCCGTTTCGCGAATCGCTGTTGAAGCATACGAGCAGCAGGAACGTCGATCCGCGTTTCGTGTTGTCGATCGCACGGCAGGAGTCACGCTTCCAGGCGGATGCGAAATCGGGAGCGGCGGCGCGCGGAATGATGCAGTTCATTGCGGCCACCGCGGGCGAGATCGCGACGCAACTCAACCTGCAAAACTTCGATCAGGACGAACTCTACAACCCGGACGTCGCGATCCTTTTCGGTTCCCAGTACCTGGCGAACTTGTTCAAGCAGTTTCCGAATCAGCCGCACGCCGTTGCCGGTGCTTACAACGGCGGAGCAGACAATCTCGCGCGCTGGATCGCGCGGTCGCGTTCGACGGAAGCCGATCGCTACGTTCCCGAGATCGGTTTTTCGCAAACGAAGGATTACGTGTACCGCGTGATGGCGAACTTGTGGACGTATCAACGTCTCTACGACGCTCAACTCCAGCCGGCCGCAAAGTGATGAAGCGACGAAGAAGCACAAAAGTGATGGTGACGCTGATGATGGGCCTTTGCGTAGTCGGGGCTTGTCGTCGCAGCGGAACTGAGAAGCGGTACGATCTGAAAGGCAAGGTCGTCGCCGTTGAGCCTGACAAGCACCTCGTCACAGTCTCTCACGGAGACGTCAAAGACCTCATGCCGGGAATGACGATGCCCTTCACCGTCCCGAATGAGGCAGACCTGCAAATCCTCGCACCGGATGATGAGATCACCGCGACGCTCGTGATCGACGGCCCTCACTCGTGGCTGGAAGACTTGATCATCACAAAGCAGAGTGCCAACCCTGCGGCGATGCCGGCCGCGGTCGTCGCAAAGGAGGGTGACGAAGTTCCGAACTTCACTTTGCGTAATCAGGACGACCGCGAGATTCGCATCGAGAAGTATCGCGGCAAAACGTTGCTGCTGACGTTCATCTACACGCGATGTCCGGTGCCTGAATACTGCACGTTGATGAGTGATAACTTTGCGCAGATCGATCGCGAGCTCGGCCAGGATCCGAAGGTTTACGAAAACACACACCTGCTCAGCATCAGCATCGATCCTGATTACGACACGCCGAAAGTGCTACGCAGTTACGGCGCGGCGCACACCGAGCGCTATCAGAACGAGACGTTTGCGCACTGGGAGTTCGCGACCGGGACGAAGGAGCAGGTCAAGGAGATTGCGCAATATTTTGGGCTGACGTATTTCACTGAGAAGGACCAGATCATTCACGCGCTCAGGACGGTGATCGTCGGCCCGGATGGAAAGATTGCGAAGATTTATAGCGGTAACGAATGGAAGCCCGAGGAAGTTGTTGATGAGATCAAAAAGGCCGCAGATGAACGCAGATAAACGCAGATCAGATCGGCGTTTTATCTGCGTTCATCTGCGGCTTAACTGCCCTTAATCTTCCTGATCTCTTCGGTGAGTACAGGGACCGCCTCGAAGAGATCGCCGACAATCCCGTAATCCGCGATGTCGAAGATCGGCGCCTCGGGGTCTTTATTGATTGCGACGATGGTGCCGGAGTTCTTCATTCCCACCAGGTGCTGAATCGCGCCCGAAATACCGAGCGCAACGTAGAGTTTCGGCGCGACTGTCTGCCCTGACGATCCGATTTGTCGATCGATCGGCAGCCACTCCGCGTCACATATCGGACGCGACGCAGCGAGATCTCCTCCCAACACTTCCGCCAGCTTCTCCGCGAGCACGAGATTGTCTTTGCTCTTGATGCCGCGGCCGACGGCGACGATTACTTCAGCCTTCGTGAGATCGACAGCCTGCTTCGCTTCCTGGAACGGAGCTTCGGGCTTCATGCGCACTTCGCCGATCTCGACCGCGACATTCTCCACCGGCGCACCGCCGCCCTTCGCAGCCTGGTCCGCGCGATAAGCTCCTGTTTGAAACGTCGCGAACACGGGCGCTTCGCCGTCTGACACAACATCAGCATCGAGTTTGCCGAGAAAGATTCTTCGTGTGAACCCGATCTTCCCGCCTTCAGCTTTAGCGCGAATGCAATCGCTAATCAGCGACTTGCCAAAACGCGCTGCGAGCTTGGGAGCGAAGTCGCGTACCTGGTACGTGTGCGTGAGAAAGACGAAGTTTGGATCGACTTGCTTGACGATCTGTTCCATGCCGTCCGCGTATGCGTCGGGCGTGTAGTCAGCTAATTTCGGATTCGTCGCGCAAATAACTCTCTCGACATCATACGCGGCAATCTCCTGCGCTAACCCAGCGACATCCGCACCGAGAATCACTGCCGTCGCCTTCTGCTGCAACTGAGATCCAAGCGCCTGCGCCGCCGCGATTGCTTCAATCGAACTGCGGTTCGCGGTTCCAGCCTTGTGCTCAATGAAAACTAGTAATCCGTTACTCATCCGTGTAATCCGTGGCTAAAATACTCTCGCTTCAACGTGCAGCTTCTGCGCGAGCTCCGCGGCGCCCGCTTTTGCGTCGCCATTGCCGAGCATCTGCGTCTGTTTAGTCTTTTGCGGCAGGTAGATCTTTTCGACGCGCTGATGCGAAGGCCTTCCGGTAAGCTCGGTCGAAGGCGTCACTTCCTTAATCTCCTTCTTCTTCGCGGCCATGATTCCCTTCAGCGTCGCGTAGCGAATCTGGCTGATGCCCGACTGGATCGTCAGCAGCGCGGGCA
>JBKPPH010000221.1:0-12212 GCA_046733535.1 Acidobacteriota bacterium
CAGGAACTGCAGACTGTCGCCCGGTCGCTATTGATCTTCGGACTCCACGTTCACGTCGGCATGGCGGATCGCGAACGCGCGATTCACATCATGAACGCCGCGCGCTACTTTCTGCCGCACGTGCTGGCGCTCTCCACTTCGTCGCCGTTCTGGATGGGCCACAACACCGGACTGAAGTCGTATCGCACCGAAGTCTTCAAACAGTTTCCGCGCACTGACATTCCCGATCACTTCGACTCTTACGGCGCGTTTCAGCGCTACGTCGATCTGCTGATCAAGACTAAATGCATCAACGATGGAAAGAAGATCTGGTGGGACATTCGTCCGCATCCGTATTTCCCGACCCTCGAGTTTCGCGTCTGCGATATCCCGACGCGCGTCGATGACACGCTTGCGATCGCGGCGCTGTTTCAGGCGATCGTCGCCAAGCTCGATCGGTTGATCGATCGCAACCTCGGGTTCAGGCTTTACCGTCGCATGCTGATCCAGGAGAACAAGTGGCGCGCAGTTCGATATGGGTTGGATGGTAAGATGATCGACTTCGGCAAGCAGACGGAAGTGCCGGTGCGTGATTTGGTGCTGGAGTTACTGGAGTTCGTGGATGATGTTGTCGATGACCTGGGATCGAGAAAAGAGATCGAGCACGTGCACACGATCCTCGAGCGTGGTACTTCGGCCGACCGGCAACTTCAGACTTATCGTGAGACGAACGACCTCAAAGCCGTGGTCGACGATTTGATCAAGTTGACGATGGAAAACGTGCCGGAGACGACGCAGTTCGGCACGCCGCAAGCAACTACTACTGCCTCAACAATCGCCAAGTGAGACATGATTTACCAGATTTGTCAGGATGTACAAGCTGGAATCCTGTTAATGCTGAAAAATCATGTAAATCATGTCTAACGTCTTCTTCCGAGGTAGTACTGCCAGAGCATGCGCGCGGCGACAGCTCTATGCGGCCGCCACTGCTCAGCCAATCGCTCCAGTTCCAACGGCCCCGGCCTCGTAGGAAAACCCATCAACTCTTTGATCGCCACTGCCAGCGCCAGATCTCCCGCCGGCCAGATGTCTGCACGTCGCATCGCCATCAAAAGGTATACATCCGCACTCCACAATCCGATACCTTTGACTCGCGTTAGAGCAAGTCTCGCCTCCTCATCACTCATCCGGGCAAGCTTGTTGAAACTCAATGCACCATTGACGATTGCAGACGAGAGATCGAGTAGATAAGCCGACTTCTGTCGCGTCACACCGAGACCGCGCAAGTAACTGTCCCCCAACTCCAGAAACCGCGAAGGCGTGAAAGGCTGAACTGCAGCTTCAATCCGCATCAACATCGACTTCGCGGACTTCAACGACACCTGCTGCTCGAGGATGATGTGTACGAGTGTCGGAAACCCGGTGGCGCGTCGCCAGAGCGGAGGATCGCCATACGTGGCGAGTATTCCGGCGAGCATCTTGTCTCTTGCTGCGAGCTCACGCGCTGCGAGGGCCAGGCCTTTTTGCGTGAGTGGCCGAACCGAAGCCGCAGACTTCATTTATCGGCTCGTTGCAAGTTTCAGGAAATTCTCGAACAGCATGCGACCGTCACGCGAATCGTTCTGATGCTCCCAACGAGTGCGGCTCTTGTTCCAGTCTTCGAATGACTTCTCGAGATGAAACTGCACGGTGTAGATGAGTTGTCCGTCAGTGCGTTTCACCATCATCTGGTTACGACAGAGATAAGACGTTGCGAGGAGTTCAAATCCTTCCGGCACACGATCGAGTTGCAGACCGTGGTTCTGCCATACGCGAAGAATGCGTGCCGGCGCTACCGGATCGGCGCAGTTGATGTTCTCAAAGATTGGATCGCCGGCCTCGGTGATGCGCACGAAGCGATACTGGTATTCCTGCGGGCGTTGCTCGCGTTGCTCGTGCTGCTCGAGTTTGTCGAGCGTGATCACGCGCGCGCCAAAACTCAATCCGACCAATTGGTGACCGCCACAAATCGCGAGGATCGGAATCTTCGTCGCGCGAATGAACTCGCCGAACTCGTCGAGCATCGACTGCTGGTAAAAATCAAAATCCCGCAACGTCCCACTCAAGACGATCGCATCGGGCTGAAAGCGTGTCGCAGCTTCTGCGACTTCGGAAAGATGCGCGACCTGCGTCGTCGGACGCTTCACGAGTCGCGAAATGTTGTTCAGAATATTTTCAATCGCCATCCCGGCGATCAGGCGCTCGCGCCGGATTTGCGCGCCGAGCATCACGCCCCACTCCCGTCGCGCCACGGCGGAAACATCTCCCTCGTCGCGCAGCAGGTTATCGACGACGAGCACGCGCGCCTCGTCGATGCGCTGGTGAATCGGTTCGTAGCGGCAATAGCTTTGTTGTGTATAAGGGAAAGGAAGTGAGCCCGAGATTTCAGCGGGGTCAGTTGCCGGGGTAAAGTCTTGAGTCATTATGTTCAGTTAGATTCACTTATCGTTTCTTAAGTTTAAACTCCGGGACGCGTGTTCCGGCCCCAGCCTCCTTGATCTCGGCGCGAATCTTAGCAAGCAGTAGGCCACGCACCCGAGCACGGACTCTTGCGCTATCTGCCTTGCCCTCCTGCTCAACTAGCAACAACATTCTATACCACGACGACTCCAATTCGTCCGCTAAATGGGAGATTTTTGTTATATCGTACGGGAGTGCTACATCCTCTGAGCCGAGCCGAGCGAAGACCGAGAGGTACCTCGCGGTCGCCAGATCCGGACACAAAAGGCGCTTGCGTCCGAGCTTTAGCTCGACTCCGAGCAGCGTGTGCTGAATGAGAACACGCGCGGAGGAGCTAACGGGGTCGAAGTGATAAGAGCGTGTGCGAAGCTTGAGAATTCGTTCGCGATAGATCCGCGGCAGCCACGATTCACCGAGTTGCTCTTCGATCTTTTCGGCGCAGTGTTCGGCGGGCATCAGTCTGAACCACAGATTACACGGATTTATCTGCGGGTTTTATCTGTGTAATCTGTGGTTAACTTTTTCGTAAAAACCTGCGACTCGATCTTTGTATGCAGCGCGTTGATGACGCGACCGGGAAAGATTCCCAGATAGAGCACACCCAGCACCGTTATCAGCAATGCGACAGCCACGCTCGCCGGAACTTTCGGCGCGCTCCACGCCATCGTTCGTTCGCCGAAGAACATCACGATGATCAGCCGCAAGTAGTAATAAGCCGAGACGGCGGTGTTGAGCACGCCGACGATCACGAGCCCGTAATACTTCTGCTCGATCGCCGCGCCGAACACGAGGATCTTTCCCATGAAGCCGGCAGTCAGCGGCATGCCGAGCAGGCTCAGTAAAAACAAGCTCAACGAGAACGCCAGCACCGGCGACTCAAATCCGATCCCGCGATAGTCTTCGATCGACGTGCGGCGGTCACCGCTGCGCGCGATTAGCTGGACCACTGCAAACGCGCCGATGTTCATCACCGCGTACGTCAACAGATAGAACACGACCGCAGTGATGGCAGTGTTGCGTTGGGCCAGATCTGCGGCTGCTGCGCCCGCCGCCACGAATCCAACCAACGCATAGCCGGCGTGCGCAATTGACGAATACGCCAGCAATCGTTTGACGTTGTTCTGCACGATAGCGACGACGTTGCCGAGCGTCATCGTGAGAATCGCCATCACGACGAGCGTGGCGACCCACGCCTGATGCACGTTTCCATTCGCGGAAGTCGAAGCCGAAACAACGAACGGCAAACCAAAGACAAAAACGCGCATGAACGAAGCAAATCCGGCGGCTTTCGGTCCGGCAGCCATGAACGCCGTGACTGGCGTGGGCGCGCCCTCGTAAACGTCCGGCGTCCAGATGTGAAAAGGCGCGGTGGCGATCTTAAATCCAAAGCCGACCAGCATCATTGCGGCGCCGGCGAAAAGTAACGCGGGATACTGCGCCTGATCGATGCGACTCGCGATCTCGGCGATGTTTGTCGTGCCGGCAACGATCCGGCTGAGTGAGCCGCCTGGTCCGGGCTCGACAATCGATGTGGCCCCGTAGACGAGCGCGATGCCGTACAGCAGAAACGCAGAAGAGAAAGAACCGAGTATGAAGTACTTCAACGACGACTCGTTCGAACGCACGTCGGTGCGCCGGAATCCCGCCATGACGTAAGTTGCGATCGAGAGAATCTCGAGTCCGAGGAAAATGATCACGAGGTCGTTGCCCGACGCCATGAACATCATTCCCACAGTCGCGAACAGGAGCAGCGAATGAAACTCTCCGGCCGGTAATTGCTCCCCGTGGACCCAAACGGTCGAAATCAACAACGTCAAGCCCGCGACCAGCAGGAAGATGAGCGTGAAGCCGAGGCGCAGCTCGTCGAGCACGATCATGCCGTTGAACGCATCGGACGACGTGGTGCCGTTGGCCCAGAGACAGATGGTGGCCAGGGCGGCGAGGACCAGTCCGGCCAGTGAAATGCCGCCGGTGATCCAGCGCTGTGTCGGACGAGCGAAAGCATCGACGAGCATCACGACGACGGCCGCGATACAGACGATGACTTCCGGCGCGATTAGCGACCAACTAATGACCGGCATCATTGATTGCGCGAAGAACATGTAAATCGGGCCTACTCCTCTAAACCATTTCTGACTTGCGTTGTATACGAACCGCCCGCAGGATTTGCGTTGACGCGTGCTCGAATCGTCTCCACGGTCGCTCGCGAACGATCGAGAAACACGCGCGGGTAAACGCCCATGAAGAGCATCAGAATCAGCAGCGGCAACAGCAGCGCAGTCTCGCGATTGTTCAGGTCAAACAAGCGCGCGTTCTCTTCGTTGGTAACCTTGCCGAAGACGACGCGCTGAAGCATCCAGAGCATGTAAACAGCCGCCCAAATCACGCCCGTGCTCGCCAGCATCGTCACGAGCCAGGGGCGGGAGACCGCCGTCGAGGTCCACGTTCCGATCAGGATCAGAAACTCTCCAACAAACCCATTGAGAAACGGCAAACCGATGGATGAGAGAGAAGCGAACACGAACAGCGTCGAGAACCACGGCATCGGCGTCGCCAGTCCGCCGAACTCGCTGATCATGCGTGTGTGTCGTCGCTCGTAAATGAAACCGACGAAGAGGAAGAGTGCGCCTGTGGAGACGCCGTGATTCAGCATTTGGTAAAGCGCGCCCTGCATGCCGAGCTCGGTAAACGAAAACAGCCCGAGCACGACGAATCCCATGTGACTGACGGACGAGTAGGCGACCAGGCGCTTGACGTCTGGCTGGACCATCGCGACGAGCGCGCCGTAGATGATGCCGATCACGGCAAGCGTGATTATCACAGGGGCAAAAGCACGCGCAGCATTTGGAAACAGGGCGAGGTTAAAACGCAGCAGGCCGTACGTTCCCATCTTCAGCAACACACCTGCCAGAATCACCGAGCCGGCTGTGGGGGCTTCTGTGTGCGCATCCGGCAGCCAGGTGTGAAACGGGAAGAGCGGCACCTTAATGAAAAACGCGAGCGCAAAGGCGAGAAACAGCCAGTACTCGGCCCGCGGCGTCAACGGGCTCGACGCCATCGCTTGCAAGATTGTCGGGTAATCAAACGATCGGAAGATGAAGTAGATGGCGATGATGCCGACCAGCATCAACAGACTGCCGACCGCGGTGTAAATAAAAAACTTGACCGCCGCGTAGATGCGACGCTCGCCGCCCCAGATTCCGATCAGGAAGAACATCGGCACGAGCGACGCTTCGAAGAACAAGTAGAACAGCAGCAGGTCGAGCGAAACAAAAACGCCGATCATCGCCGATTCAAGAATCAGCAGAAACGCGTAGTACGAAGGTTGTCGCTTGCGAACTGAAGTCCAACTCGACAGCACCGCGATCGGCATTAGCAGCGTAGTCAACAATACCAGCCACAAACTAACGCCATCGACTCCGATGTGATAACGAGCGCCAATCGATCCGATCCAGCTTACGTTCTCGTCGAACTGGAATTCCGATCCATTCACGCCGAGCCGTCGCAGCAAAAGCAGCGACACGGCAAACGTGACCGCCGTCGCGATGAAGGCGATCCAGCGATAATGCTCTTCACGCCTGTTGGACAGAAAGCTGTAGCCGACGAGCGCGAGCGCGCCGGCGACTGGCAACAGGATCAGAATGGTCAAGTGCGGCATAAACTATCGTGGCAGTCCCGGAAAGCCCAGGTACGCAAACACTCCGATCAGAATCAATGCGCCGGCCAGGATGATCGCGGCGTAACCGCGCACAAATCCGGCTTGCAGGTGGCGCGCGAGTCTTCCGCCTTCCGTGACGACCTCTCCGATCGAGTGGAGGATGCCGTCGATGACTCCGACGTCGATTATTTTCCAAAAGCCTTCGCGCGAGACTGCTTCGATCGGGTGGATCAATGCGGCATCGTAAGCTTCATCAACGTAGTATTTGTTCTCGAGCAGCCGTGGCATCTGCAACAGCGGACGCCGCCGGAAGAGATACCAGCCCGCGCCGATTCCTAACAATCCGACAAGCACTGAGAGTCCAGCAAGCGCTCGCTCCGCAGTAATCTCTTCACTCGAATGCGCGGCCGTGTGCGCAGGCTCAGGCACAGGCGCAGGCGCGTGCGTTTCGTCAACCGGCGCTGAAACTGGTTCTGCGTGCCCTTCGGTCGCGCCGATCTTTGCGACGACTGGTTCGAGCGTGTGTTCGATCACGTTCACGTTCCGATCCGTAAATAACGAACTCAACGCGTAAGGCACCCCGATAAAGCCCCCGATCGTGGACAGTACTGCCAGCACGATCAGCGGCACAGTCATGATCCACGGCGACTCGCGCGGCTCGACTGGACCATGATGCGGATCGTGTTCTTCAACCGCCGAGTGCTTTTCGCGAAACCGCTCCTCGCCCCAAAACGTCATCACCATCATCCGCGTCATGTAGACCGCGGTTAAAAACGCGGTCAGCACCGCGATGCCCCAGAGGAGTTTGCTGAACGCGGTCGACGGCAGGCTAAACGCCGGAGCACTCCACGTGCGCCAGAGAATCTCGTCTTTTGAAAAGAAACCCGCGAAGATCGGAACGCCGGAGATCGCCAGCCAGCCGGTGAGCATCGTTGCAAACGTGATGGGCATGTACTTTTTGAGACCGCCCATGCGCCGCATGTCCTGCTCGTGATGCATGCCGTGAATCACGGATCCGGAACCAAGGAACAGCAGTGCTTTGAAGAACGCGTGCGTGATGACGTGGAAAATTGCGGCGATAAACGCGCCCACACCACAGGCCAGGAACATGTATCCGAGCTGCGAAATCGTGGAGTAGGCCAGGACTTTCTTGATGTCGTTCTGCGCGAGACCGATGGTTGCGGCGAAGAGCGCAGTCGCGGCGCCGATGATGGCGACGATAAACATCGCCGTCGGCGCGTGCACGAAGATCTCCGAGCAACGCACGATCATGTAAACGCCGGCGGTGACCATCGTCGCCGCGTGAATCAGCGCGGAGACAGGCGTCGGACCAGCCATTGCATCCGGCAGCCAGACGTACAAAGGTATCTGCGCGCTCTTGCCTGCCGCGCCGATAAACAGCAGCACCGCGATTGACGTTGCTCCGCCGGCCACGATTGCTCCGGCAGTGAAAGGATCGACGGGTTGGTTCTTAAAAAACGACAGCGCCGTGTGTGCGGCCTCACCGGCGGCGGGATTGGCGAAGAAGCTGACTGAACCCGTGACGAAGAACGTCAGCATGATTCCGAGCACAAAGCCCCAGTCGCCGATACGGTTGGTGATAAATGCTTTCTTCGCGGCGTCGCCCGCTTCTTTGCGATCGGTGTAGTAGCCGATCAGCAGGTACGAACAAAGGCCGACGCCTTCCCAACCGACGAACATCAACAGGAAGTTGTCGGCGAGCACGAGCGTCAGCATCGAGAACATGAACAGGTTTAGAAAGGCGAAGAAGCGATAGAAGCCTGTGTCGCCGTGCATGTAACCGACGGCGAAGAGGTGAATGAGAAAGCCGACGAAGGTGATGAAGAGAGCGTAAGTGCCGCTCAGCCGATCCATGCCGAGCGCGAAGTCGGCGTGAAACGTGCCCACCTGCAGCCACGTCCAGATGTGATCGAGTAGCGGCGTCTCCGAGCGCAACGCGCCACCAGATTTGAATGCGAGATAGAACGCGACCAGTGTTGACACCGCCACCGACCCACACGCGACGATGCCGATAAACCGCTCGTCACGGACACGGCGGCCCACGAACCAGTTGATAACCGCACCGCCGAGCGGAGCAAAAATAATCAGACTGAGGATGTTAGTTTCCATCCGTAAAAAATCCGCGTTAATCCGCGGTTACAATTTCAAAATGCTCGCGTCATCCACATCGAGCGACTCACGATTCCGAAAGATCGCGATGATGATCCCCAAACCGACCGCAGCTTCAGCAGCAGCGACTGTCATCACGATGAACACAAAAAGCTGTCCCGTAACGTCCTGAAGAAAACTGGCGAAGGCGACAAACGTCAGGTTCACGGCGTTCAGCATCAACTCGATGCACATGAACATCGCGATGATGTTGCGCTTGATGATTACGCCCGCGACGCCGATTGTGAACAACACCGCCGAGAGCGCCAGGTACCATGAAAGTTGTGGTTCCATCTTCTTAGTCTTGCCTCGATTGATTGCGCAAACCCTTGATCCCGAGAATTCGCGCTGCTTCGTCAGCGGTGTCAGCCTCTACCACGCGCAGATCATCGGGCGCGGCGTTCGGATCGACGATCGACAACGGAAGCTGTTGTGCCCCGGGAACGACGCGCGCGTTCGGCGGCAGCAGTCCGCCGCGCCGCGCGAGGGTCATCGCGCCGACAATCGCCATGAGCAGCAGTATCGAAGTGATCTCAAACGGCAAAAGGTAATGCGTGAACAATGCCGGTCCGATTGAGTGAGTGACGCCGACGTCCGGAGCACCCTCCGATGGGAGGACCCTGAAATCCTGCACGGACACGAGCATGAAAGCCACTTCCGCGATCAGGATCGCAGCCAGCACGACGGCCGTCGGCACGAGAAATCTCAGACGCGTGCGCCGCCGCTCTTCCTGCTCGACGTTCAGCAGCATAATTACGAAGACAACGAGCACCATGATCGCGCCCGCGTAAACGATCACTTGCACGGCCGCGATGAACGGCGCCGCCAGCATGACGTACAGGCACGCGAGCGAGATGAAGACGCCGATCAGCGAGATGGCGCTGTAGAGCGGGTTGCGCTGCGCCACCACCGCGAGCGCGCAGCCAATTGCGAGTGCTCCAAAAAGAATGAAGAGAAGTGCCAGCATCAAAGAGTCGGAAACAGGAATATCAACGTCGCGGTGATGAAGATGCTGAACAGCGCCAGGGGCAACAGGATCTTCCAGCCGAAGTTCATCAATTGATCGAACCGGAATCGCGGGAGGGTGCCGCGGAGCCAGATGTAAATAAAGAGAAAGAAGATGACTTTCAACAGAAAGCCGATCGCGCTGACGAGTCCGAACAGGAACGTGCCGCGCCCGAAGATGTCTTCCGCAAACGGCACGTTCCAGCCACCGAGAAACAAGGTGGTGGCCAGCATCGACACCGTGAACATGTTGATGTATTCAGCGAGAAAGAAGAGCGCGAACTTCATCGCGCTGTATTCGGTGTGAAAGCCGGCGACCAGTTCGGTCTCAGCTTCGGGAAGATCGAACGGAACGCGATTCGTCTCCGCGATCGCCGCCGTCAGGTAGATCAAAAAACCCAGCGGTTGAAAGAAGATGAACCACCGGAAGCCGTGCCAGCCTGATTGCAGTTCGACGATGCGTCCGAGCTCGAGCGTGCCCGCGAGCATGATCACGCCGATTAGACTCAAGCCGAGGGCGAGCTCGTACGAAATCATCTGCGCGGCAGAACGCAAGCCGCCCATCAAACTGTACTTGTTGTTTGACGACCAGCCGGCGAGGGCGATCCCGTAGACGCCGACCGACGTGACGCCGAGAACGTAGAGCAAAGCGACGTCGAAGCGTGCAACGACGAGGGGTATGGTGATGGAAGTAAACGGAATCCTAATCTCGGGTCCGAACGGGTAGACGATCATCGTCATCAACGCCGCCATCGTTGAGATCACGGGCGCGAGAAAGTAGACGAAGCGCGTCGATTTGTCGGGGACGATGTCTTCTTTCAGGATGAACTTCAGCAGATCCGCGAATGGTTGCAGCATACCACCGTAGCCGACGCGGTTTGGCCCAAGCCGTCCCTGGATGAAGCCGAGTATGCGGCGTTCGGCGAGCACGGTGTAGGCGACGATCAGGAGCACGACAACAAACGCCACTGTGATGGCGGCGAACTTGAGGGCGATATCGATCGCAGTGTCCATACTTATTTAAGCCGCGGATTCACGCAGATCACGCTGATCTGAATCTGCGTTCATCTGCGTAAATCCGCGGCCAGTTATCTGGTATAGCGGCGAAATCGCTGTTGTCTCCGGCCGCGGATTGCCTGATGCGAGCAGATGAAACTGCGACACTTTGTCAGTCAGCATCCCCAGCCTGAACAACTCCACGCCGACGTCAGGCGTTACGTTCACCTTCTCGCCAGTATCGGGCAGTGCTTCCACACGGCTGCGGAGCGTCGACGTATCTCGCGCGTCAGAAGACCCGATCGCGTGTCGTGCCTGCATCGGGTTCGTTTCATCTTTCAGCTTCGGATAACTCATCTCCGCATACGCCGGCACACTCCTCGCGATATCTCGAAAGACCGCGCTCGCCGACATCTCATATCCGAAATCCATCCCGAGCTCTTTTGCCAGTTGGGCGACGATCATCCAGTCAGGCTTTGACTGATGCAGCGGTGGAATCGACTGCCGCACACGTTGGACCAGCCCGCTGTTGTTCGTGAACGTGCCATCCTGCTCGGCGTACGAAGCAGCGGGCAACACGACATCGGCCGCCGCCGTGGTTTCGTTCTCAAATAGTTCCTGTACTACGAGGAAGTCGAGTCGCGCGAGCGCGTCTTGATGTGCGGCGAGTTGTTCCGGTAGAAAACCCCCGGCCATGTAGAGCGCGCGAATCTCGCTGCCGGTGGCGGCGAGGAGATGCAACGGCGAAGTCGGCGCGTCCATCATGTGAATGTCGTGCGCGCCGATGCTGTTGTTGTAGAACGGCAGCGGGTGAAACAGCACGCGCCTGCCCTCGGCAGCAAAGACTCTCGCGAATTGAGTGATGATCGCCTGCGCCTCGCTGCTGATTTCGTGACTTACGAGGACCACTACGTCGCCGGTTGAATTTGCAATCGCGTGGCGCGCCGCGTCGATCGCTTCCGCTTCAACTCCGGCTTTTTGTGCAGCGAGTGTGTCGTTCGCCGAGTCTGCAAGCGCGAGCACGATCGCGTCTTCCGTTCCCGGTCTGACGTGGAGAAAGACCTTCGCTTGTTCGCGCAGGCGAATGGGAACGGAGTTGACGAGCACGAGGGTTGCGCCGCTGTTTCGCACGGCCTGGCGCACGGTTTTGCCTGTTAATGGCTGCAATTCGCCGGGGTCACCGCCGAGCAACACAATCGTCTTTGCATTACGAATGTCACGTTGAGTGGCCAGCGGCGCGCCGAGGTTCGTGAAGAAACTCTTCAGATTGAAACGATCCGTCGTCGTGTAGTTCTCGGTGCCAACGAGCTCGGTCGCAAACTTGTGCAACACGTGCAGCGCTTCGTTAGTCAAACGCGGACTGCCGACGACACCGATCGAATTTCGTCCGTGTTCATCTGCAATGGCGTCGAGACGTTCGGCGACGTGACGAATCGCTTCATCCCAGGTTGCCGGGATCAGTTTGCCGCCTTTTTTGTAACGGATCATCGGCGTGCGAATGCGATCGTCGTGATTGATGAACGGATGCCCGAAGCGGCCTTTGACGCAAAGAAACTCGCCGTTGATCCCATTGACGTAACGATCGCGCGCGACCGAGCGCAGCACTTCGCCGTTGCGTGAGCCGAGCGACATCTGGCACCCGTCCGAACAGAAGTTGCAGGTGGTTATGTCCTGCGCCAACTCCCACGGCCGCGTCTGGTGGCGGTAAGTGGCGTCGAGCAGGGTTCCGGTAGGACAGACCTCGATGCAGTTTCCGCATTGCGAACAGTCGAGCCAGCCGAGATAAGTTCCGATAACGGTGTGCGCGCCGCGCCCGCCGGCTTCGATCGCGTCCTCGCCCATCCACTCATCGCAGACGCGCGTGCATCGTTTGCACAAAATGCAGCGCTGCGGATCGTTCGCCACC
>JBKPPH010000222.1:0-12707 GCA_046733535.1 Acidobacteriota bacterium
GGCTTGCAGGTCCTGATGGCCCAGTATGCTGACGAGATTAACCGCCAAATCACGTCGCCCGCTGCCGCATCAGATCAGCAATGGGTGCGCATAGCGACCGCGCTCGACACAGTTGCGCAGCAGAAGAACAGTTATCTCGCAGGGCTTTACTGGCACACGGAGCTGGAAAGCGCGAAGAAAGCCTCGCTCGAAACCGGCAAGCCGATTCTCTCGCTGCGTTTGTTAGGCAAGTTGACTGACGAACTCAGTTGCGCCAACAGCCGCTTCTTCCGCACCGTGCTTTATTCCAACGCCGAAGTCTCGGCGGTGCTGCGCGACCGTTTCGTGTTGCACTGGGAGTCAGTACGGCCGGTACCGACGATCACGATCGACTTCGGCGACGGCCGCAAACTCGAGCGCACCATAACCGGAAACAGCATCCATTACATCCTCGACTCTTCCGGACGACCGATTGAAGCGCTGCCGGGTTTGTATGGTCCACCCGCTTTCCTGCGCGGACTTGCGAATGCGGAAACGCTCTTCAAGTCGTTGGCAGGCAAGAAGGACCAGGAAAGATTGCTGCTGCTCGCGAACTATTACCGGGAACGAAACAACAAAACGCAGCTTGCGTGGCTGGCGGACACGACGAAGATCAACGGCAAAGCGCCGGACGGTTTCTTCGTAACCAAGTCGATGAATGGTGAGGCGCTGAGTATTGCGCCGTTGGCCATCACCAAAGCAGTTACTGAAACCACGATACTCCGCGCGATGACCGCCGCGAGTGAAGCGCTGGGCCGTATCACGGACGAAGCCGCGTGGAGAAAGATCGCGCAGTTTCATGCGGCGGATGGAGTTCTCGACAGCCGCAGCATCGCGCTGATCAAACGTCAGAACCCGCAGCTTTCGGAAAAGGAGCTCGCGCAGTTGCTGCAGAAGTTTCAGGAGTCAGTTTCGCTCGACACGGTTCGCAACGAATACATGTTGCATAACAAACTGTATGCGTGGTTGTCGCGAGATCCGGTTCGCGCGGACCTGGATAAGTTCAATGAGAAGGTCTATGCCGAGCTGTTTCTCACGCCGCGTTCCGATCCGTGGCTTGGGCTCGTTTCAGCGGACGTTTACACCGCGCTCGACAACGGCGGCATGGTTAAGAATTAACCACGGATTACACGGATTAAAAACGCGGATATAATGCCGCAATGCTGCGCTCCATTTTGTTTCTGGTCCTACTGCCGTTTGCAGTCTTTGCTCAGACGACGCAGGAGAAGGTTCGCGACTACCGCAAATCGAACGAACACCAGTTCCTGAAGGAGTTCACTGCTCTTCTTTCGATCCCGAACGTCGCTGCCGACACTGACAACATCCGTAAGAACGCGGCGCTCATCGTCGAGATGATGAAGCAGCGCGGTTTAAATCCGCGTTTGTTGGAAGGTGCAACTCCAAACACGCCCCCGGCTGTGTATGGCGAGTGGAAGACACCAGGCGCACAACGGACCATCCTGCTTTACGCGCACTACGATGGACAGCCGACGGATCCGAAGCAGTGGTCCGGCACGTTGCCGTGGCAACCGACCTTTCGTTCGGCCGCGCTCGAAGCCGGTGGTCAGATCATACCGGCGCCGCCTGAAGGCTCGCTCATCAATCCGCAGTGGCGCATCTACGCGCGTTCCGCGTCCGATGACAAAGCCGGTGTGATGGCCATCCTGACCGCATTCAGCGCGCTCAAAGAAAAGGGCATCCCGCTCACGTCAAACATAAAATTCTTTTTCGAAGGCGAAGAAGAAGCCGGCTCGCCACACCTCGGCGAGATCATCAACCTCAACAAGCAACTGCTCGAAGCGGATGCGTGGCTCATCTGCGATGGACCAGTCCACCAGTCGGGTGTGAAGCAGGTTGTCTTTGGCGCGCGTGGTGACACGAATGTCGACGTCACCATCTACGCTGCGAAACGTCCGTTGCACAGTGGTCACTACGGAAACTGGTCGCCTAATCCCGCGAACCTGCTCGCGCGCTTGCTCGCGTCGATGAAGGACGACGAAGGAAAAGTGACGATTGAAGGTTGGTACGCGGACGTCGAGCCGTTGGGCGAAGCAGAACGCCGCGCCATTGCCGACGCGCCGCAATACGATGAAGAGTTGAAGAAGCAGTTAGGACTCAAGCGCACGGAGGGCGGTGGAAAAGCTCTGCTCGAGTTGATCAGCCTTCCGTCGTTGAATATCAACGGATTCGCGAGCGGTGACGTCGGCGCCCTCGCGCGCAACGTGATCCCGACCACAGCCACGGCCGTGCTGGACCTGCGTCTCGTCAAGGGAAACGATCACCAGCGACAGACGCAACGGCTGATCGAGCATATACGCAAGCAGGGTTATTACGTTACGGATCGCGAGCCGACCGACGCGGAGCGAGCACAGTATCCGCTGCTTGCGCGCGTCAACGTGCGCCCCGGTGGTTACAACGCCGAGCGCACGAGGATGGACCTCCCGTTATCGAAGTCGGTGATCGACGCTGTGCAATCGACGTCGACGGACAAGATTGTGTTGTTGCCGACGTCCGGTGGAAGCCTGCCGCTATCGATCATCACGGAGCGACTGAAAACGGTGACGATCTCCGTGCCGATTGCGAACTACGACAACAACCAGCACGCGGAGAATGAAAACATTCGGATTCAAAACCTGTGGGACGGCATCGAGACGTGGGCCGCGATCATGACCATGAAATGAGCGACAGAGAAGCACAAAAAGAATTTCACGGATGAACACAGATCTTATCCGTATCCATCCGTGAACATCAGTGGCTAAATATTTATTTCGTTAACACTTCGCGGAAGAACTCGACAGCCCTCGGATCGCCTGACTCACCCAGCGCACGCATCGCCTGTTTCCGAATGAGTTGATTCGGATGCGTTTTAGCGATCTTGATCAGGATCGGCACTGACTCTTCCGAACGTCGTTCGCTGATCGCTTTCACGGCCTGCATCTGCACCTCCGTATTTCCATCGCTGCTTTGTGCAGTCGCAGTCAGAAAATCAAAGCTGCGTTTGGTGGCACGCTCGCCGAGAAGTCGAATCGCCTGACGCCGCACTTCAACCGCATCGTTGCCTTTCGCTACCTCAAACAACTTGTCTTCGACGCGCGGACTTTTGATCTCGGAGAGGGATTGCAGCGCTGAGCGCTTGACCTCCGGCACCTGCTCGGAATCAAACACTTTCAGCAGATCGTCAACCGCGGCCTCGCCGCGTTCGCTGAGTACGCGAATCGCCGTCTTGCGCAACTCCGGGTTCGTATCGGTGCGTGCGATTTCGAGCAAACGCGCTTGTGCGCGCGGGTTCTTAGTTTCACCCAACGAACGCAACGCGGCGCGTTTCACCTCGATGTTTGCATCGTTCGTATAGATCTTCATTAACTCCTGCGCGGTATCATCGCGTTCGAAGTGGCCGAGTTGGCGCACGGCGATCCGTCTCGCTTCAAAATCAGGATCGTTTTTAGAAACGCCGATAAGAAAGGTAAACGCCTGCTGCTGGTCAAAATTCCTTCCTGCACCGGTAATCACATTGCGGTGGACCTCGACATCCTTGACGGTCTCGTAAAGATCCTGAATCACCGCCATCGACCCGCGTTCTGCGCTACGGCCAATCGCATACGCGGCGGCACGTCGAATCCTTTTGTCTTCCGACTCATTTTTCACGAGCGACGCGAGGAACGCCTGTTCACCGCCAACCTGGCCCAACCAGTAAACAGACGTAGCGCGAATGTGCTGATTGGGTGAGCTCGTGATGAGGTTTTTCAACATACCACCGACACGCGCATCGTCGTGCAACCCGATCGCCAGCACAGCGCGTTCGCTCAACATGTCGAGCGGCGTCGCCGCGACGATGGCACGCAAATAGTTGAGACTCTCTTCGTTGTTTGCGCGGCCGAGCCAGAAGACGGGATAACCGCTGTACTCGCGCTTTCGCTCGAGGTTGTAAACCTCCATCCGCGTGATTTGATTACTGGCCGGCTCGCGCAGCAGGAAGATTCCGAGATTGCGTGTTTCAGCAGTCATCCCATTGGCGGTTGTGCCGATGAAGACCGTCGTATCGCCGAATGTATTCATCGAGCCGTTGAACTGGCCCACGCCGAGATCGACAGCCAGACCCGGACGCACGTCGAACGTGTAAGCCGACCAGTATGGTGTTTGACGTCCACGCGCCCGTGCCTGCGCTGCTTCGAGTTTAGCCATCAGGTCCGCGCCGTCGACAGGCGTGAAACTCTGAATGGTCGTAGCGCTGGATTGAGTTTGAGGGTTGTCAGCGGCCGCGGCGGCGGTGCTTTCGATAGCGCGATTTCCGCCGGCGCAAGCGATTCCGGCGATAGCGAGAATTAGGACGATCATTGAACTACGCATGATTGCCTCCAGGGTTTTCTTACAGGTTACTCATTTAACAAAGTCTTCGAGGAACTTCAGCGCTTCAGGATCCCTGCTTTCGCCCAGAGACCTGATCGCCGCTTTGCGCAATTCCACTGACTGGTCGTTGCGCGCGATAGCCATCAACTTGTGCACGGCGCTTTTTTGCTTCGACTCTGAAAAGGCCCGAATCAGCATCATCCTGAGCTGCAGGTTCTGCTCCGAGTCGTACATCGAAGCGAGTTGGCCGATTGTCTGCTCGTCGTCTTTTTCGCCCATCTGCCGAATCGCATAGCTACGAAGTTCGAGTGAATCGTTACCACGAGCTATGTCGTACAGCTTTCCGCGTGCGCGCGGGTCATCGCTGTTCGCAAGCGCGCGCAGCAACCCGGCTTTGATCGATGTGTTTGTTTCGCTCGTGTAGAGTTGCATGATGTCGTCGGGCGTGATGCGTCCGTGATCGCCGAGCAGGCGAATCGCCTCCATGCGCAACTCCGGTGACTCACCTTGTCGCGCGATGTCAAGCAGCTTGGTGCGCCCTCGTGCATCGTCGCTCTCAGCAAGTAGCCGCATTATTTGGTAGCGAATTTCTTTCGTTTTGTCGGCGTCGTAAATCCGGATCAACTCATCGAGGGAGGCGGCATCGTCACGCTCACTCAGAAAACGAATTGCGTATTGCCGGATGGCGAGATCGTCGCCGGCGCGTGCGATTTCCATCAGTTTTGCGGTGCCGCGTTGAGTGCGACTTTCGACCAGTGCTCGCAATATCTGGGCACGAATCTCCTTGGTCCGGTCCGCGTCGTAAATCTTGATCAGCTCGTCGATGACCTGCTCATTATCTTGCTCGCCCAGGCGCTTGATGGCGGTCAAGCGAAGTCTCTGATCGGAGTTACTGCGAGCAACCTCGAGCAGAATCGGCACTGCTCGCGCGCCGCCATGCGAGCCGAGCAGCGAAAGCGTTGCGGCCTGGAAGTTTTGGCATTGTCCCTGATTCGCCCTGAGTGCTTCCGAAGCGATAGCAATGGCTTTGTCCTGATCTGCCTGAAACAGTGTTTGCAGTGCGAGCATTTTGATCTCGCAGTTATCGTGTTGCAGGGCCTTGTCGACGTCGTCCTTACGACCGAGGACGACCAGCAACGCGTCTGCTTCACGCCGCCACGTTGAGTTTGGAAAGGTCGTGATCAATTTAACGAGCGGGACGGCGGCTTCTTCTTTACGGCCCTGCTTCTGCAAAGCGTAGCCATACCAGTAAAGGGCGGCGTCGAGATCTTTGTTCCTTGGATAAGCGGTGATGAAGTCGTTGAATTTCTCGGCTGCCTTTTCCCAATTCTGCGCTTCGATCAAGTCGCGGCCCTCGCGGAAGACTTGCATTGAGGCGGTGTTGGCCTTCGTCTGCACAAAATTGTTCAGCTTGGCGATGTCTTGATCGTAACCGTAAGTGCGTTGGGTAAAGAGCGCGAAAGCGGTGGCGACTACAGCGACAGCCAACAGCGCGAGTCCGAATCTGAGTTGGGGGCGATAAGTAATTAAGTGCTTCATGATGATCGTTTGTCCTTAATCAATGGAATTGCTTTAGCTATTCGGTTCACCGCACAGGCACAGAGAACCTGAGAGGGCGCAGAAGATCGAGCGGTGATCAAAAACGCACAGTGCTTCTCCTGTTCCCTGTGCCTCTGAGGTGAATCATTGCTGCTTCCTGGTTAATCGAGAGCACGAGCCAGCGCGGTCGAGTTGACCTGCAACAGCCCGACGATGTTTTTGCGTTCGACGCGTTCGCGAATGACGCGAACAGCATCCGAGTCCGGTTTATCCGGAAGGTTAGCGATGTCGATCAGTATCGGTTCCAAACTCTCCAGCAAGGAGGAAATCTGCACGTCGCCTGCTGCATCGGCTTCGCGTCGCAGCATCATGTTTTGGACGATGAGTTGTTGCGCGCGTTTGCGCTCGTAGCCGACTTCCGCAGCGGCTCCCGGTTCGTTCATGCGGACGTTTCTGAAAGCGCGCAACAGCGTCTCAGACTTCTCGAAGTGGATGGCAGTCATCGTTTCTGCGTCAGCAGAACGCGCACGCTCGGGGATTGCGGCAAACTGTTCACCCGGTTTCGGTTCACGTACCGGTGGGCGTTTCACTGGAGCTGCGCGTCGCGGGCTCTGCGTTTCTTTGGTGTCTTTGTTTGGTTGTTTCGTATCTTTCACTGGCTCCGGCGATGCATCGCGTGACGGCTGCTTGTCTGGTGCAACTGACGCGGGCGGGACCGGCGATGGTGTTTGGACCAGCGCTGTCTCTGATGGCGCGGGAGCGCGTTTGCTCTGATAAATGATTAACCCGATGATTGCGCCGACGATCAGAAGCGTTGCGAAAGCGATGGCCTGCGTGCCGAAAGCCCATTGCAGTGCCGGAACACGACGTTCGCGCGACAAGATCTTTTTCAGCGCGCGGTTTTGAATCGCGGGCTGGAGCGAAGTCTCGAAGCTTGCGATCTGGCTGCGCAGGTTGAGAAAGTCGTCGCGCAGTTGTTCACAGTCGCTACAGCTCAGCAGGTGACGCTCAACTTCGCGCGCTTCTGCCGGCGCGAGCTCGCCGTCAATCAAGGAAGAAACTTTTTCGGTAAAACTGCAATTCATAATTTAAACTCATTTTTACAGGATTACAGGATTAGACATGATTTACCCAACACTCGCTCCGACTGTTTTTTCTTTCTTGCTCCAGCGTTCGCGCAGCGACGCACGCGCGCGGAAGATGTCAACTTTTACTTTGCTCTCGGAAACCTTCAGCACTTGTCCAATCTCTTTGTAACTCAACTGTTCCTGCTCTCTCAGCAACAACGCCGCGCGCTGGTCTTCCGGCAAAGTCTGTAGCATCTGCAACACCATCGTCTTCCGTTCCTGCGTTTCGTACTCCTGCTCCGGGTTGCGTGCTCGCGGACTCATTGCTTCCACCACGCGATCGAAAAGCCGGTAGCGCGTGTCTGATTTGCGAAACTCGTTAATCGCGAGGTTGCGCGCCACGCGATAGAGCCAAAAGCGCGCTTCAGCTACCGGCAAAGTTCCCCACGCCGTCCGATGTAGTTGCAGGAAACTCTCCTGTGCCAGATCTTGCGCCAGTGCGACGCGGCCTCCCATAAAACATTCCAGAAAGCGACATAGGCTCGGATAGAAATCCTGAAACAGCATGGTGAACTCTTCATCTTGGCTCGCCATAAGCTGCGTTACATCTCCTAAAACACGTGGGTTCGGCAAAAGTTACAAGAAAATTGCTGGCAATCGGACGATTCAAATGGCTAGAATTCTGCGCAACGCCAGAGTCGTAGACATTTTAGGGGTTGTTCCAATCACAGGAAAACGTCTGTACGCTGGTCAACGTCCGCCCCTATCCAGAGTTCGATACACTTTTCACCGCAAAGCCGGAGGACTGATGCGATACGTCAAGCAGCGCTTACTGGCCGTTTTGCTTATTATCGGTTCCGTAGCGATGATTTACTACAGTTGGTATACGTTGCGTGCAGAAGGTGTTTACTACTTGAAGATGGCGACGTTTGCTCCGCTTCTCGGAATTGGCGGACTTTTTCTCTTGTTCTTTCCGTCGCTCGGCGGAAAGCCAAACACGACGAAAGAGAAAGTCATCGTGCTGGCGGTTTTTGTGATCGGACTCCTGGCCGGGTTGCTCAACTGGTACCTAATGGATCCGGGCTTCTTTGGCTTTTGACAGGGCAGGGGTAACACATGGAACTTTTATGGCAAGAGCTGCATGCGGGTTTGCCGGATCCACGGCAACTCGCGGTCGTACTGATTCGCGTTATTTTCGCTACCGTGCTGGGCGCGATCGTCGGGTTGCAACGCGAGAAGGCTAAAAAGCCTGCGGGATTACGGACTCACATGCTCGTGAGTCTCGGCACCGCCATCGTCGTTTTAGCGTGTGCCGCAAGCCCGATGACACCCGAGGGTCTATCGCGAGTTGTTCAAGGCATCGTTACAGGCATCGGTTTCGTTGGCGCTGGTTCGATACTGAAATTGACTGAAGAGCGCAAGATTAAAGGATTGACGACCGCAGCCGGTCTCTGGATGACGGCCGCGATTGGGATAGCGGTTGGGCTGGGTGTGTTGGGAGTCGCTTTAGTTGGCACTTTCTTAACTGTTATGGTCCTCAGCCTCGTCGGTGCGATCGAGGCCCGTTGGGAGAGGTCCGATAAGGTTTGACCGTCCTTTGAATTTATGAGCGCAACTCTTCGAGAGAAGGTGGCAACAAAGCAGCATGTGTCGAAATATCAAGACCCTTCATAACTTCAAACCACCGGCGACGCAGGAGGAGATTCGCGCGTCGTCGTTGCAATTTGTCCGCAAGCTGAGTGGCTTCGCAAAGCCTTCGAAGTCGAACGAAGCGGCTTTCAATCGTGCAGTGGACCAGGTGGCCCAGGCAGCGCAGGAGCTGCTCGACTCGCTCGTTACCAACGGTCCTCCTCGCGACCGTGAAGTCGAGGCCGCGAAAGCCCGTGCCCGGAGTGCCGAGCGTTTCCATTCCGCGACGACGTAGCGCGCGATATCATGTCAATCCCGTCCAAGGCGATGTTCGAGAGCTTAACCGTTCCCGAAGCACGCTCGATTGTTTGGCTCAAGCGCCTGTTCGGGCTTGTAATTTTTGTTCTTCTCACGATTGGGACGGTGTCGAGCTACCGCGCTTACGTGCAGGTGAGAAGTCTGGAGCTGAGTGCACCAGGACTGTTGGTTGACGGCTCGGTTGTAGAGACTGCGGTTGTTACTTCAGGACGCACGATGGCCGACGTGGAAGTTTATTTGGTCCAGGGTTCACATTCCGAAAGACTTCTGCGGTTGCATGTGCCTGGAAACGAGCTGGGTTTCTTCGATCCGCGAACACAACACGCGTCAGAGTCTATGACGGTAACGGGCGAAACACTTTTAAAATTCGAATCAGGCAGCGCCCGCCTTCGTTCCGTAGCCACTGGCCGTCCACAGTGGATGCGTCTACCACCACCAACCGTGCGCGAGATCGAAGTGGAAATCAAAAAGGATTAGCCAGTTGATCCGCGGCTAATTTTTTGGCCTTCGGTGCCGCTTTGTGGCCCTGGCCCATTGCCTGCGCACGCGATCCGGCGGATAATTCGCCGTCCAACCAAAACACCTCAAGGAGGCGGACCATGGCAAGGATCAATTGGGGTCGACTCATCCTGGGTACTTTAATCGCTGCGATCATCATGTTTGTCAGCGATGGTTTTGTTCACGAGACGATTGCCAAAGCCGATTGGCAGGCAATCTACGCGGGCTTGCGAGCAGCAGAGCCTGAACCGCACGGCAGCAGCATGGTTTACTTTGCAGTGTTTGAGCTCGGCCGTGCTTTCACGTCGATGTTGTTCTACGTAACGATGCGCAGTCTCTTCGGAGCTGGACCAAAGACTGCCGTGCTGGCGGGAATCGCCGGATGGATTGCATTCTCACTCACCGGCCCAGTGCAGTTTATTCCGTTGGGGTTCTTTTCGAATGCGCTGTGGTTGAAAGTGGGCGCCATCCATCTCGTGACTACAGTAGTTGCAACTCTCGCGGGCGCCGCTTTGTATAAGAGCGCACCCGAACCCGCGGCAGCATAAGTCATGAGCTTACAACCGATTTTCTGGGCCGCGCTGATCGCTGGAACTCTCGATATCTGCGGGGCGTTCGTGACCGCATGGCTGCGGGCCGGCATTGGACCCATTCGATTGTTACAGTTTGTCGCGAGCGGACTGCTCGGCGCCGCTGCTTTCAACGGCGGGGTTAAGACGGCGATACTGGGCCTCGCGCTTCACTTTCTAATCGCGACGGTGGCGACAGTTGTCTTTTACTTCGCGAGTCGAAAGTGGCTGTCTCTCATCGAACATCCGGTAAACTTCGGACTGCTGTACGGCATTGCGGTTTACCTGTTCATGAACTTCGTGGTCCTGCCGCTCTCGTCCATTACACCGCGACCGATGACTCTTACCGGTTTCACCATTGGCATACTCACAATTATGTTCTGCGTTGGCTTGCCCATCGCGCTGATCGTGCGCCGCTTCTCGAGATAGAAAATGAGAACCTCTCTTATCCGTTATCGTTTGTCTCCTCAACAGCCTGGCTCAAAGGCGCTCCGCGAACGTGAACACCCTTGTCGGCCCACGTATCTGCGATAACCACTTCTGAGATATGCAATGGTTTTTTGGCAAAGGTTTGACCCAGAACAATTTGAGTTCGAGTTTGACGAGTCCGAGCTCGCTGGACACGCCGTGACAATAGATGAGGTGATTGAAGTAATTTGGAATGGTTTTCAAGTGCGGCGCAACAAACGTTATCATGGTGGATATCAGATCATCGGCTATACTGATGGTGGTCGGAAACTAAAACTCATCGTGTACGAGAAGGAGAAGAATTTGATTCGAGTGATTACCGGGTGGGATTATGATGGCTAAGAAGGTTTCCTCAAAAGAAATCAAACTAAAACTCATAGCGGATGCGAATAATCCTGATGCTTGGGGTCGACCCGTTACGGTGCCTAAAAGCCGGTCACCGCGTCCGGAATGGTATGGTCGAGCAACTCATCTCGAACTTGCAGCAAAATTCTACGTCCTTTCAGTTCTGCACAGACTCGGCGCAGAAGCCAATCTAACGTACGCACAACCGGAGAATGTTGATATCACTGTTGTGAGGCAACCTGGCGAGGCGTTTACAATCGAAGTAAAAACGCTAAGGGGAAACTCACGATGGCCAGTGGAGAAATTTAGCGCACGAAAGCACCATTTCGTGGTTTTCATTCGCTATAAACACGAGTGGCGCGATCCTCAAGTGGTGCCCGATGTTTATATATGGCCATCCGAACGATTACAGGCGTTTATTGCTCGCGGTAGAACGAAGACGATATCCGTAGAAGATGTCGCGTCAAAGTTAAATCCAAAATCCGCTTGGAAGCAGTTCATCACGCGACCAGCAGCGTAGCATGGCATCGACAGCATAGAGTCGCCGTAATCAATCAGTCATGCGACCTGTTTTCTAACTTGCCCATTCAGTAACGCGCCTTCTTCGACAACGAGTGCGGGAGCGGTGACCTGGCCTTTGACGTTTGCGGTGCGGCCGAGTACGAGTTCCTTACTGACGAGAATGTCGCCCTCGACTGTGCCGTTTATTTTTGCGACCGCCACTTTGATCACCGCTTCGGTAACCTCGGCTCCAGTGCTGATGATGAGAGTGCCGTTTTGTGAAGTGACGTTTCCGGAGAAGTGCCCATCGATTCTCAGCATCGATTTGAAACACACTTCGCCGCTAAATTTCACCACGTCGCCAACGAAACCAAGCCAATTATCTTTATTCGTATTCGAGCGATGGCCGTTCACAAGTGTTGGCTGGCCGCGTTCGTCCCGGCTCGCAACTGCTTGAGTAGTCACTGCTGCTGCCCTCCTTCTGTTCGTTGCATTGCCGCTGGATAAATTGGTGGGTTGGAAGCTGCCGGGTGCCGCCGCCGCTGCTGACTTGATCAGGAAGATTTACCTAACTGATTCACACTATAACATTCACAACTGCGTGAGGAATGTTACGATTAGATTGCATTCCGATCCATCAGACAGGAACAAACTGAATTCACAAGTATGAAAATCTACCTGCTTGCTGCCGCCTTCCTACTGTTTTGCACTTCACTTGTTGTCGCCCAGCAATCATCGAACGCTACGATCCGCGAAGTCACACAAACGACGCGTGCTGTCGCGACTCCCAAAGAAGCATTGGACACTTTTCGCGCGTTGTTTCGCTATCTGCAAAAGAGCGATCCGAGCATCGTTCACGATGAGCAGGCACAAAAACGATGGCTTACTCAGGCCTTGCGGAAGGCACTTGTACAGAAAGTCGCAACGTTCACGACCCCCGCGGATGATCCTGATTTTCCGAGCAACAGCACATTCATCGGCACGTGGGACTATCCCTCAACTTATTCCATCGTCGCGTCGAGACGCTACGGAAAACGAGCCATCGTCGACGTGCTTTACAAGTGGGGTCCAAAGACAAACTATCCGGGCGACGAACGGATTACGTCGTTCATCTTCCTGCTCGAAGACGGCGCCTGGAAACTCGACGATATCTACACATTCCGCGGTGAGTTTGCGAAGGCAGAGAGCCTGAGCCAGTATTTTCGCGAAAAATGATGCGAATCGATCTGCACACACACTTCTACACCGAAGCGTTCTTCCAAACGATTCGAGATCTGCCGTCGGAATTTTCATTCGCCACGAGCTCGAGCGGGCAAACGATCATCACGTACCGAGGTGCACGTTTCTTCGGCGTCACTCCTGCGATGACGGACGTCTCAAAGAGACTCGAAGACATGGATCGCGTCGG
>JBKPPH010000223.1:0-4876 GCA_046733535.1 Acidobacteriota bacterium
TGCGAGATAACTGTTCTTCTGCTGCGCAACTGTGTCGAGCGCGGTCGCTATGCGCACCCATTGCTGATCTGATGCGGCAGCGGGCGACGTGATTTGGCGGTTAATCTCGTCAGCATACTGGGCCATCAGGACCTGCAAGCCAGCCGGCCCGAGGGCGCGTAACTCTTCGATTGCGTGAGACGATTCCACCGTGTTTTCTGAAACCGCCTTGCGGGCCAGAGCCTCGGCAGGCTCATTTGCGCGGGCGACTTGAAAGGAGAAAAGGACCAGCAGGAGCAACGAAAGGAAGGAGAACTTTGAGTTCATCGGGACCTCCAGACGACTGGGATTTTTGGGAATTGCAGGGAAGAGTGACCCGTTTGAGTCCGTGTGAGGCAATGGGGTTGTCTTAGCCGCGGATTTTCACGGATAAATACGGATTAATCCGTACTCATCCGTGCAAATCTGTGGCCGCCAATTGCTTTCGTACCTTCAGCGGCAGTTTGTCGTGAACCAGTTGATACGCGGTTTTCAGAAGTTCTTTGAGGTCGCGCCCGGGCAGCGCATTGAGGTCCTGGAGTGCGACCCAGTGATAACGCGCCACGTACGGCGCGGGGATTATCCCTTCCTGTTCGACCAGCTCGGCAAATTTCTCAGGCGTGCATTTGAACGACAGCTTAGCGTCGTACTTCGGATCGAGCCCAGCCACCGCAAACATCTTTTCACCGATACAGAACAACAGGTCGTTGCCCCACTGCACTCGTTCAGTTGCATGCGGCAAAGAAAGACAAAACTTGCGAATCTGTTCGACGTCCATCTTATTTCCTCATGCGAGTCAAAAATCTTTAGGAATCTCTCATGCTGATCACTGACCAGGTCACTATTGCTCCCTGTACTGACTGTGTCCAAGCCTGAGTCCGACTTTTGAGGCAACGCTTTTCCTCATCAAATCCAACACCGCCGACGTCATCGCCTTCACACCTGTTCGCAACGTCGACTCGGGCACGGGAACGAAGAGCGCTGAATGAAGCCCGGGAAGCGGCACACCTGATTCCCTGCTCGCTTTTAATTTTGCCGGCTCCGAGGCGCCGAGCCAGAAGATCGTCGCCGGTATCTTCTGGTCCAAACTAAACGAACCAAAATCTTCACTCGCCATGATCGGCGCAACCTTTACAACGTTCTCATCTCCGAGCGCTTGCTTGAACGCACCCACGAGACGCTCGACTAACTGCGGTTCATTGAACGTCGCGCCAGTGCCTTCAGCAACTTTCATGATCGGCGCACGATCTTCGGGAATTCCGGCAGTCGCCGCAACACCCTTGATGATTCGTTCGATCGACGCCAGCACACGCTTCCGCACGTCTTCTTTGTAAGTGCGAACGGTCAATTGCAAATTCACTTCATCGGGAATGATGTTGTAACGAGTGCCGCCGTGGATCGAGCCGACCGTGACGACTGCCGGATCGAGTGGCGAATTCTCACGGCTCACGATTGTTTGCAGCGCCATCACCACTTGCGCCGCGACAACCACCGGATCCTTCGTCGCTTCCGGCGCCGAGCCATGCCCGCCCACGCCCCTGATCTTTATGTCGATCGACGTAGCGCTCGCCATCGCGTAACCGGGTGTGTAGCCAACCTTGCCTGTTTCCAATTCGGGTTTGTCGTGCAACGCGATCGCGAAATCAGGCCGCGGAATTTTTGTGTAAAGGTCGTCGCGCAACATCGCCATCGCGCCGTCGCCCGTCTCCTCGGCAGGTTGGCCCAGCAAGATAAGCGTGCCGCTCCAACGGTCTTTCAGCTCCGTCAGCATTTTTGCAGTGCCGAGAAAACTCGTCATGTGCATGTCGTGACCGCACGCATGCATCACGCTCACTTCCACGCCCGCGTCGTTCTTCGTCTTTACGTGGCTCGAATACGACACGCCTGTCTTCTCTTCAACGGGCAGCGCGTCGAGCTCGGTGCGCACTAGTACGGTCGGGCCTGGTCCATTCTTCATCACGCCGGCTATGCCGTATCCAACCCACTCGGCGTTTTGATACTTGCCGATGCGCTCGGTGACTGTGAATCCGAGTTTGCGCAGTTCGCCCGCGACGAAGGCGGAAGTCTTTTCCTCGCGATGCGAAAGTTCGGGCGCGGCGTGAAGTGTCCTGTAGGTCGTCAGCCACGATGCGAGGTCGCGCTCGATCATCGCGTCGAGCGACAGTTGTTGCCCGCTCACATTGAATGCCAACGCGGCGAGCGTCGCCGCCACGAGGAAAAGTTTTTTGCGCATCACTCTGTGCATTTACGGTCGCTCCAAAAGCAACTTCTTGAGTTCACTAATTCTGGCGAGATGATAATCGTCGTGTTCAGCCTGAAAAAATAACATATCTACGAGCCGCATCTGCACGTTGAGCCGCGGGTGCAGCGCGGCACGCTCGAAGACGCCGGCGTCCAGGCTATCGAGCCGCCGGACAATATCGTGCCTTGCAGTGCGAAACGCGTTCAGGATTGAGGCGACAGGTACGTCGTTATGACTCGCTTCGTACGTCTTGCGATTCGACATATCGGCGGCGTGCAGAGCTGCATTGCCGGCGAGATACTCGTCGATCCGTTGCGAGACGAGACTTTCCAAATCGACCAAGTGGCCGGCATTCTCCTGCATGGACCACCGCCCGTCGGCCTGTGTTGTCAGTGTTTCAGGTGACAGATTGGCGAGCAGTTCCTCGAGACGAGCGGGCGTGCCGCGCATCCGCTCGATCATCTCGGGATAGATGCCTGCGGGGAAATCGAAGTTAAAACGACGGTCGGTCCATTTGATGCGCTGCATTTAATAGGTCCTGTCTGCCGCAGGACCTATTCTAACCCTAATTGGCTTTAGCTGCCTGTGCTTGGCTCCGTCAGGCTGAACCAGTTGCCGGAGTTGTCTTTGAAAACGGCTTCGATGCCGTAAGGTCTTTCGGCAGGTTCGGAAATGAATTGCACGCCTTTGGCTTTCAGCTCTTCGTAAGTGCCGCGACAGTCGTCGGTATTGAAAGCACCGGCGCCGAGCACGCCCTTGTTCATGATCTCGCGCAACTGTTTCGAGGTGTCTTCATCCATCAGCATTCCGGGTTTTGGTTCGAGCAGGATTAGCTCAAAGTCGGGTTGGTCGTTTGTGCACATCGTCAACCAGCGGAAATTCTCGTTGACCATCGCGTCTGTATGCACTTTGAAGCCCAGCTTGTCCCGATAGAACTCGAGCGCTTCGTTTTGATTGTTAACAAAAATTGTGGCGTGCGACATCCTGCGGATCATTGGAATGATGCTCCTTGGGTGAAAGTAGGTGTAAAGATAGATCAGTGCCCACTGAGTTCGCTTCTTGAAAATTGCTTTTTAGACAGGATTAACAGGATTCGAGCTTGTGCATGACGAGGAAGCAGCCCGGGACCTGGCGCTTGGCTTGGGCTCGCTCTCGGTATGTCGCAGGGGCAGCACCTACACAACGATGAAAGAGAGTGCTGAACGAACCGAGGCTCTGAAACCCAACTTCGAAACAGACGTCAGTTACGCGAAGCTCGTCGCGGCGGAGCAGTTCCTTTGCTTTCTCGATGCGGCGTTCGATCAGGTACTGATGCGGCGTTTTATTGAAGGCTTGCCGGAAGAGACGGAGGAAATGGTAGCGCGAGAAACAAGCCTTCTCGGAAATCTGTTCGAGACTGATCGGATGGTCGTAGCAGTGATCGATAAAGTCACGCGCGCGACCCAGCCGCTCTAACGTCTCAACATCGGATTCGATTCGTCTAACCATTTACGGCTTCGGCGGCAGCGGCTTCTGCAACGCGGCCGCGATGAATTCATTCATGCCCGCGTCACTCCCCTCGTGCCGGAACTTGTAGTAGTTCGACATCGCAGTCAGCCAGTCTTTCCGGCTCTGCTCAGTCTTCGGGTCGGTGCCCGCCGCTGCAATCGCACGCGCGTAAGCGTCAATGATGCGATCGATTACAACGTTCAGCTTCTCGAGAGCCGCTTTGCTCTCCGGCGTCTCGGGCTTATTTGCATATTTCGTTTGGTATTCCGCCGACATCGTCTTGTACGGACCAGACTCGTAAGCTACTGCGAGAAAGTAATAAGTCGAAGGCGTCTTCTTGATGTCACTGTCGTACTGTGCTGCCCTTATCAATGCATCGAGCGCCTGCTCGGGACTGGTCTTGAGAGTCAGAAAACCAACGGCGTAGTTGAGATAAGCAAGCGTGTCGTCTTTGCCTTTGAACGGCGCCCACTCGGTCGGCGTTTTTCCTGACTCGATGGCTTGAATGGCTTTGCGCGCATAACCCAGCGCGTCGTTTGTGTAGGTATCGTTTTTGGCTGAAGCGGCGATATAACCGGCGTAACCGAGGTCTATTTGGGCGCGCAGGTAGTTGGGCTCATCGGCGAGGATCTTCGCCCCCGTGCTGTAGGCTTCGGCGAATTTCTTTTCGTTGATGAGAATTGGAAGGTTTCGCTTGCGCTCGTCGCGCTCGTAGGCCAGCACCCATTTTGAGAGGTAGTCAGTGTACTGGTCTTTGTCTTTGGGATACTTCTGAAGGTAGTCTCGCGCGGCCTGGTACGCGGCGGTCGGGTTCTGAATACGATTGTCCACAAACCGCTTGTAAATCTCGATCTTGACCGGATCGTCGGTCTCCTGCGCAAGCACTGTCATCCGCCCCGCGCCCAGCGTCACTAAAGCCAACGCCATCAATACGGCCAAGGCCAACCTCTTTCCTGACCAGTTCATATCAACTCTCCTCCGTCTACTGACTCCAACGAACACCTTAGACGCTCCCATGCCCGCTAAGGGTTTTATCATCCTAAGGTTATAATCACTATGCTTTCCCAGAAAATATCACATGATGGTAAGAATTCAGACCCCAGGGAGACCAAGGCGACACCGATGACC
>JBKPPH010000224.1:0-7119 GCA_046733535.1 Acidobacteriota bacterium
GGCAGAACACCAAACGCGTCCGCGGTCAGCATGATGATATTTCGCGGATGCCCGCCGCGTCCTTCAGGGACGATGTTGTCGATGCTGGTGAGTGGATACGAAGCGCGCGTGTTTTCCGTCTTGCGCGGGTCGTCGAGATCGATCTGGCGCGTGGTTGGATCGTAAACGACGTTCTCCAGAATCGTGCCAAACATCTGCGTGGTGCGATAGATATCGGGCTCGGCTTCCGCCGAGAGCTTGATCACTTTCGCGTAGCAGCCACCCTCAAAATTGAAAACTCCGTTGTCGGCCCAACCGTGCTCGTCGTCGCCGATCAAACGGCGTTCGGGATCGGCCGAGAGAGTCGTCTTGCCTGTTCCGGACAAACCAAAAAAGATCGCGACATCGCTTTCGGCGCCGACGTTAGCGGAGCAATGCATGCTCATCACGCCACGTTGCGGCAGCAGGTAGTTCATGATCGTGAACGCGCTCTTCTTGGTTTCGCCGGCGTACGATGTGCCGCCGATCAGAACGAGGCGCTGGCTGAAGTCCATCAGGATGAACGTCGGCGATCTGGTGCCGTCGCGTTGCGGATCGGCTTGAAAGCTCGGGAAGTTAATGATGGTGAATTCCGGTTTGTGCGCCGTTGTTTCCTGAGTGTTGCTAATGAACATCGTGTGCGCAAACAAAGAATGCCATGCCAACTCACTGACAACACGAATCGGTAACCGGTAATCCGGATCGGCGCCGACAAACGTGTCCTGCACGAAAAGCTCACGGCCTTTTGCATGGGCCATCATTCGCTGTTTCAGCGCGTTGAATTTCTCCTGCGGGAAGTCTTTGTTTACGTCACCCCAGAAAACTTTGTCCTCGCTGCCGGGCTCGCGCACAATCGCCTTGTCTTTTGCAGCGCGACCGGTGTGTTCGCCTGTATCGACGAGCACACAGCCGTGATTCGAGAGGACGCCTTCCTTGCGACGCGCAATTTCTTCGTAGAGCTCGGGTGTATTGAGGTTCCAGTAAACACGAGCGGGGTCTTTGATACCGTAGCTATCCAACTCGTTTGAAGTATTCTTACGGCCCAGGTGTTCGGTAACTGCTTCAGTGCGAGTGGAAGCCATTCGGGTATCTCCAATCGAAAACGAAAAGGTTCATAGAGCGATTAAATTAGGCGCGCACGCCGGCAGCCTACAGGCCTTCCGGAGTTCTGCGTTGCTGAGCGAGTTGCCGCAACGCGTCTGCGAGATCGCGCGCAGCTCGTTCGATGCGATCGGCCGCAGTATGTAACGACTCGATCTCATCTGGTGAGCGTGCTGCTACGGCGAGCAGAGCGGAGTCGACTTGTTCTCGCAGTCGATTTGCCTCATTTTCAGTTTCTTGTTCGGCGCGGGTTTTTTGTGAAGCTGTAGCCTGCTGGTTCATTGCTGGAATTATTTATACCGGAGAAAAAAGATTTATTTACGCTCAACCATTGGCAATATGCCAGGCTGGTTAGCGTTCGGTAAGTCTGACATTTACGGATGATTCAGGCAAGTGCAGGTCAGGCTTTTGCTGCGTGAGTGAACAAAGTTCAGCGATCGGCGTTGATTCCAATAACGTAAATCGCTGCTATAATCGGGCCCACTAAATCCTCATCGGAGTCATGACATGGCCTGGGTAAGCACATCACCATTAGTTAAGACCTATTCGCTCGAGGAGTTTTGGGAGCTTCCAGAGCCGCCAGACCATTCAAAACTCGAACTTATAGCAGGAGTCCTCTATATGACACCCCCTCCTGGGTATTTGCATAGCAACGCTGCTGCCCGTTTGAACCGTTTGCTGACCACACATTTGATACAGAAGAGCGATAAAGGAACACTCTACATTCCTCGTACGGGGATTATGAGGAGCCCGAATAGTTGGCTTGAACCGGACTTGTTTTACGTGGCGGCCGAAACTGACGCTCATCTCGATCCCAAGTATCCGAATTACTTAACAACCGCAGATCTTGTGATCGAAGTGATCTCTCCGAGCACAGCAATCTACGACCGGAACACCAAAGCCGATACCTACGCGGCACTCGGCGTAAAAGAGCTGTGGCTTGTCGATGAAGCGTCAGGAATCATTGAAGTGCGCGTGATGAAAGACAATCAGTACGCGTCGATCGTCGTGTACGAGAGAAATGACCGACTGAAATCGGTAGTGCTGCCGGGGCTTGAGTTCGCAGTTGGTGGCGTTTTTGGCGATTAACCGTGGGCGACTTCAACCGTTGATGCGGCTGTTCTCCTCTTTCCTCGCGCATCCAGAATCATGTGGCTCAGAACGGCGGCGAGAATGATTGTGCCGCCGAGGAGGGCCCAGCGGGAAGGTCTTTCGCCCAGAACGAGAAAGACCCAAACAGGATTCAGCACGGGTTCGATGTAGCAAATGATTCCCGCATCCAGTGACCTCACGCCGCGCGCCATTCCGAAAGTGAAAAGGGTGTAAGCAATCCCGAGTTGGACCACGCCAAGATAGACGACACTCAGCGCGTCGTGTGGTGTAACGCGGGTGAGCGCGGCGAGTCCCCACGGCGCGGTCAGAATAACCGCCACGAGGTTGCCGTAGATCACGGATGAAGCACGATTGACTTCGCGCGCTCGCGGATGGCGCAGCAATAGAAAATACAGCGCAAAGCAAAACCCTGAACCGAGAGCAAGGATGTTTCCCGTGATGTCCTGCGGTCGTAGCTGTCCGACAAAAAACAGCGCCATCCCACTGAGGCACACCGCTACCGTGATCAGATCGCGCCCACGAAACTTTTCCTTGTAAACGATCGGCTCCAGGATTAGCACGTACACCGACGACGTGTATTGCAGGAAGATCGCATTCGCAGCGGTTGTTTGTTTCGTGGCGACAACGAACAGTATCAGCAGCACGGCATAAAGAAGCGAAGCGACAACCATCAGCCGGTTTAGACCAAAGCCCTCATGCTTCGTGAGAATGGCGACGGTGATCATGGCGAGGAAGGAGCGATAGCACGAGAGTTCGAGCCCGCTAAGTGAGTTCCACTTGATGAAGAGGCCGCCAGTGCTCCAGAGAAAAGCAGCAGCAAAGACGAAGAGGAAGGCTGTAGTATGCGTGCTGGGCGCTTTCCGCTTGGGTTTGGCCATCGAGTCTCATTCTTCCACAGATTACGCAGATTCTTCTGTAGACGATTTGAGCCTTTTCAGATACTTCCCAAACACGCCATTCCAGGGCGGAATAACGATCGAGATGGCGCCGAGTGCCTGGGCCTGGCAGGCGAGTCGAATCAATGGCTTCGCTTCTGAAGTGTCGATGTAACCAAACTCCTTGATCTTCTTTCCCTCGCGCGCCGCAACGTCAGAGAGCTTCTCCGCCCCGCCAAGAATTCCCACCCAACACGTTCCACACGAAGCCGAGCGACACTCGACCGGAATCGGTCCTTCAATTCGGCGCGGATCGAGCTCGCGCCAGTTACGCGAGCGATCGTCAGCGGCGCCCCAGGCCAGATCCTGAATGTGATTCATGCGATACTTCGCGCGCTCGTCATTCTCGTCGTAAGTGATGGTCCACTTCTTATCGACCGTCTTCAGAAAAGCCAGGAACCCCTGGCTGTCGTCCACCGCACGTTCGCGCAGGACCTGCGCCGGCGACTTCCGCGCGTGCTTCTGATCGATCAGCATCTTACCCGGCGCCGCTTCGAACGCCGCCAGTCCTGCTTGCCTGATCGTCATGAACGCGACCGCAGTGATACCGATAACGAGAGATTGATCGACCTTTGCCTGCTCGGCGACTTTTTGCGAGACAGACAAAATCTGGTCCGAAAGCGATTGCGCGTCGTCCGGAGAAAACTCCCGCGCGTGCTTTTGCACTGCGCTTTTTACTTCAGGCCAGTAACGATGCCCGTAGAGAAACGTATGTGACGAGTCGATCTGATCTTTCAGGTAGAAGTTTCCCTGCATCAACAACTGTTGCGACAGTGTTTCTGGATCCTCAGCTCGCTCGAGGGCGGTAAAAAGCGAGAGCGGGTAGAACGAGAACCAGATCTGAGTGGCGTTTCGATCTACTTCGTGAATCGCGCGCAGCAAAGCGGTCAGCGCCGCCGACCACGCTTCCTCGTCCTGGCGCGCCAGAAAAATCTCAAATGGTGTTTTCATCGTGTCTTGTGAAATCTTGAAAATCCCGTAATCCTGTCTTACAGTTCACTAAAACAAAATCCTAGGAGGCTTTTACGATGGAAGCTGATCGACCAGACCCTGCGAAACCCGGCCGTACCTTTGATAGCGCCTACAGTTTCTCATTCAGCATTGCCCTGGGTCTGGTGCTGTTCATCGCCGGCCTTGTCATCAGTTTAACTCTCGGCCAGGGCACCACCATCGGCCTCGTCTTTGGTATCCCACTGCTAATCGCCGGCCTCGTGTTGCCGGTGTTCATGATGCGCGATCTTTTCCATCACAATGAAGTGCACGGAGACTGCCCTTTCTGTAGCGCGCCAATCAAAACGTCAGACGCCACCATTCGTCTGAACTGCCCTTCATGTAGGCGGTTGATCGAGGTGCGGGAAACAACGCTGCAACCGGGCGAGTGAAGGCTCAATACGGTTGAATCGAAATCCAATCGCGCGTCAAATAGTCGCTGAACGTCAGCGCGAACAGGATTCCCATCCAAAATAGAGCGGCAGCGACAATCACCCAAATCAGACGCGAACTGTAACGCACGTGCATGAAGTACAGCACGACGAAGGTTGCTTTGATCGTAGCGATAGTCAGCGCCACGATCGTGTTTAGCTGCCAGGGAAAGTCGAAAAAGGCCGCCACGACAGTCAAGGCTGTTCCCAGCAGCAGGACCAGGAAGATCGTGATGTAAACTCTGACCGAAACTATGTGCTCACTCATCGGTATATCGGAGGGTGGCCTTCTGCAGCCACCCCTGTTCGGGTTCGGACGGGCGGTGGCCACGGAGGGCCACCCCTACAAAAATCATCCGTGCTCGAAGTGTCGTCCCAGCAAATAGAGCAACGGGAACAGAAAAATCCAAACAATATCGACGAAGTGCCAGTAAAGCCCAATCACTTCCACCGGGCTGTGATACTCAGGATCGAAGCGTCCCTTCAATGAAAAAATCAGCAGGAACGTCAGCAAGCCGGCGCCGATGATCATGTGCAGCGCGTGCATTCCGGTCATGGCGAAGTAGATCCAGTAAAACATCTCGACCTTTTCCACTGTCGCGCCCGGCAGGAGGTGCAGCTTATGCGGATCCACCGGCTGGCCTTCCTGCTGCACCTGCGGATTGAACGGATGGCCCGGAATCAACCTGCCAGGAATCAGACGATCCTCATACTTGTCGTGATACTCAACCGCCTTGATCCCCAAGAACGTCAAACCGAGGAGCAGAGTGAGTAACAAACAGAGCACCTGTGGCCGGCGTTTACCGATCTGAGTGAAATAGACGGCCATCGCCATCGTAAAACTGCTCAAGATAAGCACACCCGTATTGACCGCTCCCAGCGTGATGTCGAGGTGGTTGCTGGCTGAAGCGAATGCTGCCGGGTAGAGGGATCGGTAAAGCGTGTAGGCCAGGAACATTCCGCCGAAGAACATGATCTCGGTGACGAGGAAGACCCACATCCCGAGCGTGCCGGCTTCGCGTTGCTGCTCCATGTTTTCGAAATGGTGCTGCAACGACCGGTGGCCGTGAATCTCTTGTGCTGTCGCTTCGGTCGCCATCTTCAAATACGCTCCAGCTCGGGCCTGAATTTACCCACAACTTCAGTCTCTTCGGGTGGCGCAAACTCATAGGCGTCCCACGTAACAATGGGCGTCTCTTCAAAGTTTTCAGTAGGCGGCGGCGATTGCGTGCGCCACTCCAGTCCCGGCAAGTGCCATGGATTCGGTTCGGCATGTTTGCCATAACGCATGGACCAGACAAAGTAAATCGCAGGTATCAACATGCCGAAACCGAGGATCGACGCGCCCGCGGTTGAAAGTACATTGAACACCTGAAACTCCGGCGGATACGCGTGATACCTTCGCGGCATTCCGAGATAGCCCGCGACGAATTGCGGCAGGAACGTCAGATTGAAACCGACGAAGATCACGAGCGCGCTGAATCTGCCCCAGCCTTCGGGATACATGCGCCCTGAGATCTTGGGCCACCAGTAGTGCAGGCCGCCGAGGTATCCCATCAAAGCTCCGCCGACCATGATGTAGTGGAAGTGGGCCACGACGAAATACGTGTCGCTGAGGTGTACGTCGACAGCGAGAGAGGCCAGGAACAATCCCGTCATGCCTCCTACCGTGAACAGACCGATGAAGCCCAGGGCGTAGAGCATCGGCGTGTCGTACGAGATGGACGACTTGTATAACGTGGCGGTCCAGTTGAAAACTTTGATTGCCGACGGAATGGCGACTGCGAAACTCAGAAACGAAAAGATCATCCCGGCGTAGACGGACTGAGGCGTCACGAACAAGTGGTGTCCCCAGACCAAAAACCCGAACACCGCGATCGCGAGACTGGAGAACGCGACAAAGCTGTAGCCGAAGATGTTCTTGCGCGAAAAGTTTGCGATGAGTTCGCTGATCACGCCCATCGACGGCAGGACCATGATGTAGACAGCCGGGTGCGAATAAAACCAGAAAAGGTGCTGAAACAAAACGGGATCGCCGCCGAGCGCGGGATTAAAGATGCCGACACCCGACACGCGCTCAAACGCCAGCAATAAAACCGTGATCGCGATTACGGGCGTGCCCAGGATCATGATGAGGCTGGTGGCGTAGTGTGACCAGAGAAACAGCGGCATCCGGAACCACGTCATGCCCGGCGCGCGCATCGTGTGAATCGTGACGATGAAATTGAGTCCGGTAAGAATCGATGAGAAGCCGTTGATAAAGATCCCGAGACCGGTTGCGACCACGTAAGAGTTGGAGAAAGTCGTGCTGAACGGCGTGTAGAAAGTCCATCCCGTATCGACGCCGCCGGCCAGCAGCGCGTAAATCGTGATCACTCCGCCGAGCAGGAAGATGTACCAACTCAACAGATTGATCCTGGGAAACGCGAGATCTTTTGCTCCAATCATCATCGGGATGAGGAAGTTCCCGAGCGTCGCGGGTATCGACGGGATGAGGAAGAAAAAGATCATGATGATGCCGTGTTGCGTGA
>JBKPPH010000225.1:0-29183 GCA_046733535.1 Acidobacteriota bacterium
CAAACCGCTGATGTTGGGACAGTTAAGGAGCGCGGCATGATTTGAATCGGTAGCGTAGTTGTCAAATTCAGCGCTGGTGCGTGATCGTTCTACTCCACTTCCGTCATAAATCGATAACCGCGATACCAGGTTCCGCAAATGCACGTTGGTACCCGTGTAGCTTACGGAGGTCACATATGTCGTTCTGGTTTCACGCAACAATTGCCCGGGAGCGCCTGGCGCAAAATCGTACTCCTTCACGTTGTTGCGATTGTTGAAGGGTACTGAATCGTCATAACCATAGATCAGCTTCGACTGTAAGTTCTGCCCTGACGGTTCCAGCGTTGTTAGTGTTTGCGTGACCCGCGGATCGTTTGGCGGCTCCAGAGTATTGTTGCTGGTGAGGATGGGCCACCAGTTTACCGGCGCTCTGTTTTGAAAAGTGTGAACCTCTCTTTTCAGTATAGTCGCACCGTCTCCAGTCATGAACTCAGTCTGATACTCTTTGCCTTCGTTCCAGGCAGAATAGTCGGTGGGAAGATTTCCAAATGAACTCAAAGGCCACCCATAAAAATAATGCTTTTGCTGCGCAATTGGATTGGTACTGCCCGGCTTGTAAGTCTTGACCACAACGTAGCAATACGTCGCAGGCGTTCCCGCGTTGATGCTGTAGGTCATTCTGTTTTCGAATGAACTTCCGGTCCCTCCGTCCGAGTAGACGCGCCTTTCAACGAGGCGGCGCGCGATATTGGGAGAACCATCAAGTCCGCAGCACGTCGTCCCACTCGCGGAGTCTGCGCCGGCATAGTCGTATTCATAGGCGCCACCCGTGGGGAGTATGACGCGAGTCAACTCACCGTAAACGTTATAACGGAACTGGTACTGTTGTCCGTTCGGCAACGTGACTGAGCCAACAACTGTGGGATTGAAAGTAGTAGTCTGACTGCCGCCTAAAAGCTCCGGGAAGAGCTGGCGGAATGTTTGTGGCGTTCCTGACTGAAGCACGGTGCTCATGCCGGCGTAGTTTACGCGGATGGTCCTGCTAACCCCCGCATAACCTTTGAAGCTGAGCTGATCGTAAGTAGTGCTGCCGGAAGCATAAGTAATGGTTAGTACCCGCTTGAGCGAGTCGGTAATTGCAATGACGCGATTGTTTGCATCGTAGTCGTAAGTAATCTTGTTGCCATTGCGATCGCGAGCCCACGTAATGCGCCCTGAATCGATCCGGTATCTGGCGCCATCGCTGAGCATCAGGTAACCGGAGGGGCGGAATTCACCTAAACCTCCGGGCGCGATAACTTGATCGTAAAGAACTTGATCCGAAATAAATGTCGCGCCCGTACCATCCGCGCTCGCAAAGACAGTCCCGCGCGACTGCGGGTTCAGGTAGTTGCAGCCACTGTTGGACGCGGGCTGGCCGTTGGTGAGCGTGTCGCGCAATTCATACTCGGTACCGTCGGCAGTGGTAAAAGTGATCCGCGTTAGACTGAGAGTAAAGACAGTTGTGTTATCCGAACACGTAGTTATGTCGTATCCGGCGCGCCGGCCTTCGACGCCGCCGGGGTTGTATAAGGCGGGCAGAGTCTTCCAAAAACTCGCCACGGGCGTGTAAAGATGGTTGACGGATCCACCAGGCTGGGGAAACTGCGAATCGATGACACGCCATTTTCTCTCGAGTGGAATCGTCACCGCACTTCCGATCTCACCGCGGCCCATGATGGCAGCCAACGGCAGACGAAAATTCAGATTGCCGTTAAAAAGGTTAATGTTGTCGAGACCACTCAGGGCATACGAACCGGCCGGAGCGCCGGGCTGCAGAGCTGAGGGCGTGGCGCCGTCAGTAGCGCTCGTTGCTGATCTGACATTCAGGACCACCGACGTGAGCACCATGAAAACCAAAACTGCGCGGACAACAACTTCGATCAGGGAAAGAGACCGGTGGTATGAGGATTTTGACATGAGTTTAACTCCATCAACGGGCCGCGAGGACAATCAGCGCCTGGTAAGCGTGAGTTTTAAGCTCCACTCAGGATGGTTAGCTTCTGTCACCTGATACTCACCTTGCGGCAAGTTGAGAATCGTAGTGGAGTCCGTTTTGCGGCGCAGCCGGAGCTCCGTAATCCGCGGCATGCCGGCGCGTTCCAAACGCAGATCAAGCGGTTGCAGCCCACTCTGGTTGTCGAACATCAGGACAAAACTGCCGGCCGGACGAACTAGCTCTCCGGGCTCAAAGCCGTTTGGAAGAATCGTGATCAGCTCTGCTTCAACATTCTCACTTCCCGCGGATGGACCAGCGACCACTGCTACCTCAGCTGATCGCTTCGCGGCCCGGAGCCGAAATGCGGCATACACACTGAAGGCCAGAATTAATCCGATGAGGAGAGCAAATAAACTTCTAACGGCGAGAGAGTGGCGAGACCAATGTTTCATACATTGACTCCTGCAAGGATAAATTTGTCAGACGCCCGGGATCGAACTTCGGGAGGTTAATCGATGCGCCGCTCTGAGAGTTTGAAAGCGACGGGCCAGGGAAGATGGAGCAATTTATCTCGCGCCTGCCCCATGCGTCAATACCGACGCGAACGCTTATCTGACTTTGCGAGTGGCGGCGAAGAGGGCGAGGGCGGAGCCGCCGATGAACAGTAATGCACCGCCGACGACGCGCGCCTGGTTAGGAAGCTGCCGGATGCCCGCCTCAGTAACAACGACTGCTGTTTTGGGTTCGACGTAAAGAGCGCGGTACGTGATCACGCCGCCGATGACGGCTATCAAAATGCCGACGATGAGGAGGAGAGTTTTCATTTATTTTAAGCCGCAGATTTACGCAGATCTGCGCAGATCAGCGTTCATCTGCGGCTTATTAATTACCGGCCTTTGAACGCCGCTTTGCGCTTCTCGAGAAATGCACTGACACCTTCATCCTTATCTTCGGTCGAAAAGCACAACGCAAACAGATCGACTTCGCGACGCAGGCCTTCGTCGAGGTTCGATCGCGACGCAATCTTCACAGCCTCTTTCGCAAGCTGCAACGCGATCGGGCTTTTCTCCGCGATGCGTTTCGCGATCTCCATCGTCTTCGCTTCGAGCTGGTCGGCTGGAAAAACGTGATTCACGAGTCCGATCTCAAAAGCAGTACGAGCGTCGATGATCTCGCCCGTGAGAATCATCTCCATCGCCTTCCCTTCACCAACCAGACGCGTCAGCCGCTGCGTGCCGCCGCCGCCCGGAATGATCCCGAGATTGATTTCAGGTTGGCCAAACGACGCCGTCTCACTCGCAACACGAATGTCGCACGCGAGCGCCAGTTCACAACCGCCGCCAAGACAGTAGCCGTTGACCATCGCGATCACAGGCTTGGGAAAGGTGTCGATCGCAGTGAACAACGACCGCCCCATCATCACGTCGCGCTGTGTGATCGACGTGCGTCCCGCAAACTCTGCAATGTCCGCGCCGGCAATGAATGCTTTGTCGCCTGCGCCAGTGAAAACAACAACACCAACCGAACTATCCGCGCGCAGCTCTTCCAGTAACGCTGCGCCTTCTTCACGAGTCTTAATGTTGAGCGCGTTTCTCTTGTCAGGCCGATTGATGGTTATGATGGCGACGCGCTCGCGTTTTTCGAGCAGCAGTGTCTCGTACGTTTCCGGCATTTACGACTCCAGTTTGTATGATTGATTAGATTCTTACTCGGAGGAAGGGGCTTCGGGATCGGTGGTTACCGGTTGCTCGTCAGCAATCCACGACACAAACAGTCGCAACCAGTTTTCAGTCGGTTCCGCTATCTGCACTCCCACACGCGCGGTCCCATAAATCGCGGGGGCAACTCGGACCACCATCGCAGTGGTTTCGATCGGCGTGCCGTCCGGACGGTGCGCGCGAATGTACAAGCGTTCGCCGCGATTCACCTTCTGGTTCAAATGAAAGAGCGCGCCTGAAGTCGAAATGTCGTCGGTTTCCGTCGGCTCACTCCACGCGGAGCCGTCTTCCGCACGACCTGAGATCACAATCGGAAGTCGCAGCGACATCCGCAATGCAAACCGTCTCTCTTCGTTGTTGTAGGGCGTACTCATCGTTTAAGCAGCACCGCACTCAAGAGGACTGCGCGCGTCGCGCGTCCTCTTTTTCCGCGCTCCAATCGTAAAACCCCTCGCCACTTTTCTTCCCTAACTTTCCTTCACTCACCATTCGTCGCAAGACTTCAGGTGGTCTAAACGTCTCCGAGCCAAGCTCACGATAAAGGTACTCGGCAATGTTCAGTCGCACGTCGAGGCCAACCAGATCAGTCAACTTCAATGGCCCCATCGGATGGTTATAGCCGAGTTCCATTGCAGTGTCGATGTCCTCGACACTCGCTACGCCCTGCTCAAACATCCTCATCGCTTCGAGACCAAGGGCCACGCCGAGTCGACTCGAAGCAAAGCCCGGAACGTCTTTCACGACGATCGGCTCTTTCCCCATTTTCCGGCCGACACTCTTGACTGCGTCTACAGTCTCACTGCTGGTCTTTTCTCCAACCACGATCTCAACCAGTCGCATGATGTGGACCGGGTTGAAAAAGTGCATACCGATAACCGCTTCGGGGCGTTTGGAAGAACCGGCTATCTCGGTGATGGACAGCGACGAAGTATTGCTCGCAAAAATGAAAGGGCGATCGGACGCGACTTCAAGTTGCCGGAGAACGTCTTTCTTCAACTCCAACTGCTCGGGAGTCGCTTCGATAATCAAATCTGCTGCGGCGCACTCTTCCAGGTTTGTTGTTCCGTGAATCTGCTGCAAGGTGCGGTCGCGATCGTCTTCGGTCAACTTCCCGCGCTGAATTCCCTTGGCAAGATTGCCTTCGATCGCCCGAACGCCTCGAGCAAGCGACTCACGATCGACGTCGCTGATTAGAACCCGAAATCCGGATGCCGCGGCAACTTGCGCGATGCCGTGGCCCATTGTACCCGCGCCAATCACCGCAATGGTTTCAATCGTTTCCGAACCGCTACCTGGGCTGTTCATCGTGCGCAGAACCGGGTCAAAAGCATCTGCGGTCGCTAGAGACCACGCAGTTCGACTACCCCAATATCCGTAGTTATACTATACGCTCAACCGAAAGGCTATACTCTCGTGCTTTCGACGCTATCAAAACGGCCCTGACAGTAGGAGAAACGGACCTCAAGGTAATGCCTAACGAAACTATAAAAAGAGATGTTGTCATCATCGGATCCGGACCCGCAGGACTGACAGCCGCGATTTACACGGCGCGCGCAAGTCTGAAACCGCTGCTGATCGATGCACCCGCCGATGCTCACAAGCAGACCACGCCCGGCGGACAACTGATGATTACCACGGACGTCGAAAACTATCCCGGCTTCTCAAAGGGCATTGAAGGCCCGGAGCTGATGGAGGAGTTTCGCCGGCAGGCTGAGCGTTTCGGAACGGAGTTCATGGAGACGTGGATTACTGAAGTTGATCTGTCTGAACGTCCGTTTCAGCTCTACACGGAATCGCAGACGATCTCGACGGAAACTTTGATCATCGCGTCTGGCGCCTCCGCAAAGTGGCTCAACATTCCGGGTGAGGCGAAGGTGCCGCACGGCTTTGGCGGAAATGGTGTTTCGGCGTGTGCGACGTGCGATGGTCCATTGCCGGCGTTTCGGAACAGGACCTTGATCGTGGTTGGCGGTGGTGACACCGCGATGGAAGAAGCGACGTTTCTGACGCGCTACGCAGCGAAGGTTTTTGTCGTTCACCGGCGCGATAAACTGCGCGCGTCAAAGATCATGCAGGAGAAGGCGTTTCGGAATGAAAAGATTGAGTTTATCTGGAACACGGCCGTTCAGGAGATTGTCGGCACGCAGGAAGAAGGCGTGACGGGTGTGCGTCTCCGCAATCTGCAAACAGGCGAGGAACAGATCTTTCCGTGTTCGGGAGTGTTCGTCGCGATCGGTCACAAGCCAAACACAGAGCTGTTCGTGGGCCAGTTGGACATGGACGACATCGGGTATTTGAAAACGTCGGGCCGGTCGACTGCCACGAACATTCCGGGCGTGTTCGCTGCCGGCGACGTGCAGGACTCCGTTTACAGGCAGGCGATCACTGCCGCGGGCACGGGATGCATGGCGGCGATCGACGCCGAGCGTTTCCTGGATCACCTGCCGGTAGCGATGCCGAGTGGCGACGAAGTGACGGATGAAGGCGAGCACATCACGCCTGATCACGAAGCGATCATCACGGCTGACGGGCACATGATTCCAAACAAAGAGCCACAGGTAGAAGTTTAACGAGGCCGTTAGACAGGATTTACCAAGGCCGTTAGACAGGATTTACAAGATTTTTCAGGATGGACATGTAAATCCTGAACAATCCTGTAATCCTGTCTAACTGACTTAGAGCAACACGATCGATTCGTCTTTATGACGCCGGGGAGCTGGCATTTCGATGACGTGCTCGTTCAACGGACAGGGCTCGCAATAAACTCCGACACGTTCTCTCCGGTCCTCACAGTCGGTACACTTCAAAGCCAAACCGAGCTGTCGTAAAGATTCGAGCAGCGGCAACAGCAACATGCCGCGTTCAGTCAACGCGTATTCGATGTGTGGTGGATTGCCGCCGAAGTCCGTGCGCTCAACCAGACGATCTTTCTCCATGTCGCGCAAGCGCCCGACGAGCGTGCGACTGCTGATCGGAAAAAGATTGTTCAGCAACTCCATCGTTCGTTTCGGACCGCCCAGCAACTCTCTCACAACCAGCATCGTCCACTTGTCACCAAGCATCTGCAATGCTCCGGTGATTGGACAGCCGTCGAGTTCGCGTCGTTTCATCTTGAATCTACGGTCTTAGGTTGATGTTGTACGTCTTGATTTTGGAGTTGAGTGTCGTGGCGTTCATTCCGAGCAGACGCGCGGCCCGCGACTGGTGACCGCCGGTCTGTTCCAGCGCGCGCCGGATCAAGTCGATCTCAAAGCGCCGCACTTCTTCGTAAAAGTTTATCCCTCGTCCGATGTCGCCGACAGCGGCGTTGCTCGCGCCGTCGTGGTGACCGGAAACGACTGACTTCGGATCGCTGATCTCAGTGCGCAAACATTCCTTGGTGATCTCGTCACCCGGCGCAATCACGACTGCTCGTTCGATCGTGTTCTCGAGTTCGCGCACGTTGCCGGGCCACGAGTACGACTCGAGCAGCGCGAGAACTTCAGGCGCGAGTTGCTCTGACACGTTGCGGCCGTTCTCTTCGTTGTACTTCTGAATGAAGTGTTGGGCCAGAGGCAAGATGTCTTCGAGTCGATCTCGCAGCGGCGGCAACTCGATCGGGACCACGGCGAGACGATAATAAAGATCCTCGCGGAAACTTCCCTGTCGCACGGCTTCCTTCAGATCGATGTTGGTCGCGGCGATGATGCGAACGTCAACTCTTCGCGGCGCCGTGTCGCCGAGCGGCGTGAACTCGCGCTCCTGAATCACGCGCAGCAGACGCACTTGCGTTTCGGGTGGAATGTCGCCGATTTCGTCGAGGAAGATGGAGCCACCGTCGGCGACTTCAAACAAACCTTTCTTCGCTGCGACTGCGCCGGTGAACGCGCCGCGCGTGTGGCCGAACAGTTCGGATTCGAGCAACTCGGAAGGGATGTTGGAACTATTAACGGTTACGAACGGACGTCCCGCGCGCGTGCTGGCCTCGTGAATTGCTTTCGCGATCAACTCCTTGCCGGTCCCGCTTTCGCCTGTGATCAAAACTGTCGACCGCGCCGGAGCCACCTGCTCGACGAGGCGAAAAACTTCCTGCATCACGTCCGAGCGGCCGACGATCTCGCCGCGGTCGACGGCTTTACTCATCGCCCGGCGCAGCGTGCGCCGTTCTTCCTCTTTACGACGTCGTTTAATGCCGGCGCCGATCTGCGCGATGATCTGTTCGTTTTGAAATGGCTTGCGGATGCAGCCAAACGCGCCGCGTTCCCAGGCGGCGATGGCGGTATCGAAAGTGGCGTAAGCAGTGATCATCAAGATCACCGCGTCCGAATCCATCTTGAGAAACTCTTCGAGCGCACGCAGTCCGCCGATGCCGGGCATCGATACGTCGAGCAAGACGACGTCGAACGCGCGGCGGCCGTAAGCCTCGAGACCTTCCTCACCGGTCTTCGCGAGATCGACGCGATAGCCCTCGGCGGTCAGGAGGGTTTCGAGCACTTCGCGCATGATCTCCTCATCGTCGACGACAAGGACCGATCCTTTTCTGGAGTTGCGCTTTTCCGTTTTCATCAAGACGCGCTAGTTTAGGTCACAGATTCACGCGGATCAACCACGCGGATCAACACCGACGATAAATCAAATCCGTATTTATCCGCGAAAATCTGTGGCTAGTCGCCCACGGCCTGGAGGCGGGTGCGGACGCGTGCGCTCGGTAAGGTGATGCGGAAGGTGGTGCCGTGACCCGGTTCGCTTTCGACACTGATGCGGCCGGCATGTTCCTGGATGATTCCATAGGATACTGCTAGACCGAGACCGGTTCCCTGGCCCACACCTTTCGTGGTGTAGAACGGATCGTAAATCTTCGCGACGTTCTCAGGAGCAATACCGATGCCCGTGTCGGAGATCTCGGCAACGACCGAACCGTCTTCAGCAGTGTCCGTCGCGACGACGATTCTGCCGCCGTCGGGAATCGCATCGCGCGCGTTGAGTATCAGGTTGGTGAAGACCTGCTGTAGCTTGCCGGCGTTACCGTAAGCCTCGGGCGCATCCTCGTCGTAGCGGCGCACGATCTCGATCTGGCTACGCCGCAACTGCGGCTCGAGTAGTTGCAACGTGTCGTCGAACACACGAGCGACGTCGATTTCACCAAACTCCGTCGCGCTGCCGGTACGTGAGAAATTGAGCAGGTTATTGACGATATTTGTCGCGCGCTCAGCCTGCGTGCGCACCTTCTGCAACAACGCGTGCTTTGGATCGTTTTCGTTCAGCATGCCGAGCAGCATCTGGGTGTAAGACGAAACGCCCGTGAGAGGTGTGTTCACTTCGTGAGCGACACCGGCGGCAAGCAGACCGATTGAGGAGAGTTTCTCGCGTTGTTGCAACTGTTCTTCGAGAGAGATTCTGGCCGTCACGTCCTCAAGGACAACGAGGGCGCCGGTTTGACCCTGCCCGTCCTGCAAAGGCGCGAGCGCGATATTCAGGACGAGTCCGCGGTTCGCGCGGGTCGCGGTGTGAAGCTTGTAGATGTTGCGAATCTCTTTGAGACGCCATCCGTCTTTACCCAGCACCTGCTTGAGTGTGTCGGCAAAATCTTCGGAGAAGAGATCTTCAACGTGCCTGCCGACTGCGGCGTCGCGGCGAAGATCGAGAATGTGCTCGAGCGCCGAGTTCAATCGCGTGACACGGCCTTCCAGGTCTACAGCCAGCAGCCCGACGTTGATCGATTCGATAATCGATTCGTTGAACTCCTTCAACAGCTTCAACTCGCCGGCGCGTTCCTGCTGATCTTTGTAGAGCAGACTATTTTCGATAGCGACCGCGACATATCCTGAAACAGTGCGCAGAATCTCAACGTCTTCGGACGAAAGCAGCGCGCCATCGACAGAACGGCCGAGACCGATGACGGCGACCATGCGTCCCCGCACAACGCACGGCACGAAATAATGAAGCGCTCGTCGCACGGAACCCGTGGCGACAGAATTCAAGTCGAGATCGTCCGCCCGAACGATGCCGGTTTCGGCGGACCTCACGCGTATCATCTCGCGGAAATCAGGCGGCACAGCTTCGGGGGCCGTCAAACCGGCCGCGCGCGCAACCACGTACCCCGATTTGGCGTTCCGCGATTCGATAAAGATCGCTACACGCTCGACGTTCATCACTTCCTGAAGCCGGCTGACTAACGAATCGAGCAGCGGATCGAGGGCAGTCGTCGCCGAAAGCGTGCGGCCAAAATCCAGCAGGCTGTTTCGCAGATCGTAACGCTCGCCGTAGAACAATCGATCGACTTGTTCCTGCAGAAAGTTTTTCACGGGCGCCGCAACCATTACGATAACGGCCATAGCCAGCACGGCGAGCACCACGCGCAACGTGATCTCACCGGACGAGAATTGCTGATCCGAGCCGAAGGCATATAGACCACCGGTGTAGACCACCACCCCGAGGAGTAACGCGATCGCGAGCGTGGTCAGTGCATAAACAAAGACACGACGCACGACCAGTTCGACGTCCATCAAGCGGTAACGCAGCACCGAGTAGCCGAAGGCAAACGGAATTATCGCCAACGGCAAGAGCGCGACGTCGGTAAGCCAGCGATCGGTCGGCGCGCCGAACAGATAGACGACGGCGTAGAGAAGCGTGAAAGGAGTAACGGCGAGCACCGTTCCCCATAACACCCACTTCACTTGCTGCCGAACAACCGTGCTCTTCGCCTTGACGTAAGTTCGCGCCAGCAGCGCTGCGCTGGCGACGAGCGCCACAGCCAGATGAAACACGCCCAGCCAGTAAAAGATTCCGATCAGTTGTTCCGAGATAGGGATCTTCTGAATCCCGGAAATGGCCTTCGCCATTTCATCCCTGAGGAAGATCACGACCGAAAAGGCGAGCAGCAGCAGCGCCGGAACATAGAGCCAGATTGCGCGCCAGCGACGATTGGGGAAAAGCTGTTGCCGCGACGGGTAAAGCGCACAGAAGTGCAGAAACAGCGGCGCAAAGAGAATAAAGGCTGCGTTATCGAGGAAAGCGATCGCCAGATCGAGGTCGCGATAACTACCGACCGGAGTGTAAAAATGAAAGACGAACGCCGCCAGGCAGAAGGTCGCAAAATGGAGTGCGAAGGGTGCCCGGCCGCCTTGCTTGAAGAGCACAAAGAAACCGACGAACAGATAAACCAGGCCGAGCAGATTGATGTAGATGACTCGCGGCGTCCACTTATGAATCGCGCCGAGATGATCGAGGTCGGCCCAGTAAGCCCCCACTTCCGGAGAATAGGAAGCCCGCTTCATCAAGTAATGAAGCTGGCCTCCGACCTGTGCCTGATCGAGATAGATCTGCACATCTCGGGCGGCGGTAATCTGTTCCGGCCTGCTTTTACCGTCGAGACTGATGCCGATTAACTGGTCACCTGGCAGCAACCACGCGCGTTCGGCCGCTGAGCCACGCTCGATACTCTTGGCAAAGATCCCCTCCTTGGTATCGACCCACTCGACGCCGTCCCATGGCGGGGTTTCATGAAACGCACGCTGGCGGAAGTTGAGGAGGCCGGCGCTGATCAGTAGCGCTGCACCGATTAGCAGAAACCAGGTCCGGGTTGTGATTACTGATCCCTTCAATGCTACCTCAACAAAGCCTCCAACTCTTTTGAGTTGGTAGATCCGGCTCCTTTAGGCAAGGAATGTTCCGAGTGTCCGTCGGGAGACCTCCGATCCGATCGAAATCAAATCAATTGGAGTTTTGACAAATCTTTGGGCCTATGAGCCTTAGGTCCAAAAAAGTGAGTCAATTACCGCCTCTCGAATCCATCCAACTTTTCGGAATTTCCAAGAATTTGGAAGATCCCCGGGGCTTGGAAGTGAAGGAGCAGAACACCGTGCAGAAGGGAGTTAGCGGTCTGCTCACTTCATCTCGCGTCTTAAAATCTGACCGAGATACCACCGCGAACAGACCGGCGACCGTTGCCGATAAACGTCAGAATCTCTCCGTTATCGGAGCTTGTTTGCGCGTCCAGTAAATTGCGCGCATCGAGGATTGCTTCAGCTCGGACCGGCAATCCAAAACTCGGCAAATCCTGTGTGACCTGAATACTCAACGAGGGATCGTAAACACCTAACCGGCCCGCGAAAGGATCGATCGCGAAGACGGTGGCCTCGGGAGAGAAACGCAGCACGGTTCGCACTTGCGTGCCCGTGCCAAAGCCTGCGTCCAACTGCACCGCTCCCGTTTGAAAATACCCACTCTCGAAGAGCTCGGCGGGAGTGGAGAAACCGTCCGGCGATAACTGCTGGCCGCGACCGAAGGCATAGCCGGCGGATGCGGTCCAAACTCGATTCAAGCGCTTCGTGTAAACGACCCGGATCCCGCGCGAAGATCCCTGCTGGTTTGCGACGTCGATGAACGTGTCTCCGGCGCGGCCGGAAAATGCGCTCGACGGTCCACTCAACAAGCCAACACCGCGACCGCTCGTCGTGTCGAAGAATGCCGTCGCCTCGACGGTTGAACTGTTGTCGAGAACCCGTTCAACTCCGAACTCGAGCCGGTGACTTCGTTCGAGCACCGCCTGTCCGTCGATGAACGCGACCGGACGCACGGCCTGGCTGCGGAAAACAACCTGTTCGTCTTCGAATCTCGCAACGCTCTGAATGCCGTCTTCATCTCCGCCCGAAGCGAACGCCGCCTTCACACGCGTGCGCGCGTTGGCGTCGTATTGAATGCCGAACCGCGGACTGAAAGCGTGAGCGCCACCGGCGCCGATGAAACGTGAATAGTCGAGTCCCATCACGATGACGATGCCATCGCGCACGATCCATTCGTCGACTGCGCGTAACGAAACCTGACCGTGAAGGTTTGCCTGATCGCTCAGCCTGCGCGTCCAGACCGGTTTTACGAAAGTCGCCCCCGCAGCAGTAACTCCGACGCGATGTCGATCGCCAACACGGAAGCGCGTAGTTGTTTCCACACGCTGCGGCGCATCACCAAGCCCCGTTTGTCCGGAGAAGATGAGTTCGACGTGATCTGAAACCGGAGTCGCAACGGCGAAGTTGACGCCCGCGTACGAAGACGCAAAGCCATTGTTTGCGAAATACGTTTCCAAAACACCGCGAGTTTTCGATCTGGAATCTGAAGTTGGTTCGGTGGGAGTTTCAGGCGCGGTTTCCATCGGCGCCGCTTCTGCGGTCCGTGCTTCGGCGTCAGTCACTGCCTGGACGGTTGCGTCTTCGCCTTCCTGTACCTGGAAGATCGAGCGTTTCGTTTGCGCCGATCGCAGCGTCCACTTCACATCGTCGCGGTCACGCCGGCGCTCGGGCAAAGTATTGCCGTAACCTACAGGCTCGAGATTGAAGCGATAGACCAGCTCCTGCTGCGCCTTCACGTCCACCGAAGTGAAGACGACCTCGCTGAAACCCGTGGCGATCGCTTTGATTCCATATCGCCCGGGTAAAACCTTCGCGATGAAGTTGCCTTGCTTGTCAGTCCTCGCCTCTTTGACCGTCTTCACACCTTCTCGCACCAGCGACACGAGTGCGCCCGCGAGTGGGTTCCCACGGTTGTCTCGCACAGTTCCGGTAATCGTAGCGAGTGACTTGTTGGAGCTTGCAGCGAGTGAGTCGTTCGAGACAAACGACACCAGTGCGAGCAGAGACAATCCAAAACCAAATGCTCTTCTCATGCGAAAAAGACCTCCGCGACCAAAGTCCCTTTGGAAGCAATAAAAGGCCAGACTGGTTCAGGCGAGGAGACTTACCGAAACCGTCAAAACAGCCGTTCATTCTCTTCTACGGCATAGTTGCTGTCAAGTTAATGGCGGGAAAATAGGGCCATTTGCCGCCACTTTTGGGCCGTGCTAGGATTCACATCCCCCTCTTCAACCACGGGTGTGAAAGTCGTCAAATAGGGTCTCCAAAACGAAAATGATAGACGAGGTTAAATCTACAAAACTTCCCAACGGCATCGCTGTCCTGACAGAGCACATGCCCGGCCTGCGTTCGGTAACGGCCGGCATCTGGGTTCGGCGTGGATCGCGTCACGAAACCGCCGAATTAAACGGGATCTGCCATTTTATCGAGCACGCGGTTTTCAAAGGCACCCAGAACCGCAGTGCTCGGGACATCGCCGTTGAAACTGACCGTCTCGGGGGGAATCTGGATGCTTATACGACCCATGAGATGACGGGCTTCACCACAAAGGTTGCGGACACCTCGCTGGCACAGGCCATAGATTTACTCGCCGACATCGTTTCGCACCCCCGTTTTGAGCAGGAAGACCTCGAACGCGAACAGAAGGTGATCCTCGAGGAGATGAAGATGGTCGAAGACACGCCCGACGAACTTTTGGGGGAGCTCTTCAACGCCGCTTACTTTCCGAATCAGCCTCTCGGCCGTCCGATCGAAGGGACGCCCAATACCGTCACGACGTTCGACCACAAAATCACAGTCGGTTATCACGCGCGCGAGTTTTCGTACAGCAACTTTGTCGTAGCAGCAGCGGGAAATGTCGATCATGCGCGACTCGTCGAACTTGTCGGCGTTGCGTTTGACGGTTGTGAGAGCGGCGCCGGCGTGCGGCCGCAACCGCTTGACGGTAGCAGACCCCGACCCGCGGCTCCGATTCTGATCGAACAGAAGAGTGAGCTGGAACAAGCTCATGTCGTGATTGCGACGCCGTGGCCGCACGCGCTCAGTGACGATCGTTATGCTGCGAGTTTGCTGGCGGCTATCATCGGCGGCGGAACGTCCAGCCGTCTCTGGCAGAAGATTCGCGAAGAACGCGGCCTGGCTTATTCAGTAGGTGCGGCGGGAAGCGCGTTTTCCGACGTCGGCGTTTTCAATATTTATGCGGGCACGTCGCCTGAGTATCTCGATCAGGTTGTTGACGTCTCGCTGGCGGAGTTGCGCGAAGTTGTACGCAACAACGTTACAGATGAAGAACTCCGGATCGCAAAGGACCAGGCGATCTCGTGCATCCTGCTCGCGCTCGAGTCGTCAAGCGCTCGCGCCGGAACGCTCGCGCGACAGGAAATCATTCATGGACGCCGCATCTCACCGAACGAGGTCATCGAAAAGATTCGCCGCATAACGGTTGACGAACTTCAGGAAGTCGCGCGCACGTACTTCAAATCAGAAACGATCTCGCTCGGCGCGCTGGGAAATCTCAACGGGTTCCACGTCGATCGTTCCCGGCTGGAGATCTAGCGACAAAAACAACCAAACACACACAACCTTTGATATAGTGGTGCAACTTTTGGGTTCACCTTCTATCTTGTGTGTTTTGTGACTGTTTGTCGCTAAATGAAAATCACTGTTCTGGGCAGTGGCTCAACTGGAAATGCGGTCCTGATCGTTGCCGGCAACACGCGTGTACTTGTCGACGCAGGATTGAGCGCGAAGGAGATCGCACGCAGGCTCGCAATCGTTGGTGAAGATGCGCAACGTCTCGACGCGGTGCTCGTCACTCACGAACACGGCGATCACGCAGGCGGCTTGCGCGTTTTGCTGAACTCCGTCGATTGTCCGGTTTACATTTCCGCCAAGACACTCGACGCCTACGTCAGCGAGCGATTCAACGTGAACACTGACGAACCGCGCCGTCGCGTCAAAGCTCTCGGCGATAGAGTCGAAGAGATCGAATCCAGCAAAGACTTCAAAATCGGCGAGATCGATTTTCATCCCTTCACGATTCCGCATGACGCGGTCGATAACTTCGGCTTCACTGCGACTCACCAGGGCGTCAAGATCGCGACCGTGATGGATTTTGGCCACATCACGACACTTGTCACCGAACGTCTGCGCGGTTGTGCCGCCATCGTCATCGAGTCAAACCACAGCCGCGACATGCTCAAGGCTTGCGACAATTACCCGTGGGATCTCAAGCAGCGAATCCTTTCTCGTCTCGGACACCTCTCGAATGAAGATCTCGCGGACTGGATCCGCGGCGGTTTCGACGGTTGCGCCAAATACATCGTCCTCGCCCACCTTTCACAGCGGGCGAACAATCCTTACCTCGCCAAAATCAACGCCGAAGTCGCCCTGCAAGAGCGAGCGCCGCTCTTCTATAACCTGGGCTTCACCGAAGTGAGCCTTTCCTATCCGAAGGAGCCAACGCCCTGGATAGAGGTATGAGCAGGAAGCGCGACGTTTCCTCGTCTGCACTACTGATCCTGTTCGTCTCAATATTGACTATCTCGGGTTGCCGGCAAGAGGCACAGCGCGGTCGTGTTCCGTCCGAAGTGCAGGAAGTGGTGACGAACGTCGGTGATCTCATCGGACAAGAGCGTTACGAACAGATCTACAACGAGTCGTCGGATCTTTGGCGAAAAGAAGTTACTCTTGAGCAGTCAAATGAAGTATTCAAAACTTTACGCGCGAAACTGGGAAAGGTCGAAAGCCGATCGTTGCATTCGGCAACTGAGCAACAGAACTCGAGCGGCGTATTAAAAGGACATGTCTACATACTGGCGTACCAGACGCGCTTCGAACGCGGCGAAGGCATGGAGACTTTTACGCTGATCGAAGAGAATGGACGCTGGTTGCTGGCGCGTTACTTTGTTAACTCGACAAACTTGAAATGATTCCTCGATACACATTGCCCGAGATGGGCGCGCTCTGGTCGGAGCAGAACAAGTTTCAGAAATGGCTGGACGTTGAAATCGCCGTCTGCGAGGTCCATGCGGAGATGGGAACGATCCCGCGCGATGCACTCGAACAGATCAAAGCGCGCGCGCACTTTTCTGTCGAACGCATCAACGAGATCGAAAAGACCACCAACCATGACGTCATCGCGTTTACTACCAATCTTGCCGAATCGATTGGCGAAGCGAGCCGGTTTGTTCACTACGGTCTCACGTCGTCAGACGTAGTCGATACAGCGAATGCGCTGCTGCTGCGGGATTCGGTCGACATCCTGCTCAAGAAAGTCGACACGTTGCTGGAGACGCTGAAGCGTCGCGCACTCGAATTCAAGAACACGCCGCAAGTCGGGCGCACGCACGGCATTCACGCCGAGCCCACTTCCTTCGGATTAACTTTCGCGCTCTGGTTCGACGAGATGCGTCGTAACCGCAAGCGGCTGCTGCGCGCTCGAGAGGCAGTCGCGGTCGGAAAGATCAGCGGCGCTGTCGGCGCTTTCGCGCATCTCGATCCCACTGTTGAAGAACGCGTTTGCGCGCGTCTCGGATTGAAAGCGGCGCCGGTTTCCACGCAAGTGATCCAAAGAGATATTTACGCGGAATACTTGACCACGCTTGCGATCATCGCTTCATCGCTGGAAAAGTTTGCCCTCAATGTTCGCCACTGGCAGCGGACCGAAGTGCGCGAGGCGCAGGAGCGTTTTACGAAAGGGCAAAAAGGCTCCAGCGCGATGCCGCATAAACGCAATCCGATCATTTCGGAACGCATCTGTGGCATCGCGAGAGTGGTGAGAGCGAATAGCGTCGTCGGGCTGGAGAACGTCGCCCTCTGGCACGAACGCGATATCTCGCATTCGTCAGCGGAAAGAGTGGTCCTGCCCGATTCGAGCACCGCCTTGGACTACATCCTGCAAAAAGCCATCGGGTTGATTGATGGACTTGTCGTCTACCCGGAGCGAATGCTGGAGAATCTCAACGCTACCAAAGGCTTAATCTTCAGCGGTCAACTGCTGCTGGCGCTGACAAACAAAGGCCTCGCACGCGAGGCTGCTTACGATCTCGTGCAGCGTAATGCGATGAGAGTTTGGGATGAGGATCGAGATTTCCGCGAGCTGGTGAAGGCTGACGAAGATATCAAGTCACACTTGTCCGCGGCGGAAGTAGATCGAATCTTCTCGCTGGACCACTACCTGCGTAACATCGATTCGATCTACCAGCGAGTCTTCAATGGGTAGACTTGGACACAGTCAGTACCGTAACGCGGTAGCGTCGGGTCGGACGTGGCGCGCATCAGTACTCTAAAGAAATCGAATGCCGAGACTGACCCGACGCTACCGCGTTACGGTACTGACCGTGTCCAACAGTCACGTTTGAGGCGTGTTTACTTGGCGGAGAACTTCTCGGCAAAATTGCCGATTATCGGGAGCTTGAAGTACTGGCCCTGGAAAGCTTTGATCAAACACAGAATCCATCCAACCAGGACGCCGATAACGAGAGCGATCCAAATCAAGGTTGCGAGCAGCGATATCAACCCGCTAATCGCACCGGAAATCTGACTGGCAATCACCAGCAGGATAGCCACGAGGATCCAAAGCACGATGCCAATCACGCCGAACACAACATTGAACAGGAGCGACTGCATCGCGTGAAATCGCACCAGGCGACTATCTTTTTCAATCAGGAAGAAAATCAGGCCGGAGACCCACCCAAACACGTACGACAGCAACGCGGCAATGTTCTCATCGAGACCGGTACTCGATTTCCTGACTGGAACGGGCGACTGGTTGCTCACTTGGACGGGCGGCGGGTTTTGCATTATAAGTTTCTCCTGTCGGAAGCGTTTCGAGCGGACGTTTACGAGCCGGAGATATTATTCTAACAAGTGCTTTGTAGGCAATGTTTTGTTAAGCCAGCGCGGCAGGAGCGAAATGAAAGCCAAAGTTTATGTAAACCTGAAGTCCGGAGTTCTCGATCCGCAGGGAAAAGCCATCCAGCATTCGGTCGAACTGCTCGGCTTTTCCGGTATTTCCGACGTGCGGCAGGGTAAGTATTTCGAGATTGCGCTCGACGGTTCGATGGACGACCAGCGGGCGCGTGAATCAGTCGAGAAGATGGCGCGAGAAGTATTGTCCAATCCGATAATCGAAGACTACCGCGTGGAGATTGAAGCGTGAAATTCGGAGTTATTGTTTTTCCCGGTTCGAATTGCGATCACGATGCTTATCACGTGATCTCAAAGCACGTGGGCCAGCCGGTTGATTTCATCTGGCACCGCGAGACGGATTTGTCGACTTACGACGCAGTGATTCTTCCAGGCGGCTTTTCTTACGGCGACTACCTGCGCGCCGGAGCACTCGCGCGTTTTTCACCCGTGATGAATTCGGTGAAGAAGTTTGCCGAAAGCGGCCGCTTCGTTCTCGGCATCTGCAACGGGTTCCAAATTCTCTGCGAAGCCGGACTGCTGCCGGGCGCGCTCATTCGCAATCGCGATCTGCATTTCATTTGCGAGCATATTTACGTCCGCGTGGAAACGTCGGACAGTCCTTTTACTAATGAGCTGCGGTCGGGCACTGTGCTGCGCATCCCGATTGCGCATGCCGAAGGAAACTACATCTGCGACGACGACACGCTCGCGGAACTGCAACGCGAGAACCGCATCGTATTTCGCTATTGCGACAAAGATGGAAACGTCACCGCCGGCGCGAACCCCAACGGTTCGCGTGATAACATCGCCGGCATTTGCAGTCGCGAACGTAACGTGCTCGGCTTGATGCCGCATCCCGAACGCGCCTGCGAAGACCTACTCGGATCGAGTGATGGTCGCGATATCTTCCGCTCACTGGCCGCCACTCTGGCAGCCGCAGTTTGAAACTGTTATGAAACGAATACTACCGTTCATCATCATTCTCGCGGTCCTCGGCATCGCACTGGGCAGCGCGTGGTACTTGACACGTACAATCCCGGCTTCGAATACCGTGGTGGGAAGCCAACAGCCGGTGCCGCGGCCGTCATCCTCGTCAGCGTCCTCAGGTCCGCAAACACCGGCTCCGCAACCAGCGGCTAATCGAGGTGACCCGGGTGCAGAGCCGCCTCATGTGCTTGGACCATCGACGGCGCCCGCGCAACTCGAAGAGTTTGGCGATTTCGAGTGCCCACCGTGCGGTATGTTTCATCCGATACTCGAACAGATGCATCAGGAGTTTGGCGATCGATTAGCGATAACGTTTCGCGAGTATCCGCTCGTCCCGGCCCATCAGCACGCTCTCGCGGCAGCAAGCGCGGCTGAAGCCGCCGGATTGCAAGGCAAGTTTTGGGAAATGCACGACCTGCTTTACGAACGACAGAAAACGTGGAAGACGGAGTTTGACGTGCGTCCCGTTTTTGAAGGCTACGCCAGAGAGATTGGTCTCGACCTTGAGCGTTACAGACGCGACCTCGCCGGCGAGGTCGTGGCCCAACGAATCATGCAGGACGGTAGGCGCGGGCACTCGCTCGGCGTGAGTGGCACGCCGACAGTTTTTCTTAACGGCCTCGAGGTGCCATTCGAATCGCTGCAGCCCGAACGCCTGCGCGTGTTCATTCAAAGGGAGATCGACCGTAAGAAATGATTGCCCATTTCCGATTTCCAATCGCCGATTTGAACGTCTCTTCAGGTTGGCAACGCGTGATCGTCGGGGAATAAACAATTGGCAATTGGCAATCGGAAATCGACAGTTTACGCCGTTGCCGCAGTGCTCTCGTTATTAGGACTTGCCGACGCAATCTATCTCACCGTTGAACACGTCACTGGTCAAAGTGTCCGCTGCACAATAGTCGCCGGCTGTTCGGAAGTACTCAGCAGTTCCTACGCGGTTGTGGGTGGTGTTCCTCTGGCGATGGTCGGCGCCGCCGCCTACTTCAGCGTCTTTGACCTCGCGCTACTCGCCGCGTTTGGATATCGAATCGCCGCCACTCTGTTAACCCCGCTCGTCATCGCGATGTTCCTCGTCAGCCTGTGGTTGATCTACTTGCAGGCGTTTGTCATTCACGCGTTTTGCCAGTTCTGTTTGTTCTCAGCGGCGATCACGTTTGCGCTGTTCGTGTGCGTGCTCGTGGCGCGGCGAGTCAAATCCGTGTAAGGTATTCCCTTCAAAACACGACGAAGAAGGTGGTGAGATGGTTCAGCAGCAACCAACAGTCGCGGACATTTTTCGCCGCGCGGAGGCAATGCGACAGGAGCATTCCGATTGGACGTACAAACAGGTCCAGGAAGCGCTGGTCAAGGAGTTTTCAGGAGCAGCATTTCCGCCGCTTTACAACCTGACGATTCCCGAACAAGACGCGCGCGCGCCGGAAGAAGATTGGACCGCGGGGCTGCCGATCATTCGCCGCGGAATTCAATTCGAGGACTGGAAGGAAGTGGCAGCGGGGATCATCATCTCTCTGGAACAAACAGAAAACTACGAACGCGCTCGCGGGCCTGAGGGGAATCACGACGATTGGCACGATCGGAATGTCGGCATCGATGAAGCTGTGGCGAAGGGCGTCGGCAAATGGATGCCGGAAGAATTGGTCGCGCTGGCTGAGAGGCAAAGCAAGAAATAATCCTGTAAATCGTGTCATCCTGTCTAAACAGACTCTTGTATGAGCATTCTTAACAATTTCTTTAGAGACCCAGACTACCAAACTACCGACCCGCGTAAGCCGGAAGAGATTGACGATCCGGAGATCATCATCAGCCCTGACACGCGGCGCGAGAACCGCATGCCGCCCGGCCAGTCGCGCACGAAGAAGTGGCCGGTGCTCGATGCGCACGGCACGCCGGACATGGATTTTGAAACCTGGTCGTTTGAAGTCGACGGCCTTGTCGAACATCCGCAGAAGTGGTCGCTCGATGAGTTTATGCAACTCGGCGCGGTACGCGTGTACGCCGACTTCCATTGCGTCACGCGCTGGTCTCGTCTCGACAATGTCTGGAGCGGCGTCTCGACGCGGGAAGTCGCGCGGCTTGCAGGTGTAAAACCGGAAGCGAAATTTGTCCTCGCGCTGGCTTACGACTATGGTTGGACCACAAACGTTCCGATCGAATACTTCCTGAAAGAAGACTCGCTCTTCGCGTGGGCCCACGACGGCCAGCCGATCCCACCTCAACACGGCGGCCCGGTCCGTTTGATCATTCCGCAGCTTTACGCGTGGAAGTCGGCGAAGTGGGTGAAAGGCGTGCGCTTCCTCGAGCAGGACCAAGCGGGCTACTGGGAAGAAGGCGGCTATCACATGCGCGGGGTTCCGTGGGGTCCGGGTGACGGCGAGCGATTCCGCGGTCGTGAAGTTTGAATGCCTGAGTCGAAAGTAAGAGACGCAGCGGCAGTAATTCTTTTGCGGCCGGATACTGATCCGCTGAATCCGGAAGTCTTCTGGGTAAAGCGGAGTGATGCGCTCGCTTTCCTCGGCGGTTTTCACGCGTTTCCCGGCGGGCAGATCGATCCCGGCGACGCCGAGGTCGACGTTCGTAATGCTCCCGATCCGCAAACCGCAGCGATGATCAGCGGCGGCGCGCGTGAGCTCTTCGAAGAGTTAGGTGTGCTCGCCGTCCGCGGCGGCGAGACGCTGACGAAGGGTCAACGCGCATCACTGCTCGACGATCTCGAAACGGGACGCATGTCGTGGCCGGCGCTGCTGAATCATTACGAACTGCACCTTGATGCGCGCGATTTTACGTATGTTGGCCGGTGGGTCACGCCGCCTTTCAATGCAAGACGTTTTGACACGTGGTTCTTTCTCGTTACCTGTCCCGCGAAGCAGGAACCAAACGTGATCGCCGGAGAATTGGCGAGTGGCGAATGGATAACCGCGCGCGCCGCCTACGATCGCTGGCTGAACGATCAAATCGTCGCGGTGCCGCCGACGCTTCACGCATTAAGAACACTTGCCGACGGCATCAGGCCGGATCTCGTCGATCGTTTCCTCTCGATTCCGCAGGCTCACGGCGAACCAACTCGCCGCATCACGTTCCGGCCCAATTACATCTGTTTTCCAGTTCGCACTCCAACGCGGCCGCCCGCGACGCACACCTGCTGCTACATCGTTCACAACTCGAAAGAGATGCTGATCTTCGATCCGGGATCACCCTACGAAGAGGAGCAACACGCGCTGGCTGAGTGTGTGGACGAAATGATCGCAGAGGGGCGCCAGGTGCGCGAGATAATCCTGACGCACCTGCATCCCGATCACGTCGGCGGCGTCAATGCTTTGAAGGAACACCTCGGCGGGGTTCCGGTTGCAGCGCACGCCCAAACGGCTGAAGGCCTTAACGACGTGCACGTCGATCGCCTGATTGAAGACGACGACGTAATCACTCTTGCAGGCGAGCCGCGAATCAGTTTGCGCGCGCTTCACACTCCCGGACACGCCCTTGGCCATCTCTGTTTTCACGACGACGCGCGCGGTGTCTTGCTGACCGGCGACAACATCGTCGGGATTGGCTCGGTGCTCATCGATCCGCCGCAAGGCAATATGCGCACGTACCTCGACTCGCTCGAACGCATGCGTTCATTGCCAAACCTCACGGTGCTTTTCGGCGGCCATGGGCCAGCCATCGCCACGCCTTATCAAAAGATCGACGAATACATCTCACACCGTCTCGAGCGTGAACGAAACATTTTGCAGGCCGTGCGCGCAGGCGCCACGACGCCGCAGGAGATCGTCGCCCGGGTTTACACTGACGTTTCGCCGAAAGCGCATGCGATGGCCGAGCGCGCGGTGCTCGCACACCTCGAAAAGCTGCGCGACGAAGGTCAGCTTTGACGTGATTACAGGATTTCCCCGATTGCGGTTAGAATCTCTGTCACCGAAATATGGATTATCCACGCACTCTTCGCGAACTAAGGGCGGCCAGGTATCAACCCCTCTCGGTCAAAGACGAGCTCCGTCTGAATCTAATCAGAAAACTGCGCGCGGGCGAGAAGCTCTTTCCGGGTATCGTCGGCTACGACGATACGGTCATTCCGCAACTCATAAACGCGATCCTGTCGCGGCATAACATCATCCTGCTCGGACTGCGCGGCCAGGCAAAGAGCCGCATCATACGCCTGCTCACGGAACTACTCGATGAGCGCATTCCGATCATCGCCGGTTCCGAAGTCAACGACGATCCCTTCCGGCCAATCTCCGCTTACGGGCGGCAGGTGCTCGCCGAGCAGGGCGACTCGACTCCGCTCGATTGGATCGATCGCGATGCGCGCTTCGTCGAAAAGCTCGCCACTCCCGACGTCACCGTTGCCGACATCATCGGCGACGTCGATCCGATCAAGGCCGCAAAAGGCGGCCATCTGCTGAGCGATGAACTGACGATTCACTACGGCCTGCTGCCGCGCGCAAATCGTGGCATCTTCGCGATCAATGAGTTGCCGGACCTCGCAGGAAAAATTCAGGTCGGTCTCTTCAACATCATGCAGGAAGGTGACGTGCAGATTAAGGGCTATCCGGTGCGGCTTCCGCTCGACGTGATGCTCATGTTCTCTGCCAACCCGGAAGACTACACCGCGCGCGGAAAGATCATCACGCCGCTGAAGGACCGCATCGGCGCTGAGATCACGACGCACTATCCGAAGGAGCTACCCGCGGCGATTCAAATCACGCGACAGGAAGCATGGACCGATCGATTCGACATTCAGGGCCGTCTCATCGTTCCTGAATTCATGCGTGAAGTGGTCGAGCAAATCGCGTTTGAAGCTCGCGAAGACAATCATGTCGACAAGCATTCGGGAGTTTCGCAACGCATGTCGATCACGGTGATGGAGTCAGTAGTTTCGAATGCCGAACGCCGCGCGCTGCTGACGGGCGACGAGTTGATCGTGCCGCGCATCGCCGACATCTATGCGGCGATTCCGTCGATGACCGGGAAGATGGAGCTGGAGTACGAAGGCGAGCAGCTCGGCGCTAATCGTATTGCTCGCGATCTCATCAAGCGCGCCGCCGGTGAGATCTTCGAAGGTTATTTCGTTGGTATCGACTTCGCACGAACCGTGCAATGGTTTGACGAAGGAAACAAACTGTTGCTGGCGGATACCGCGAGCGCCTCAGAATGCCGAAACTTGATCGAGGCTGTGCCCGAGCTCCTGGAGACGGCTTTGATCCCATTTGATTTCGAGCGCTCCGATACGCCGCAACTCGTCTCCGCGTGCGAGCTCGTGCTCGAAGGTTTGTATGCTGAAAACAAGATCACTCGCAACGAAGAAGGTGGTTACGCCGCGGTAACCAAGGCGCGCAAAGATCGGCGCGGGATGATCTACGATGACTTAACCGAAACCGGGAAATATAGTTGATTGGTAATTGCCAATTGCCGATTGCCAATTTGAAAACAGCCGGAAGGTCGGGAGTCTGAAAATCCGCAATCGGAAGTTGGCAATCGGAAATTTGCAATGAAATACCGCTATTCCAAGTTCCAGGGGTTCGATGTCTCTTCCATCAACTTGGGTGAGTTGATGGACAGCATGTCTGATGCCCTGCTCGATTCCGGCTACGATGACGATTACTATTGGACACGCCAACAAACGACCACTGACACGTCACTCGACGCGCTGCGCCGCGCACTGTTGCAGGCGCTGATGGACCAGGGCCTCGTAAGCGAGCAGCAGATCCGCGAGATGCTCGCGCAAAACGAAGGCAAGTTCAAAGGTTCACTGCTCGAAGAATTATTAAACCAACTCATCGAGCGTCTGGTTGAAGAAGGCTACATCACCCTTCACCAGGAAGAACCACAAAGAAGCGAGCAACAGCACCGGGCCAATGGGCCTGGCGAAGTCTCCGATCCATTGCCGCGAGATGTGCGCTTCGAAGTTACCGAAAAAGGTCTCGACTTCCTCGGTTACAAAACGCTGCGAAACCTGCTCGGAAGTTTTGGGAAGAGCGCTGCCGGCCGGCACGACACCGTCTACCTCTCGACCGGCGTCGAAGCCGCCGCCGCCAGCAAACGCTACGAGTTTGGCGACACGATCAATCTCGACGTCAACACCACGCTGCTTTCCGCGATCCAACGCGAAGGATTGAGCGTGCCGCTCAATCTCGAGTACAACGATCTGCACGTTCATCAGTGCGACTACCAATCGTCGTGCGCCACCGTCGTGATGCTCGACTGTTCCCACTCGATGATTCTTTACGGCGAAGATCGATTCACGCCGGCGAAGAAGGTGGCGTTGGCGATGTCACACCTGATTCGCACGCAGTATCCGGGTGACTCTCTCAAAGTAGTCCTGTTTCACGATGGTGCCGAAGAACTGCCTCTAGCCAAGCTCGCGACGACGCAGGTTGGTCCTTACCATACCAACACTGCCGAAGGTCTACGCCTTTCACGTCGCCTGCTCCAGGCGCAACGCAAAGAGATGAAGCAGATCGTCATGGTCACCGACGGCAAACCGACGGCGTGTTTCGTGCAGGGTTCACAACGTCAGGCAGCCAAGACTGCAAACTCCACCCGCCGCCTCTACAAGAATTCCATGGGCGGTGATCCTTTGGTGATGTCCGAGACTTTCAAGGAAGTTCAGGCCTGTCGCAAAGCCGGTATCATGATCAATACTTTCATGCTGGCCAGCGACTATTATCTCGTCGATTTTGTAAAACAGATGTCTGCCATGACCAATGGCAAGGCTTATTTCGCCAACCCTGGCAACCTGTCGCAGTTTGTGCTGATAGATTTTCTTCGCAGAAGGACCCGACGAGTCAGATAATCCCTAAAGACGCGTACCAGAGTTTCTCTGCTTGCGTCTTTGCTGTCTTTGCGCCTTTGCGTGAAAAGGCGTTTGGTTCATGCGCGTGTTGAAGCCCCCACAGCAAGGAACGAAGTCACCGGCGCGTGGCAGCCGCGTGCTCCTGCCTTACCTCATTCTGCTGTTGGGTTTTTGTTTCACTCTCATCACCTACTATTATTTTTCCAAACTCACATACGAGCAGGACAAAATCCGTTTCGATGGCGCGGTCCAGGAAATTCACGATCAGGTACGCCTCAGGATCGCCACGTCGATCACCCTCTTGCGCGCCGCTACTGGCCTGTTTGCGGCGAGTGATTCCGTCAACACTGGCGAGTTCGATCACTTTGTGCAGCAGATCGAACTGGAGAAAAACTATCCCGGCATTCAGGGGATAGGTTATTCGCAGTGGTTTCGTGCGGAGGACAAGGCGTCGATTGTTTCGAGGATGCAGCGTGAAGGCGTGCCGGATTTCCACGTGTTTCCTGACGATTCGCCGCGGCGCGAATACACTGCCATCCTCTACTTGCAACCGGCAGACGACGTTCGCAACAAACGGGCAATGGGCTTCGACATGTTTAGTGAGGCCGTGCGCCGGCAGGCCATGGAAACGGCGCGCGACACGGGAAACCCGACTGCTTCGGGACGTGTACAGTTAATCCAGGAACAAGGAGTACAAGACAAACAGGAAGGCTTTCTCATCTACGCGCCGGTTTACCGAAACACCGGATCGCTTTCGAATGAATCTCAGCGACGTAAGGCGCTCATCGGCTTTGTTTACAGCCCCTACCGCGCCGACGATTTCCTCGAGCCGGTCGCCGTCGAAAAGCATTACGACGTTGCGTTTCAAATTTACGACGGCACCGAAATCAAACCTGCAAACTTGCTTACGTTGAAGCATTACGACGCAGCTCCGGAACCTCGGTTCACCACGTCCAAAACGCAGGATGTTGCCGGTCGAACATGGACCATCGCGTACGCGACCAAGCCTTCGTTCGAGAAGGGCTCGAGTCGTTATGTTCTCAAATACACGGTTATTCTCGGTGTCCTCCTCAGCCTGCTGTTCGCGGCCGTGACGCGCGCTGAGATACGCGCTCGTTCACGTGCCGAGCGTGCCACGGCGGATGTCCGAGAGTCAGAGGCTACGATCAGAAAAACGCTCGGCGAGCGCGAGCAAGCCGAAGAAGCGCTGCAACAGACAACACAGGCGCTGCGCGAAGCCGATCAACGCGCGCTATTTGAATACGAACGCCTGCTCGAGAGGATCAAGGGACTCGCGCAGGTGCTCGGCGCGGCCCGGGAGTTGAAGGCGATCTTCCTTGGTCTTCGCGAATTCACCGAAGTGTCCGTTCCCTGCAACGGCTTCTTCGTCTCACTCTACGATCCCGCTCGTGATGTTCGTACCGCCTGTTACGGTTGGGCCGACGGTCAGGAGTTGGACGTATCGGAACTGCCTCCGATGCGCGTCACTGAAACGGGTCCGAACAGCCGCGCTATCCGCACCGGTGAAGTGATCATCACAAACGATTACATGCGCGCGCAGAGCGCGAGTCCGGGCGTCATCGTCGGCCCCGATAATGGTTTGCGGCCTGATTCGTCGCTGGCAGTTCCGATGACGGTCATGGGCAGGATTATCGGCACGATCGAGGTGCAGAGTTACGAGGCGAATGTTTACCGTCCTGAACACGTGACAGCGATGAGCATGGCGGCAAACCTTACGGCCGTGGCTATCGAGAACGTTCGCTTGTTGAAACTGGAACGGACGGCGCGTGAAGCTGCTGAAGAGTCGAATCGTTTGAAGGACGAATTTCTCGCCACCGTTTCACACGAGCTGCGCACTCCGCTAACTGCGATCTTAGGTTGGTCCAGGTTGCTTGAAGGCGGCACGCTCGACGATGCAGTCACGCAACAAGCGGTTGAAACGATCGGTCGCAACGCAAAAGCGCAGGCGCAAATCGTCGACGACATTCTCGACGTTTCACGCATCATCACCGGCAACCTCTACATCGATCTGCGCCCGTTGGACGTCATCCCAGTCGTGGAGAATGCAATCAACGTCGTGCGTCCTACGGCCGATGCGAAAAGCATCAAGATTGAAACTTACTTCGACGCGGCGCCGGCGACGATCTCAGGCGATGCGAACCGGTTGCAGCAAGTCGTGTGGAATTTGTTATCGAATGCTGTGAAGTTTACTGATAGTGGCGGGCGCGTGTGCGTGAAGGTGTGGCAAGTCGGCGCCACGGTGGAGATCAGAGTTTCAGATACCGGGCAGGGGATCAATAAGGAGTTTTTGCCGTTCGTTTTTGATCGGTTTCGGCAGGCTGATAGTACGACGACTCGCCAGCATGGCGGGCTCGGACTCGGCCTCGCCATCGCGCGGCACCTTGTTGAAATTCATGGCGGCACGATCAAGGCCGAGAGCCAGGGTCACGGCATGGGCGCGACCTTCACGATTCGGCTGCCGTTAGTTGAAGCAGCAGTGGGCGCGGCTAATTTCAGCGATGCGCGTCATCCCAAAACCACGCGAGCTACGCAGCTATTATCGGGACTGAACGTGCTGCTCGTAGACGACGATTCAGACACCTTGACGCTCATGGCTACCGCCCTCGCCAAAAGAGAAGCCAACGTCACGGCGGTGTCTTCCGCGAATGACGCTATCAAAGCGATCACACAAAAGCGGCCTGACGTGTTAGTGTCAGACATTGCGATGCCGGATGAAGATGGCTACGGTTTGATTCAGAAAATACGATCGCTCGAGAACGGGCAGAGTGAAACGATCCCGGCGGTCGCGATCACGGCTTATGCGAAAGAAGAGGATCGCAGGCGCGCGCTGTCGTCAGGCTTTCAAATCTATTTGGCGAAGCCGGTGGAGTTGACGGAATTGATTTCAGTGGTGGCGCGCGCGGCGCGCAGGGATTTCTAGCGTCGTGGCAGGCTTTGCGCCTTCGCGGGAAATAGGTTCGTACGTTTTATGACGCTAACTCGCATCAACGATATTCAGATGGCCTACACGGACGCGGGCAGTGGCGATCCCGTCGTCCTGATTCACGGCTATCCTTTCAACAGAACGCTTTGGACGGAACAGGTCGAAGCGTTGAGTAGCAGTTATCGTATCATCGCGCCCGATCTGCGCGGCTTTGGTGAAACTGATTCTTCGCAGGGACCTGCAACGATGAACCGCATGGCCCAGGACG
>JBKPPH010000226.1:0-3558 GCA_046733535.1 Acidobacteriota bacterium
ATCGCAAAAGGCCTGCGCGTGTTCTCAGATTCACTGCGAACGAAACGACGCCAACGGGCCGAACAGGAAGCGCAAAAAGCGGCGGTCAAACTTTTGATCCCGCTTGCGTTGTTCCTGTTCCCGACGCTTTTCATCGCCATACTTGGCCCTGCTGCCCTTAACCTCTATGACGTTCTCGGAAAGATGTAAAAGGAGTTGGACCAATGAACAAACGTAGAATCATCGCAGTTCTAATCGCTTTTGTTTTGACCATCGCCGCGACGGCGATGTGGACCGCGTCCACTATCGAACGTGAGGGCGATCCCGATGCGATCGTACTCGACGATTCCGGTTCTGAGGCAGGCATTGATCAACCGGCAAAGAAGGGTGGAAACAAAGTCGTCAAGGTTTTGGCAGCGCCGTTCAAGGCGTTTGGCCGGCTCTTCGGTCGTGGCGACGACACAAATAAAGTTCATCGCATGACCGAGAAGGATGCCGAGCGGTTTGCGAGTGCCGGCGTTACCAGAGTCGAAGATGCGCGCAATCCGGCAATCAAGAGAGATTCCTCGGCTGCCTCAGCGCAAGAGCATTTGGAATCAGGACGCGAATACCTTCTCAACGGCCGTTATAACGAAGCGATCTCCGAACTTTCCCTCGCCGCATCGCTCGATCCAAAACTCACGGAAGCCCACAACCTTTTAGGCGTGGCTTACGACAAGAAAGGCTTTGGCGATCGCGCGCGAGAGTCGTTCGAACGTGCCGTAAAGATGGAAGAAGACGCCGACACGCTGAACAATCTTGGGTTCTCGTTGTACCAGAACGGTAATTATCGCGCTGCGGTCGATCGTTTGAAGCGCGCTGCGAAGCTCGCGCCGACCGATGAACGGATCCTGAATAACCTCGGTCTCGCGTTGTGCCGTCTTGGCAAGATCGATGAGGCCTACAAAGCTTTCACGCGCGCCACTGGACCACTGACCGGCAATCTCAATACCGCGAAGATGCTCGAGCGTTTTGGTCGTGAAGACGACGCGATTCGTTACTACGAAGCGGCGCGTGAGATCGACCCGAACAACACGATCGCTCTGCGACGCTTGGCGGATCTCTACCAGCGCGTGGGACGTGCGACGGAATCAGATGCGGCCCGTACCGCACTAGCCCTCGCGACGAACACGAGCAACGCCGGCAAGTAATTCCGAGGGCGGTCCACGCGATGGGCCGTCCATTCGTACCCTGTTAACGAAAAGAGAACTCACATGTCGCACACCGCAATTCTGACGCGCGCGGAAATCGAAAGCATGGGACCGCCGCTGCCGGAGGAAATACGCGATACCGGTATTTCCGAAGGCTTTCTCTGCGATCTTGCTTTGAAGCACGTAGCCATGTTGCCCGAGCCGACGACTCAGGCAGTTGCGGAACGCATCCATCTTCCGCGCACGCTTACGGAGGACCTGCTCCAGAAGCTGTACCGCGAGAAGCTCATCGAAGTGAAGATGCAGTCGGCGATTGGTTCGACGCGTTACGCGATGTTGGACCACGGCTGGGATCGTCTGACGCGCTTGCTGTCTATCAGTGGTTATGTTGGACCAGCGCCGATATCGCTGCGCGATTATTCGCACATGATGAAGTTGCAGTCGATCCCGTCGAACACAGCGTCGATGGAAACTGTGCGGCAGGCATTTCACGATCTGGTGTTGCCGGAGTCGCTGCTTCAGACGCTCGGTTGTGTGATCAACTCGCGCCGGTCGCTGTTCTTAACCGGATTGCCGGGCACAGGAAAGACGGCGGTTGCAGAGCGTATTAACAACGCTTTGGCGGGAGGAATCTGGATCCCGTTTGCGGTTGAGATCGATGGACAGATCATTCGCGTCTACGATTCGCACTGTCACGAGGAAATGCCCGCGGATGACACGCCCACTGACTTCGATCGTCGTTGGACTTTGATCAAACGTCCGCTCGTTGTGGTCGGCGGCGAGCTGACGCTCGAGAACGCGGATCTGACGTGGAGTGACGCGGCAAAGTTTTACGAAGCGCCGTTCCAGATGAAATCAAACGGGGGCACGCTGGTTATCGACGACTTCGGCCGGCAGCGAGTCGCGCCGCAGGATCTGTTGAACCGTTGGATCGTGCCGCTTGAAAGACGCGTTGACTATCTCGCGCTGCACACCGGGAAGAAGATTGAAGTTCCGTTTGAGCAGCTCGTCGTGTTTTCGACAAACCTCGAAGAGAAGGACCTCGCGGACCAGGCGTTTCTACGGCGCATGGGCTATCGCGCGCGCGTTGAGCCGCCGACGGCGGGCGCGTACACCTCGATTTTCAAGTATCAGGCGGGCAAGCGTGGCATTGCCGTCGAACAGCCGGTGTTGGACCACATCCTCGCGAAGTATCGCGCGGAGCGGCGGCAAATGAAAGGCTGCGAACCGCGCGACATCCTGGATCGCGCCACCGATATTTGTCTCTTTGAAAACCGGAAGCTGCACCTGACGCCGCAGATTGTCGACATCGCCTGGCGTAATTACTTCGGCACGTCGCACTCGTTTGCGAACCAGGAGACGCCGAAATCTGGCTTCGAGTCGCCCGTGTCGGATCCGTTGGACCTATAGCCACGGATGAACACAGATGAAAACCGTTCCGTCAAAATCCGTGTTATTGGCCTGTCTGCTTGTCGTCCTCGTGTGTTCGAGCGAGGCGTTGTCGCAGACTGAGAAGGTGAAGTTGAAGCTGGCCGACGGTTCTTACGTCGTCGTGGACGACGCGTGGGAGACGCCGCAGGGTGTTTGGTACCGGCAAGGTGGACTCAGTCACCTTCTGGCGAAAGAGAAAGTAAAAAAGATCGAGCGCGAGTCGACTAGACCCGCGCCAACTCCCGTCCAGAGCACGAATGACGACGATCACTTCGAAGTCTCTGAAGTTGTAGCGGAAACACCGAAGACCAATGGAGTCTACGACAAGCCGGCCTGGATCTATTTAAAAGGCGGCGCGCGCGTCGAAGCAGACAGCGCCACGCAATCGCCCGCCGGCGTTTGGTACAAACGCGGATCGATGGACATCTTCATCGACGCCAGCCGTATCGATCGTATCGAAGCCGAGGACGCGCAGACGATTGCGAAGTCAGGTAAAAAGGAGCGCGGCTGGAGCACCGGCAGGCCAGGGCTCGACAGGCTGATCCATCAGAACGGAAGCAAGTACAACGTCGACCCTTACCTGATCTTTCTCGTGATGGAGCAGGAGTCGCACTTCAACACGCATGCGGTGTCGCCAAGAGGCGCGCGCGGATTGATGCAATTGATGCCGGGAACGGGAGCACGATTCGGAGTGCGACGTCCGCACGATCCGGCGCAGAACATTTCCGGCGGCACGAGATACTTACGAGAGCTCTTGAACCGTTTCAACAATCGCGTGGACCTGGTGCTGGCAAGTTACAACGCGGGTGAAGGCGCCGTGGCGAAGTTTGGGAACCGGGTGCCGCCGTATAAAGAGACGCGCAACTACGTAAAGAAGATCAGTTATCGCTACAAGCGCACCACTGTACGGACCAGGAAGCCGACGTCATGAAACGAATACTTGCCGCTGCGCTTTTGT
>JBKPPH010000227.1:0-7746 GCA_046733535.1 Acidobacteriota bacterium
ACGATGTGCCGCACAGATCTTTTCTTCTCGTATCGAAAAGAAAAGAGCCTGCAGGGAAAAGTCGGACGATTGATGGCGGTGGTGGGACGAAAGTGATTAGTCCACGGCCTTGCCTCAAAAGTCGGACGTCAGGCTTGGACACGGTCAGTACAGGGAGCGGTAGCGACCTGGTCAATGATCAGCATGCGATATTTCTCAAACGATTTTTGACTCCAATCGTTGGCCAGGTCGCTACTGCTCCCTGTACTGACTATCTCCAAGAGTAATCTCGGAGTTTTGAGGCAAAGCCTTACTCGACGTTGAGCCACATCTTCACTTCGCGTGTCACCGGCGGGAAGCACGCGTCGTCGTTACACGCCTGAAACCGGAGCTTGCCTTTGATGTCTCCCGATCCGCTGGAGTAGTTGGCCGGTACGGTGACGTTAAAACGGATCACCGCTTTACCTTCGTAAACCGCAACCATTCCCTTCGAAAACTTTAGCTTCCGCATCAGCGGACGTGGGTAAGACACTGGTCCAACCTTCATCCCCGAAGGTGTTTCGACGTCGAGCTTGGTGGCGACGAGAAACTTATCGAGTGGTTTGCTTGATTGCACGTGCAGGCCGGAGGGGATGTCCATGACGACGCTTGCGCGGACGACACGGCCCTTCTTTATTTTGTCCGGCGCGAGCGAGCCGCTGACGTTTACGTCCGCCGACGACTGCGGCACTGGTGTGGAGTAGAAAGTGTTTGGCAGTAACAGTATGACGAATAACGAAAGAATTTTGATCATCTGGTTAATTAGCTCCGATTGAAGTCAATCCAGTAGGTGCACTCTGGCGTGCTGCAAGTTGTCCACAGGCGGCAAAAATGTCGCGGCCGCGTGGTCGCCGAACGTAGGTGCGAATCCCTTTCGACTCCAGAATGTTTTTGAATCGCTCCACGGCATTTTCCGGCGAAGGCTGATACGGGAGCGGGTCAGCCGGATTGTGTGGAATCAGGTTAACCTTTGCTTTGATGGCGTGGCGATTGAGCAGATTTGCAAGTTGGCGCGCGTGCTCGTCTGAATCGTTGACACCGTCGAGCATCACGTATTCAAACGTGAGCCGCTCGCCCGGCTTCAGACTCTTTTCGAAAACCTTGCATGCGCTGAGTAGCTCTTCGAGTGGCCAACGCTTGTTGATTGGCATCAGCTCATTCCGCAATTCATCGGTGGGCGCGGCGAGGGAAATCGCGAGGTGCGGGCGATCGGAAGTCTGCGCAAGATCAAGAATGCGCGGCACCACTCCGGCGGTTGAAACTGTCACGCGATTCGGAACGATGTAGAGACCGTTAGGATCGGCCATCACGCGTAACGCTTTCAGCAACGCATCGAGATTGAGCAGCGGCTCGCCTGCGCCCATCGCAACCAGGTTTGTTCCGCGCGGAGGTTTGACGCCGGTGCCATACGCATCGTTCAGGGCGATCACGATCTGCTCGACGATCTCGCCGGCAGTTAATGAACGCAACAGGCCGAGTTTAGCAGTCAGGCAGAAGGTGCACTGCAATGGACAGCCGGATTGCGATGAGAAACAGATCGTGTCGCGGCGTTCTTCAGGAATGAACACTGTTTCGACTGGTAGACCGTCGTGAGTCTTCATCAAGTACCGGCGCGTGCCGTCGCTTGAAGTGTATTGCGATTCGATTTTGAGCGTCGCCGGCTGGGCCACGCCGTTCAAGCGAGTGCGTAATTCCTTGGGGAGATCCGTCATCTCGTCGAAGCTGCGCAGGCGGCGATGCTGTAGCGCCGCGAAGAGCTGACGCCCGCGATACGCCGGCTCACCCAGCGTTTCGACAAACGAGATTAATTCCGGTTGAGTGAACCCGGTTAGCTGAACTGCCTTTTCCATTGCACAGTAATCTTAGATGAAAAGCCCGGCTAACCGAAGTTAGCCGGGCAGGATGTGATAGTACTGACTCCTAACCTACTGAACGATGCTGAACTTCTGCGACGGTGACAGCGCTTGTCCGGACACTCGATCGCGAATCCGAATCGCGACTTCGTACTCACCGACGCCCAGGTTTCGCGTGTCGATTAAGCGGGCGAGCGTGAGTCTCTGACCCGCGTCGCTCATACCGCGCCAGTCTTCCGCCTGCTTACCGACTTCCTTGCCATCCTTGATCAGTGCGTACTCTACGTCGACCGAAGGCCGCAGCGTTGTTTGATCGATTCCCGCGTTGTAGATTTGCAGATAAACGCCGACCGGTTGGCCACGATGATAAACGCCGGACACGTTCGGGATGACCTTCGTCGTGCCGATTACAAACTGGCCGACGGCGGGTTGATCGATAAGGCTCTCGAGCTTCGCAGCGAGAATCATTGTCGAGGTGGAAAGTTTTTCCTGATCGTACTTCGGCACAGTGAAGCCAAGCTGCTTCAAGCCGGTTGCGCCGGACGTGACGTCGCGGACGATCACGTCAACTTTGTATGTTCCCGGAGCTAACGGCACGGCCTTCTGGTAGGCGGATTTTCTGTCTCGCGCCTCGGTAAGCTCCTGGGCGGTGGCAGTCGTGATAACCGGGTCCTCGAAGATTCCCACGCGGCGTCCGGCAACCGACGTTATACGCGCGAAGATGTTCATACGCGCTTGCTGCAAGCCGCCGCTATCCTGGAACACGAGATCTTTATTCTCCGCTTGAATCGTGAAAGCGGTGATGACGCGTTCGTCTGACTGGCGGAAGAAATCGATCCGCAGATCGAAGTTAAGCGGGTTCTCCTCGACCACGCCCGTATTGACCGCCGTAGCAAGGTCGTTGAACTTGATCTGCGGCGCCCGGTTAAGATCGGCCATCAACTGCAATCGAGAAAAGGGACTGTCCTGTTCACGTTGATAATTCTGGCTGCCGATACTGCCGATGCCGGAAACACGATCGGCTTTGTCGGAAAGTCCCAATTGTTCTGACAAAGTGAGCCCGGCGCCCGGGATCATTAAAAGCGCGTCTTTTTCGTTCGGATTTCGAGCGATGCGATACTCACCGCTGCCGGTCGGGTCGACAAATTCGATCTCGATTCCGGAGCCAACGCCTGCGAGATAACGATAGAACCAAACTTCAAAAGGATAAGTGGTGGTCGAGCCGCCGCCTTCCCACGACTGACGCTGGTAAGATCCGCCCATCGGATGGGTTTCTCGCTCATCAGGCTTGCCGTACATAATCCAGATCCGGCCGCGATCCGATTTCCAGCCGGGTATACCGGAACTGAAGTGCTCGTTGGCGTAAGCGATTCGCTCGTAATACTCTTCCTTGAACTCGTTCTCTTCCGTATCCGGATCGGGATCACGGCGGCGCCAGAATTCCTCGATGAAGCGTTCGCGCTCGTCGTCGGTGGCGAGTTTTTTGAACGCTTTCCGTTCTTCGTCGGTAATGATGTAAGTAACGTCTTTATCGAGCCAATCCTTGTACGCTTTCTTCAGTTCGGGTTTGACATTGCGGGGTTTGCTGGTCGGATCCTGTGGGTCCTGTGTGAACACAAACGGAGCCGCGCTCAGTGAAAGCGTGAAGACTACGGCCAGACGAAAAGCAAGTTTCTGGTAAGACATTAAAAAACTCCTGAAGGATGCTGTACGAATCGTGCGATACGGCGCCGGCTACCGGTTGAAGACCTTGGATTCTAAGATCGCGTTGAGAACACAGTCAAGATGCGGCGGCGAACGCCGTAGTTGCCCGAAAACCAGTGTAATTAAGGCGTTTACGTGGTGGTTCGGGGTTTGTTGAAAATCCATGCGATGAAGACGGAAATGACGTACAGAACAAGCATCGGCGCGGCGAACAGCATCATGTTGGGAATGTCGTTGGTCGGCGACAAAACCGCGGCCGCAACGAGGATAACTATCAGTGCAGTTTTCCAGATTCTGACCATTAGCCCGGCGGTAACAAGGCCGATCCGGGCCAGAACGTAAGTGATTGCAGGCATTTGAAACACAACGCCCATGCCCAGCATCACGATAATGATGAAGTCGAAATAGTCGTCCGCCTTCAACAGGAGACGAAAGTCCGTCCCCAGACCGAGCAGGTATTTTGCCGCGGGCGGAAAAATCACGTAATAGGCAAATGCAGCCCCGAGAACAAACGAGATGGACGACAAAGCGATGAATGGCGTCACGTACGCTCGCTCGTGGGGATAGAGGCCTGGCGAAACGAATCCCCAGATCTGAAAGAGCAGAAAAGGCACGGACAGGCAGACCGCGGCGTAAAGCGAGACCTTTACGTACAAAGAAAACGGCTCGAGTGCGGTAGTGACGATCAGCTTATCGTTAACGCCCGAAAACGACTCGGTGGCGTTGCCGATCTCCGTAGGTAAACGCACGCCTTTCGGAATGACGGTGTTACCCGCGAAGAGCGGCTCGTCAGTGAACAAGGCCAACTTTCCCTCCGCATCTTTGAAGACACGCGCGGTGACGGATGCGCCGGCGGGAATCAAACTGCTCCCCAGTTTCGTCTCTTCAGAGAATACGTAGCGGCCGGCGTCATTTTCCTTCAACGAGGTCAGAGCGCCGATCATCTCGGTTCCAATGTGACCGGCGATAGGTACTTGCCGTCGCTGGGCGTCTGCTAACGCGCGTTCAACAGGGGCCGCGAGAAATGCGTAGATTCGATCGGAGAAAAACCAACTGGCCGAGGCTGCGATGAAGATGAAGATGAATGAGCGGATCAAACGGCGACGGAGTTCGTCCAGATGTTCCAGGAAGGACATCTGCCCGCCGAGTTCTTCTTCGTTTCTCCTATTTGTAGAGATTGCTCTTAACAGTGAAGACATTGATCAAGTTATATCCACTCTTGTTTTCTAACTGGTACGGGTTCAGCTTGAGCGGCTTGGGGTTGGGTTTCGATAATGCCCACTGGTTCGGGTGCCGGTCCTGAATTCGTCAAGGTCGGGTTTTCGCGGGCGACTACCTGGTCGGAGTCGGGGGTTTGAACGACCGGTTGCTCCAGGTTCTGCGCGCCTTCGTACGAGACGGGCTCATTCGCTGCGAGAAGGGAGTTCTCTTCAGCGCGGGCGCTTTCGAAGTCTACTTCGCGTTCCCAGGTGCGTTTGAAGTCATCCGACGCTTTGCGAAACTCCGCCAGGCCTTTGCCCATCGAGCGAGCGAGTTGCGGCAGCTTGCGCGGTCCGAAGAAGATTAGCGCGACTACGAGAATGAAAAGTAATTCGGTGCTGCCGAGACCTTCGAGAATGAATGCAAACACGGGTGGTCTTTACCTTCCTATAAAATACTAACGCGAGTAAACCTTGCCGGGCGGGAAAACCGGAAAGAGTCGGGATCCTGGGTGCCAGCGAATTGTAGCGCGTCGTCGTTCAAAGCAGAAGGCACGAAAGGCCATTAAATAAACTTTGCGAGATCATTTAAGATCGCAACCGCCGATGAACGAGCATGTGGACAATAAAGCTGATGACTCCGCGGGTTTGGCCGACTCTGCTGGGATGCTTCAGGCTTTCGCGGAGTGTGCCGATGCAGTAGCTGCGACGACGAAGAAACTCGAAAAGGCAGCCTTACTCGGAGCTTATCTTGAAACCCTGTCTGATCCCGATCTGACTCGCGCCGCGAGGTACTTTGCGGGTCATCAGTTCGCTTCAACTGATGCCCGTACGACAAATGTGGGTGGCAGTATCATCAGTGCGGCACTGAGTGAGGCTACTGGGTTTGGTTCGGAGGATCTTTATCCACGTTATGTGCGGCTGGGAGATCCTGGCGAACTGGCCGCGGAGATTATTAAGGAAGCGAAACGTTCTTTTCAACCCACCGTTACGTTGGCGGAAACGGAGTCGCTGATTACGCGGCTGAGTGAGACTCGCGGCATTAAGAATAAGACAGCACTGCTGGCTGCGGTCCTGCATAGAGCAACTCCGCTCGAAGCTAAATACCTGGTGAAGTTGTTGGCCGGCGATCTGCGCATCGGGTTGAGGGAAGGACTGGTTGAAGATGCGATTGCTCGAGTGTTTCGTCAGCCGTTAGCGGATGTTTCTTACGCGAATATGTTGTTGGGTGACATTGGTGAAACGGCAACGCGTGCGAGGGTTGGTGATCTTCGTAACGTCAACATGAGGCTTTTTCATCCGATAAAGTTTATGTTGGCGACACCCGCTGCCGATCTTACGGATGTGGCCCGGACCATGCCGGAAGAGTTTTTAATTGAGGACAAGTTTGATGGGATTCGTGCTCAGGCGCACGTGGCGAATGGGAGAGTCGCGATTTATTCGCGGACCATGGATGAGATCACTCACCGGTTTCCGGAGTTAATTGGCCCGCTGCAAGCGCTGCCGACAGATGTCATTATCGATGGAGAGCTGGTTCCCGCTACTGATGAAGTGATTCTTCCGTTCAGTGAGCTGCAAAAAAGGTTGGGACGGAAAAATGTAGGTAGCCAATTACTGACCGCGGTGCCGGTGGTGTTGGTGGCCTATGATCTGCTTTACGCTGAAGGGAAGGTCTTAATCGACCAACCCTTGAGCGAACGTCGACATCTACTGGACCAGTTGGTCCCTCAAGGTGGGCCGTTGCGCATGTCTCAGGGCAAATTGATCCGGGACGCGGCGCTGCTTGACGAAGAGTTTGACCTTGCTCGGGGTCGGGGCAATGAGGGCTTGATGCTCAAGAGTCCGAGCTCACCTTACAAGCCCGGGCGCCGTGGCCGCGATTGGCTCAAGTTAAAACGAGCTATTGCGACTCTCGATGTTGTCGTTACGGCCGTGGAAGTTGGCCACGGGAAACGCCGCAACCTGCTTTCGGATTATACTTTTGCGGTGCGCCGTTCGGAGGCGGACGATGAGCTTCTGAATATCGGCAAGGCGTATTCGGGTTTAACTGATCAGGAGTTAACTGAGCTGACTGAGTGGTTCAAAAACCACACTCTCCAGGAATTCGGTCATGGGCGAGTCAGAATTGTGGCGCCGAAGATCGTGATCGAGGTGACGTTTGACAGAGTTCAACCATCCAAGCGTCACAAGAGTGGTTACGCTCTTCGTTTCCCAAGGATCGTTCGTTTAAGGCCGGATAAATCGGCGACGGATATCGATACGCTCGACACGGTCCGGCGGCTGGTTGAAAGCACTGACAACCCGGCAGAGAGGGGATAAAATGAGTCAAAATAGGGGCGGGGGCTGAATCCCAGTCGGCTTTAATCGTGTAAATAGTTAAAGTTCCTATTGCCACAAAGGCCGGATGGCGGTACGATGCAGCGCGTCACCGCCTCCCAAGTAAGCTTTTCAACGAAATCGGTGAGCCCGGACACACAAAACCACATGCCGCGACGGGTTGCGCCACGGCGTAAATGACAGTGGTTTGTTTTGGGTGTGCGCTTCCTAGTACACTGATAGAAGGGCTGCCAACGTTTCGATTAAAAAGTAGTCTGACGTTTCAGCCGTGACGCCTCCAACCCCGTCGGTGGAGATAATCGGATCTTCAGTAGTGCTCGTTGCCCGTGGTGGAGGTGGTGGTACATAACCAGGGGTGTCCTGTTCTCCAGCAGGTGTATTAACTGCGATAGCAGATACAAGAAGCACGGCAAATACGAAGTTTTTGACAAGTTTCATTGATCTTCTCCTCTAGAATGTTTGTATCAAAGCCCGTGAGGCCGGTGTGCAACCAAGTAGAAATTGGTTGAATATGATAATATCCGTCAATTGAAAGGCTTGCAAGGTTCCTTGCCGACCCACTAAGTGGAGATCTAAGATGGATTTGCACACATCTGTTTATGAGCACCTGGCGGACTCTGTAGTCACAGACGACG
>JBKPPH010000228.1:0-8258 GCA_046733535.1 Acidobacteriota bacterium
CATCGCACGTTGTCATTTCTGGGAATGTCGGCTTGGCGTAGTTTTCGATGACGCCTCCGGTTTAGTAACTTTCGTGGCTGTAAACGATTAACTCTTGCCGCGCGCCGCGCGGCGAAACTTTAACGCCACAACATTACCCCACTACCCAACGCGCCGGGACATCCGCGTCTGGAACTCCAAAATAATCAAATCGCGCCCAACTCTTAGCGTGTTATCAGAGTATATCCTCGTCACTCAGGCATGTTCGCGGCAATGGTGCGCGCTTCATCGATGATGGCAATCATTTGATCTGATGTAAGGCCCGTAACTGTCTTCAACCGAAATTGCTTTTGCGTAATAAGGAACCTTACCCACGATCGAATCCGTGACTTTGCCCATTGTCCAGTCAAACGCGGCGATCGATCCGGCAATCATTCAGATCCGTGTCGTTCGGATATCTGGCTTTGTGCTGCGCATCACTTCTCAGCGTTCGGACGTGCTGAATCTGTATTTTATGGGATAGAGCGGGTAGACCGTTGGCAGCTAGCAAAGAATCTGCTTGTCGTACAATTCCTTAAGCAAACGACTTTGGATGTCTGGGGTGAGAAGTTTGAGTCGCTCAGTCTTGTGGATGTGATTCAAAATGTTAGAGTCAAGACCTTGCTTTGATCGGCAGCAGTAATCTTACTAGGCCATCCTCGGGTCAGAACTTGAATCGGTTTTCGAGAGCATAGAGTTGTTTTTGAAACAAGCCGACCAGCTATATCGCGCGATTACTTTCTTCCGAGTTCGTAGTAGGCATACACGCGGGAGTGGCAATAACCAGCGCCGGTTTCATACAAGCGGTATAGCGCGGCGAGTGATGCGACGCTCAGGCCGGCCTCTCTGTGCCAGATGTCCATTTTCGATCTTGCTGCCATCAAAATGAGGCTTTCCAAAACTGCCTCGCTCACTTCCTCGGGCGTGTGACCGTGATCTACCAGCTCAACGGTCAGTCGCGCCGCGTGCTCATAGCCCCGGTCCCCATTATCAGGCATAGTCCAGTTGATCCCTTTACAAACCCCTAGCACACTCTTCGAGTCTCCGGCATTTCGCATAGTGAAGTAAAACGTTTCGGGCGTCGCCTGCCCCCTCAGTCAGAAGGCGACGCCCGCGAATCCCCACTCTGGGCAGGTGGGGACATGCTCAAAGCTCTGTCCAGTCAGAGAACTTCGGCACGTGCGCTCTTATAGCTGCCGCAAAATCGGCCCGCAACCGCACAACCAAAGTGAACCGATTGCTGATCCAGGTAAGATTTCTACCTGAACAAGACACACCTCTACCCGCTCGCGAGAAGCGAGTGCGCTCAAACTGAATCAGGTGACTACTTCGTTAGTAGATCAAACTAACGGTCGTCAGGATGATCGTGTCTGTGACATCGGTCGTCGTAGATGTCGTGTCCGTTTTCTGCGGCAGTAAACAAGGGGTCACCTTGCCTGGGCAATCAATCTCACCGGCAAAAACAGTAATGGCAAGCGCCAGCGTCAGGATCGTTGCAGTCCCTACTTGGCGTAAGGTTTTCATGTGAAAAGCCTCCTGTTGATGTAAAAATTTTACTTAGGAGACTAGACCAGCTTTGAATCTTTCTTGCAACAGCGAGATGGACTGCGTAAGATTCGCTGACGCTTAGTGATTTTCTTTCCCTTTATTCAACGCGAAACGTGGTTCTCACATGACCGTATCGGCCTGATTTTTGCGCGACTTGGAGAATCCGATGCTTAGTGTTGAAAGGCGTGCGGAACTGTCGTGCGAGCTCGCCAAACAATTCGAAGACAAAGGCGAATATGAGGACGCACGAAGGGCCCTGGGCCGGTTCTGGCAACGGGTGGGCGAGCATCCTAAAGTCGCCGGCTTAGAACCAGGTGCGGCAGCAGAAGTGCTCCTGCGTGTGGGAGTGCTGACTGGCGCGATCGGAAACCAAAATCAGGTTGCAGAGACAGAGGAAACCGCCAAGAACTTAATCAGTGAAAGCCTCACCCTCTTCGAGTCGCAGCGCTATAAAAAGAAGATAGCCGAAGCACAAGTTGAACTCGCGCTCTGCTACTGGCGCACGGGTGAACTCAACGAGGCCAGGGATCTCTTAAAAGAAGCGCTCTCCCACCTCACGACCGAAAGCGAAGTAAAAGCAAAGGCGATTGTGCGACTGGCAATCGTCGAACGCGGCGCCGGCAATTACGAACGAGCGTTGCGCATCCTGACGAAAAGCGCGCCGCTCTTTCAAAAAATCAACAACCAGACGTTAAAGGGTAGTTACCACGTTACACTCGGAATCGTCTTGCGCAATCTGTGGGAATCGAAGCAGCGAACGGAATACATCGACAGGGCTTTGATAGAGTACGCCGCGGCAAGTTATCACTTCGAGCAGGCAGAGCATAGGTCTTATCTCGCCAACGTGGAGAACAATCTCGGATTTCTTTATTACAAGATTAAACGGCACGAGGAAGCACACGCCCACCTGGACCATGCTCGCCGTGTTCTGGTGGGTCTGAAGGACACCAGCACTGTCGCGCAAGTTGATGAGACTCGCGCCTGTGTGTTTCTGGAGCAAGGACAGACTGCGGAAGCAGAACGCATTGCTCGCTCGGCAGTACGAAGCCTGGAGAAAACCGATCGACAGGGTCTGTTAGCAGAAGCACTCGTAACACACGGCAGGGCGCTGGCGCGTCTCGGAAACTACAGCATCGCACTTTCCACCTTTCGACGCGCTGTCACGTTGGCTGAGCAAGCAGGGAATAAAAACCAGGCGGCACATGCTGCCCTGGCCGTGTTTGAGGAGATCGGAGATCACCTGGCTGTAGCCGAGGGACGTAGCACCGTTTCGAGTGGAAAGCTCACCGAGGAAGTGCAGGCGCTCGAGCATGAACTTATCGAAGGTGCGCTTGACGCGACAGAGGGGAGCATAACTTACGCCGCCCGCAGGTTGGGCATACCTCATCAGACGTTGAACTACATGCTGGAAACGAGGCACAGGGACTTACTGCAGAAGCGAACGCCGGGGCGTCGCCGGGCACGGAAAAGCTAGAGCTCGAGTCGACGACAGCGTGCAAGTGACGGAATTTCAGAGTAGGGAAAGTAGACGCGTTATCCTCGGTCGCTCCTCGCCTTCGGCCGGCCGACTACGTGCTGATAACGTTCAATCTCTTGAGGACCGTAGGTATCAGTGTGTTTACACTCGAGGCAACGCCACGTATAGCTTCGCAAAAGAGCGGCTTTACCCTGAGACTGATCGCGATGGATCGGCTGCCGCGCGCCGCAGTTCTTACACGTGATGAGCAGGTACCACCCGAAGGGTTCGCAGAGACTTAAGGGCATGGGGAAATCTGGCCGGATTTGCTTAGGGAAACGGGCGGCCAGTATTGCAGCTTATAGACGACTTCTTGAGATTTGTCTATACAAAAACAGGTCAGAGCGGAAAAATAACAGGGTAAGAGCGGTAATCACCCCCGCCTTATAGACAAGGCCCGCTCTTACCCTGAGAGCAACGGCAGACACAGGCCTCGACGTTTCCGTGCGGGAAGACGCTGGCGCTGATGGGCCGTCACCCATCTGGAGAAAGTTTTGTAGTAGGTCGAATCGGTTGGGGAAAGTGCCGGGAGGGGAAAGGATTGACCGCGGGGCATTATGCAGTCGTGGTGGCGCGGAGTCAAACCAGCGCGTCACATTTCGACGCGCTTTCAGTCTTTATCCGCACCAATCGGTCCTTAATCCGTGTAATCTGTGGCAGATGAACCTATTGTCACGACTCCTTACAATCGGTTTTGCAGGCTTTACCGGTACGTTGTTGCGGTACTGGCTTTCCGGCGTCATCGCGAGGCGCTACGGTGAAACATTCCCGTATGGCACGTTGATCGTCAACTTGATCGGGTGCTTCGCGATCGGATTTCTGTTCTACCTCTTCTATGACCGCGCTCTCGTTAGTCCCGCCTTCCGGACTGCCGTTTTCATCGGACTGCTCGGCGGCTTCACTACATTTTCGTCCTACGGCTTGCAAACGTTCACACTGTTGCGTGACGGTGAACTGTTCCTCGCGCTACTCAATGTTGCGGCTTCGAACCTGTTAGGCGTGGCGCTTGTGTGGCTCGGTTATAGCTTGGCAAGGGTAATCGCATGACCATTCCAGAAGAAGGTTATCTGCTTAGAATTTTTATCGGCGAGAGTGACAAGGTTGGCCACAAACCGCTCTACGAAGTGATTGTGTTGAAAGCGCGTGAAGCGGGACTTGCCGGCGCCACCGTGCTGCGGGGCGTCATGGGGTTTGGCAAGCACAGCATCCTGCATACGGCCAAGATCCTGCGGCTGTCCGAAGACTTGCCGATGGTAGTTGAGATCGCCGACAGTCTCGAGAAAATAGAAGCGTTCCTGCCAACTCTGGACGGTTTAATCGGGGATGGTCTCGTGACGCTGGAAAGCGTGAAGGTGATCCACTACGGAGCGTCGAGGTAGTTAACAGGGTAAGAGCGGTAATCACCCCTGCCTTGACAAGGCCCGGTCTTACCCTGCGAGCGGCGGCAGCACCAAACCTTAACGCTTCAGTGCGGCGTCGGCGGCAAAGTCTGGTGAGGTCGTCACCTGCCTTGATAAAACTGCGAATGGGTTTGATTTCGAGAAAAAAATTACAGCCACAACGAAGGACACAACGTCGCTTCTTTGTGGCTGGGGCTGTGTGATTTAGCGGGATCCTTTGCCTCAAAAGTGGGACGTCGAGCTCCGAGCCTGACGTCCGACTTTTGAGGCAAGGCTGCTGGGCGATTTAGCGGGGCCTGTTTCCGCTGACCGCCGGCTGCGGTTGGAGATTCACCAAGTCGTTGATTCGCTTGCGAACCGCCTTCGCCAACATACTGACTTCCTCTGAGCTATAGTTTGCGGCGCGAAATGCGTCCTCTAACTGAGCGTCGCTCAGCCGCGACAGCACATCGCCGATCCACTTCGCATCCGCAACCGTGATGTTGCGCATCATTTCTGAATTCTTGCCGTCGTAATCGAGACGTACCTTATCGCCGTCTACGGCATCGATGAACTTGTCTTCCACATAGTCTTTCGGTTCATTCCGGCTGCCTTTGATTTTCTTGAAAAAAGAGACAGGGCCATTCTGTCCGCCGGTCTTGCCGAAGGTGGTGCCAAGATCGCTGACGATGTACTGAAGCTCGTTCTCACCGTTGTGACTCACCACGAGTATGCGGTTGTTCTCATCTTTGAGGTCCCAGTTTTCCATCAACGCCATCAGCACTTTCAACCCTTGCAGCTCGCGCTTGCCGCTGAAAGGATTGTTCTCCCATGACCATTGCTCCCAGCGGTCTACGTTCTTGGGTCGTGCTTCAAAACGTACGTTCTCGAACGTGCCTTTTCCTTCGATGGTAACGCGCGGCACGAGGTAGTTAATCTCACTGACATAGCCCGCTGCCCAAACGAGTCGCACGGCCGCGGTTTCGCTCTGTGCTTCCTTACCGATCTTCGCCACCCACACTCGTCCCTGCGCATCTTTGACGCGATACTTTTTCGAGTATCCGCCTTTCTCCTCTCGAATGAAGGTGAGACGCGAAACATCAGGCTTCATTGCTTCTCCGCCTGGTCCAAGTAAAAGATCGCGCGATGCGATGTCTGTAGGTTCTCGCCAGAGTACAGGCGTACCTTGCGGCGCTTTCTTTTTCTCTTTCTTCTCTTTCTTTTCAGACTTTTCAGTCTTGCCGGGTTTCTCTTTTTCTTGAGCGTACGTGGGAGCAATAGTCCCACCGCTGAAGACAAGCATGACTGCGAGAGCCAGGATATGGCGCGTACGTATTTTCGACATTCTATTTCCTTTGCTCGAGTTGTTGTTTTGAATTGTGATCTTACGCGATCAAGGTTCGCGCGTCATCGGCCGGACGACGTCGTTGCTGGGTTCTTAGTCGCGAGGCGCGGTAGCGCTCCGGAATCGACTGTTACTCCCGTCCGTGAAATGACCTGAAAGTACATTTGCTTATCATGGATTTCAATCAGCATGAACGACATGTCTTTATCGAAAGCTTTTTCCGTCAGCGGCGACGTTTGTTTGACGTTGCCCTCGCGCAACTTCCCACCAGCGCCGGAGATGAAATAGTAGATGCCTTTCTGCGGCTTTATTCGTTCATAGAAATGCTCGTGCCCGGTGAAGACAACGTTGACGCCGTGCTTTACAAAAATCGGTTCCACCACTTCACGCAATTTAGTGTCGGAGCCATGCGCTTCACCTGAGGAATATGGCGGGTGATGAAAGAAAGCGATCTTCCACTCAGCAGTGTCAGTCGCCAGTTTTTCTTCCAGCCATTTCACCTGCTTCGCATCCATGTAATTGCTGTTCAAGGCATAAAAGCTGACGTTGCCTTTGTTGAAGTGGTAATACTCCTGCCCGTCCATGTTGAAGAATTCATAGAACCTTTGATTTGATTCATCGTGGTTCCCGAGCGCGGCGTAGAACTTTACTTTCTGGTCCAGCAGAGGCTTGTAAACGTCCTCGAACTTCTTGTGATAGTCGACCGCCTTTTCGCCGCCATACAAGTTGTCGCCCATCATCAGCGCAAACTCGAATGGAAACACCTGCCGGTAACGCAACATGACTTTGGCAAGCTCGTATTGCCCTTCGGCGCCTGTTCCTGTATCGCCAACGACGAGGAAGCGAACGTCGCCTTCCTTGTTGGGAAGACTGAGCGTTACTGGCGCGCCTGATGCGGCATTCCCGTTTTTCGCCGGAGACGATCCGTTCTGACCGCTGACGTTGCCGACAGTCAATACTAGTGCGAATGCGATTGTGACGATAAGCCGTTTCATAGTTACTCTCTCACTTCTGGTTACGGTAATGCGTTGGTCATGTAGTCGACAATCAACCCGTTCTCACGATCGACGAGCAGCAGGTTCTGTCCGACGAAACGATAACGAACTTGCTTCGGCAGTTGTGGGAGTCTCTGCAGAAGCGTGGCCGGCATTTCCAACAACTCTTCCGATTCCGGATAAGGGTAGTTGACGCGGAGTGGGACCGCCTTCGTGTCTGCCTCTTTCAGTACGTCTTTGCGGAGCTCGGCTCTATCTCGGCCCTTGAACTCGTCTTTTATGATCGCGCGAATGAGGTTCGCCGCGTCGGGTGTAAATACATCGCTATGCTTCGCACTTGTGCGTGCGGCCCGGACTCGTTCCTGAAACTGTTTTTTGTGAAGCTCGATCTCTTCCGGTCGCGCCTCTTTTGAGAGCTTCGGCATTTGCGCTTCCAGGTCCTCGCGGAGCTTCGCGTATTCCTTCACTCGTTGCTCAAACGTATCGACGATCTGCCGATCGTGGGCGGATAAAGTGGCTGTTGGTTGCTGTTTTGATTTTACTGTCGAGCCATCCTGCGCGGACACGGCGATCGCCAGTGCCAGCACCGCGAGAAGGGCAGTGAAATTAATTCTCATGTTGGTTTTCCCCGTGCAAGGGAAAGCAAGCAGGATACCGACAGGGAGGGATGAATTCAGGGCAGGTTTGCGAAGAATTACTGAAACATTCTGAATCGTCCTGTACGATCTGAATACGAAAACTCGGCATCGGTGTGCGCAGCGCCGGAGGCGCGAATAGGGTAGCCAGGGACGAGCGCTGAGCAGAGCGAAGCACCTCGCCCCCGGATCAACAGATGATCCAGCGCAGCTCTGAAAGAGCGGGATAAGCAGTTAATGAGCGTTGATATTTCGCACTTTCAGTGCTCTATTCAAAATTTTACGGGCTAACCAGGGGCGAGCGCTTCGCTCTGCTCAGCGCTTGCCCCTGGCTACCCTATGTCGCGCCTTCGGCGCTGCGCACCCTGATGCCGCGTTTTCAAGGGACAATTGTAGGGGCGGCACTCCGTGGCCGCCCGTCTGATCAAGACGTGCGACAAAGGCCGGGTTGATGTTTAGCCACAACTCTTTGGCAGGATCCTGCCATGTCGCGGCAAGGCAGAATCCGGATGGACCATGCCCTCGAGAATAATGTTGTTGACATGGTTGATCGGGGCTTGCTAGTTTTTCTACGGGCTGGCAGCGATCCGCCGCCCGCAGTTATTTGAAGCAGCACCTGAAACGATAAAGGCACACCTCGTGTGAACGAGGGTCGCAAAGCCACGGAGGTCGGAGGAAGTATCCGGACCTGGCCGGGTTACCGAAAGCAGGAGAAGCATCCCGCCGGCGGTAAATTCGTTTCGTTCATGGTTTGCTTCTCTTTTCAATCCCGCCACATAAACTCCAACGCTTAATCATTTGTGTCTTCGTCAACCCGAAACT
>JBKPPH010000229.1:0-5881 GCA_046733535.1 Acidobacteriota bacterium
CAACACTGAAGATTATCCCCGACGCCGGCCACGCCGCCACCGAACGCGGCATCGCGGATGCGCTAATCCTGGCGACCGATTCGTTTCGGTAATAGGATGACGGGATTTTACTTGGATGGTTTGTCACGTATTGAGAGCAAACCACTTGGCCAATCCGTGATGATGCCGTCCACGCCCATGTTTATTACACGCCTCATCTCATCGGTGTTATTGATGGTCCACGCATGAACCTTGAACCCGTCGTTGTGCGCTTTGTCGACGAACGGCCGGTCCAGCAGTGGGACAGTTATCTTTGCCTTCGAAAGTCTCTTCATCTCTAACTCTAACTCGGGCGTGATCTGTATGACACTTGCATTCGGCCGCTTGTTTAAGTGTTTGTAATTTATCAATTCCAAGGCGGACGCCGAAGTGGCGACGCGGGGACATAACTTCCGAAAGTTGCTCAGATAAAGGTGAGAAAATGAAGCCACCAGGATCTGATCTTCAAACTTACCTTTAATCATGCCACATAGTGTTTCGACTGGGGAAAGAACGGATGGCTTCATTTCTATGTTCATACGTACTGTAGGAAACTCGGTGAGCACTTCCGCTAACGTCGGTACGGTCAGATCGTTCCTGATATCCGCCGGCACATCTTCAAGCTTCTTTCCGTAAAACTTACCGGCGTCGTCTCCTTTGTTCCAATGAAACCCTGCATTTAACTGTTTCAAAGTTTGCACTGTGTGTAAGCTGACCAGGCCCTTGCCGTTAGTCGTACCCTTGACCGTCGGGTTGTGCATCAGCACCAGTTGGTGGTCTTTAGTCCTGTAGACATCCATCTCCAACACATCAACACCTAGCGCAACTGCATGTTTGAACGCATACATCGTCTCGCCCGGCCACTCATCGTCACCACCACGATGCGCTATTACGTCGAGTTTTTTAGCGTGCGCGAAGAACGGTGGAACGGGCGTTTGCTGATTTGCTGCGTGAACACTTCCGTTTACCGAAGAGGGCAAGATGCGACTCGCCGCAGTCGAAGCGGTCAGCATCGCTGCATCCTTGAGAAATGTGCGTCGACTATAAACGCTCATACGAGTACCTCCAGAGACGAATCAATTCGGACAGGGGTTGACGGTGCATGTCGTACCTGTTGTCCGATGATCTGAGGATGACGGCAGTGCTGTTCCCCATTGAACACTGGCCCAGCCGGTGTCTGCATAGACTTTATCAAGCTCTTTCACAACGGCATCTTTATACGCGAGCGCCCCGTTGACGTTTGGATGAAATGCCCCCGCACGTATGCACGCGAGATTATTCTGGAATTTTCCGCCCGCTTCGCAGCACCAGCATGGACGGTTTTGTTGTAACACGTCCTCGTTGATAACGAGGCCCTGAACATGTCTTAAACCACCAGTGACGCAGGGAATCGGGTCATTGCTCGGATTGGGGACGAGTTTCCATAGGAATGATTTAGGTGCGGCGTAACCGTTTTCCTGATTGAACTCCGGTCGAGCGAAAAAGAGCCGATTTCGTGAGATAGGCATACCGGCGAGCAAAGGGTCGGAACACAACTCAAACGTCTTTTTACCGACGGCGTCTGGCGGTTTGCCCGGCACAACGCAAGGAGTCGTTGGATTAGTCCGGCTCACCCACGGGCTGGTTTCGTTAAGCCACTTCGCAGCTCTACAAAGCGCGGCATCGGACTCTCGGCGCCATGCCGCTGATAGCACGGCGAGTCTGCGATGAAGAGGGCCTAGATCCTGGTCCTGGCAAAAGTTGCCAGGCTCTTCGTCGCTCTGAGTAATTCCTTTTTCCATCAGTTCAACCAGCTTCTCTGGAGGTAACTTTTGGAGCCCGAGCGCTTGCAGGATCAGATAAGCTAATGCCCAACGCGGAGTGGCGCACGTGATGATAGGGAAGTAGCCGGTCAGCACAATCCGGGCGTTTGGGAAGGTTGCAGCTACGTATGAAAGCAGCTTCCTCATTTCCATATCGCAGTATGTGCTCGCCAGCGCTTGTATCTGCGCGACGGAAGTTTTGACTCGTAATACTTTCAGCTTGTTTAGTTCAAGACCACCGAATATCGTCAACTTGTTTACGTCGTTGATGCCGCCGTTCAGCAGAATGAGGTCGACATCTTCCAAAGGAATGTTTTGGCGGCAATAATCTTCAGCGGCGAGACGCACCTGTCGAATAATGGTCGGATTCGATCGATTGATCTCGCCGTCCATGCAACGAAATGTCGGGTCATCATCCAGATTACTGGCGACCGTAATCGTTGCTCCGGAATGCGCCATAACTTTCAGGTCAACTCCGGCGATTCCTTTATCCTGTTCCAGCCATTGCTTGACCTGATGTGAGAACTTGTCCTTGTCTAATAAGCCCTGGCCCCACATGACGGAATCTCCGAGAGTCAACATTCTGAAGGGCCGGTTAACAGTCGTTTGAGCGCTGATAAGACTGAAACCTGTTTTCCGCAGCAAGTGCTGAGTGGCTAGACCGCCGAGAAACAGAGTTGAGTTTCTGAAAAAGGTTCTGCGAGACAGATCGGGCATTGGTGAGTTTCTCCGCGCGTCAGAGTTGAAGAGCTGAAGCTGGTTAAGGTACTGGGAGCAGCTTCGGGTGGAAGCTTACGAGATTTCTTGTTCGTCGCAAAGCGTTTTGGACTAGTGATTAAAACTGCCCCGGTCCACGTCGAGGATGAATTTGATCAGACCTTCCATGTAGACCTTTTGGTCGTCGTAGAGCGCCATGTGGCTGCCGTTCGGACAGAACAGGTAGCGGCCATTCTGAACTTTCTTCGACATCATCTCCATGTGGGCGGGGTCCATTGTGTCGTACTTTGCTCCGATCACGAGTGTCGGCACGGCGATCTTTGATAGGTCGTTGGTACGATCCCAGTTGAAGAGTTTACCGCTGAGGCCGAGTTCGCTTGGACCTTGCATCGGAATGTAGATGTCGAGGTTGATGTGTTTGAAAGCGCGATTCACCGGATCGGGCCACTCCGCGTAAGGCATGCGCAGAATGTGATGCTCGTAATGCGCAGGGATCAGCAGTTCCATGTAATGCGGGTTTTCAAAGTCTTTCTTCGCCTCCAGGTCTTTGACTTCAGCCAACACCTTCTGATCCATCGCCGGCATCAACACCTTGTTCGCGTACTCGTTGTAAGCAGGACCGCTGGCCATCATATTCGAGATGATCAGCCCCTTCAGATGCTGCTGGTACTTCAACGCATACTCCATTGCCAGCACGCCGCCCCACGAGTGACCGAACAGATAGAAATTACTGTTGTCGAGGCCCAGCGCCTGGCGCACTTGCTCGACTTCCTCGACGAAGCGCGGCAGCTCCCACAGCTCCGGCTCTTTCGGCTGATCGCTGTACGCCGAACCGAGTTGGTCGTAGTAGTAATACTCGATGCCCATCGCCGGAAAGTAACTGTCGAGCGCTTCGAGGTATTCGTGCGTCGCGCCTGGTCCACCGTGTAACAGCAGCACTTTGATCTTCGGATTGTTACCGATCCGCTTGGTCCACACGCGAAACTCACCCTTCGGCGTCGTGATCGGAATCAGCTTGACTCCGCCGGTCCACGCATCGTCTCGTCCGGAGTAATTGAGATACGGCGACGCAGGAATCTTCATGATGAGCTGTTGATCTGATGGCGTACGAGGTGCGCACGCTTGCAGCACAAGCAGTGCGAGAATTAGCAGTCTTTTCATAGTCTCTCCGAGCAGAGCAGATCTGTGGGACAACTATTTAATCGCAATGGGATTTACGATCGCTTGCACACCGCCCGTGATTCGCGCTGGACCGAGGGTGAACAGGAATTCCCACGCCTGGTCCTTCACCATCTCTTCCGTATTGATGTTCTCGAGCACGTGAATGCCGTTGAGCGGAATCAGAATCTGGTGCACTTCAAAGATACCAGCATCCTTCTCAAACGGAACTACCTCGAAGCTCCACGTGTCCGCGCCGATCATCGCCACTTCCAGCGACGCGAGATACTTCGCGCCGTCGCGTCCGAGCCCCGGTGCAACGGAGCCGTAACGTTTGTTGTCCTTGCCGAGCAGCTTCAGCCAGCCGGTATAGAACAGAACAACGTCGCCTTTTTCGATCGAAGTTATGCCCTGACGTTTCATCGCGCCTTCGATCTCGGCGCGGTTGAACGCGGTTCCTTCTTTGACGATGTCGGTGTTGAAGTAACCGGCCATGTCGAGCAGCACACCACGCGTGGCGACTGCCGGCACATGCTCGACGCCGAGTTTCCTCAGCCCGTCAGTCATCACGAAATCGGCGGCCTTGTTGCAGTTGTAGTAGAGATAGTCGATGCCGATGTGGCCCAGGCCGTCGATTTGCGAACCGATGCCAGCCCAGCCCGTAATCATGTCGTCGTTGTATGTCGTTTTGGTTGGACCAAGCGATCCGCCCGCGACCTGGCTTGGCTGAACTATCGTGACTGCGAACGTGCGGGGCGGATAAGCGGGCGTGTCTTTATTCGTCTCGATGCCGAGTCGGTAAGCTTTGCCTTTGGTGACGAGCTTCGTTGCAGCGAGAGTCTTTGCGGGTGTGACGTAGTTAAGATTGCCGATTTGATCATCGGGACCAAACTTCGAAGCCGTGAGGCAGGGTTTTTGCTGCCCGGAGGCGCTGACGATGAAGACAAACACAACAGCAAACAGCCCGCACAGCTTTGCGGCAGAGTTAATTCTCATGGTTCTCCTTTGTGAGCTTCACGAAGACTTTGGACCAGGGAGTATTTTTAAGTCATTACGTCGAGAAATTCCAGAGCGAACGGGGTCGACACTTTCCTGTCGTGATCCTGTCTTTAACTAGCCGGTTCCAACCACCGGCACGTTAAAGATGCGTCCTGACAGTCTAAGATTTACTGAAAACTAGCTTGTTATCGCGCGAGACAGACGAAAACTCGCAAAGTTTGACTTGCAAGCAGGAGTTCAGTCTATCTATTTGCCATGATTGAACAAGATAGTGAAAAATCTATGCGTGCTGAGCGACACTCTCGATAGTTTTCAACAAATAATTTTGCTTCCCCTGGAGACTTTCATGCTCGGACCAAAAGATACGATGATCTCTTACTCGGATGACAAGTGCCGCAGAAAACTTATCTCGCCGGCTGCGATCTCGATTTGGAAGCAGCTAGTCACGCTTGTATTGCTCGCATCGGTGGTTGCTTGTAGCCAGCAACGTGCAAACACGCCAACTTCGAATAATTCCGGCGCGGAAGGAGTCGTGCTCAAGGATGTGCCCGCGACGGTTGATACGAAAGCCAGGTATTTGTTCTACCTGCACGGGCGCATAATCGAGAACCAGGGCATCCGTCCAACCGATCCGAGGTATGGTGTGTATGAATACGAAGAGATATTGAAGACGTTAGCCAGTAAAGGCTTTGCCGTAATCAGTGAGGCGCGCGCGAAAGACACAGACGTAAATCAGTATGCGCCGAAAGTGGTCCAACAAGTGAACACTCTGATGAGCGCAGGTGTGCCGCCGTCACATATTACGGTTATCGGCGCTTCAAAGGGCGCGCTGATCGCGATGCGTGTGTCAACCCTGCTCCGAAACAAAGACGTCAACTTCGTGATCATGTCCAACTGCAACGACTGGGTTGATCAGAATTATCAAATCGACTTGTACGGCAACGTCTTATCGATCTTCGACGTGAAAGATGAGTTCGGGCAGACGTGTCAAAAATTTTTCGACAAGGCGCATGGACTTAACCGGCACAACGAGATAGTCCTGAAGGTCGGAATCGGCCATGCCATCTTGTACAAACCAATGAAGGAATGGATCGACCCCGCTGTCGAATGGGCGAAGCAGTAATCGCTATGGACCGCGCCATCGAACAAATGAAAACCGGCGACTGGGAGGAAGTGCGATCGATCTA
>JBKPPH010000230.1:0-6981 GCA_046733535.1 Acidobacteriota bacterium
ACGTCTTTTCGCAACTGCCCGCTCATCGAGCGAACGTAAGCGACGAGCTGCTGGATCTGGCTGTCCGGAATTTTCTGACGAAACGACGGCATGCCGTTTGGCCGGCCTTCGACGATCGTCGAGTAAATATTTTGCGGTTGATCGCCGTAGATCCAGACCGCATCCATCAGTGGTGGTCCAATGCCGCCACCGCCGTTGAAGTGACAGCCGCTGCAGTTGTATTGCGTAAACAGTTGCTTGCCCTGGGCCACATCGAAAGCGCGCTCGTCAGACGGATTCTGTGTGGGCTGCTGCAAGCCGGGCGTGCCCGGATGAATGTCGCTCATCGTGACGTCGTAGGACTTGAACGCGGACGGCGGTTGCGAAAACTGCCGTTGCTCGCGTTTGCACGAAGCCAAGAAGAGGCTAGCCACCAAAAAGGCGCAAAAAACAGCCCATCTAAACACCGCTTCCTCCTCCCTGCGTATCGACTCTTGGAACTCTGTAGTCTTGAAGAATCCGATCGATCTCCGCATGCCGCTTCTGCATCACTTGTTCAATCTGATCTCTCAACTCCTGATCATCACGCCGCACACCCATCGCAATATCGAAAACAAACGGCAGGAACGGCTGATCGATTTGCGGCGACACAGGTACGACTTCCAACGGCACCCGCGACTGCTTCGCGAAGTAACCGGCGAGCGGTCCCCAAACGATCGCGAGATCGATGTCGCCTTTTGCAACCGCATCGACGATACGAGCCGGCGGATCGTGCTGGCTGTAGTCCCCATACAGTGTGTAGCCGCGGACGTTGTCGACGATGTTGCGCCGGCTCAGCGCGTGTGCGGGCGGTGCGTTGCTGAAGTCGTCGCCGATGATCTGCACGCCGATGCGAACTGTTTTGAGAATCGGATCGTCGAGCGAGCTGACGTTGAGACCGCGGTCTTTGCGATAGACAAAGACGTACGTCGATCGATAATACGGCTTCGTCGTCAAAGCCATCTCGAACGCGGACGGCACGCCGATCACGACGTCACAGACGCCGGCCCTGAGCGTATTGCGGAAGAACCCACGTCGCTGCGCCCACCACGTGTATTCGACGCGTTCGTTTAGATCACGGGCCAACAGTTCCGCGATCTTGTTTTCGAAACCCTCGCCACGCTCGTTTGAGAACGGAAGATTGTTTGGATCGGCGCAGACACGCAGCACGCCGGCTGGACGTTTGATCGGCTCAACCGTCGGCGGAGTCGCAACTGTTGTCGTTGGCGGAGACGTGTGTTCTGCGCACGCGCCAAAGAATGCGACGCAGAGGCACAGACTAAGGAAGCGCGAATACATAAAGCATGCCTCCCCTCGTCGTGGCATTCGGCAGATCGCCCATCGCGCCCACGAATCCGAGCGCGGCCGTGGCATCGCGTGGATCGAGTCCACCCGCGACAATCGCACCCGACCAACCACCAACACCCGCCAGTATCGCTACATACTGCTTGCCATCAGGCCCACGATAACTAATCGGCTGTCCGATAATTCCCGAGCCGCATTTGAACTGCCAAAGCACGTTTCCGTTCGTCGCATCGACTGCTTTGAACCAACCCTCCATCGTGCCGTAAAACACGACGTTTCCCGCGGTCGCAAGCGCTCCACTCCAAACCGGAAAGTTCTCCGTGAGCGCCCAAACCTTCTCGTTCTTCACCGGATCCCAGGCGAGAAACTCTCCCCGGTTGCCGCCCGGTCCTGAGTACATCCGCACGTTCGCGCCCACGTAAGGTGTGCCCGCTATGTAGTTCGCCTCCAGCCCTTCCATGTCCATGCAAAGGTTTTGGTGCGGGATATAAACGAGTCCTGTCTTTGGCGAGAACGCCGACGGCTGCCAGTCTTTCGCACCCGGCGCCGCGGGACAGATCTCGCGCACGACCTTTCCGACCTGCGTCTTCTTCTCTTCGTTGTAGATGATGCGCCCGCTGTTCAGATCGACGCCGTGGGAGGTTGTGATGTACGCGAATGGATTCGCGGAAAGCACCTGCCCATTCGTGCGATCCATCACGTAGACATAACCGTTGCGCTCCGGGCGAACGAGCACCTTGCGCATCTGACCATTCACGGGCACGTCGATCAACAGCTGTTCGTTGATGCCGTCGTAGTCGTGCAGATCGTGTGGACTGAGTTGATAGAACCAGCGCGCTTGCCCGGTGTCGGGATCGCGAGCGAAGATGCCGCTGGTCCACTTGTTGTCGCCCGGACGTTGATCGGGGTTCCATGGACCCGGATTGCCCGTGCCGTAGAAGATCAGGTTCTGTTCCGGATCGTACGAGATCCAGCCCCACATCGTGCCGCCGCCAATCTTCCAGGCGTCGGTGGGCCAACTGGTGACGCCGAGATCCTTCCCCTGATCCTGCTGGTAATACGGATGAAAGTCTGGTCCAATCAGAACGTCGGCGTCAGGACCAGTATGATAAGCGCGCCAGGCAATCTTTCCGTCCGCGGCATTGAGTGCCGTGAGCCAGCCACGCACGCCAAACTCGCCGCCGCTGTTACCGACCAGCACTTTTCCTTTCACGACGAGTGGCGCCATCGTCATCGACTCGCCCTGGTTGATGTCGCCGACTCTTGTTTTCCAGATCTCTGTTCCCGTCGCTGCATCGAGCGCTATGGTGTTGTCGTCGAGCGTATTGAAAAAGATTTTTCCATCCGAATAGACCACGCCGCGATTTACAACGTCGCAGCAAGCGACTCCCTGCGAAGACGACAACGGGTTCGACTCGTACTTCCACTTAACCGGCGCGCCCGGCTGCGTCAGGTCCAGCGCGTAGACTATGTTCGGATAAGGCGTGATCACGTACATCGTGTTGTTGGCCACGATGGGCGCGGCTTCGTGACCGCGGACCACGCCGGTCGAGAAAGACCAGGCGAGCTTCAGATTAGCGACGTTTCCGGTGTTTATGTCTTCAAGACCGCTGAAACGCGTGCTGGCGTAGTTCTTCGCAGGCATTATCCACTGCCCGTCTTCGGGTTCAGCGGCGACACTCGCCCCCGTCGGCGCCGTGAGCACTCGGTTTTGGCCGCTCGGCGACGGCTGTAAGTCACGACGCGTGCAGGCAGCGACAAGCAATAACAACGCGCAAGCGAGCGCGGTTGCTATTCCGAAACTAAGTCGCAATTTTGGTTTCAACTTTACTGCCCTGGGCTCGTTAAAGTAGGTGTTGCACCAAAGTTAATACAAAAGCCGTGCAATTCGTTTCGGAGATGGTCCAGTGTGAGTAGACGCAGGTATTATCGTTGCTTTGTTTGAGCGCTTGAGTACAAACGCGCCGAGTAGACTTATCTCGCAAGTGAGAAACAGAACAGCATTCTTGTGCCGGTGTAATAAAAGCCGACAAAGCTGGGTGTGGGCGATGGGCCTTGTGCTCGCCTTGAGTGCGACGAGCGCAGCTCAGCAAAAGATCTCGGGCAGCGTCTCCGATTCGAATGGTGCAGCCGTCGCTCGAGCGTCAGTTGAGTTTGAAGCAGGCGGAAGGGTTGTACGGACCACGACGGACGGCGCAGGAAATTTTACAGTGTTGAGTACGGAAACGTACGGGACGCTCTCGATCAGTTCGCCTGGGTTTATGACAGTTAGAGTCGAAGTACCAAAAGCGACGAATGGACCGCTTCAGATCCGTCTCGAGCCGGCGAGCGTGATTGAAAGAATTCTCGTTAGGGCGGATGACGAACGAATCCCATCGACGCCAACGAGTCAGTTTGCGATCACTCAGCGCGAGATAAATTTGTCGGGGGCACTGACCATCGACGACGTGTTGCGACAGGTTCCCGGGTTCTCGCTGTTTCGACGTTCGGGAGGCCTCACCGCGAATCCGACTTCACAAGGTGTTTCGCTCCGAGGCGTTGGGGCAAACGGGGCGAGTCGCGCCCTCGTGCTGCTGGATGGCGTGCCGCTGAACAGTCCGTTTGGCGGCTGGGTGTACTGGAACCGCCTGCCGCGCGTAGATATCGAAAGCGTGCAGGTGTATAACGGCGCGACTTCCGATCTTTACGGCAGTGGCGCGCTCGGCGGCGTCATTAATATAAGGACGCGGACTCCAGCAACCGGATCGCTGGACGTGGACGCTTCCACGGGTAACAAAGCGACTGGAGCACTTTCGTTTAGCGGCGGGAAGTTGTTTGGCGGTTGGGGCATCGACGCCGCTGGGCAGGCGCTGCGCACCGGCGGGTATGTGCTCGTGCCCGAGGACCAGCGTGGCCGTGTCGATACTGACGCGGACACCGCGGATCTCACCGGTTCGATGACACTCTCAAGAGCGCTCGGTCCGGATGGTCACGCGTTTGTGCGTTTGAGTTCGTTTGGCGAGAGTCGAGACAACGGCACGCCGGTTCAAATCAACGACACACGGATCTGGTCGATCGATTTCGGAACCGACTGGTCTCCTCCCGACGCGGGCGACTTTTCAGTTCGGCTTTACGGGTCCGGCGAGAACTTCAACCAAAACTTCTCAGCGGTGGCCGCGGATCGTGAGTCAGAGTCGTTAACCAACCGGCAGCGCAATCCATCGCAACAGGCCGGGCTGGCGTTTCAGTGGCGGCGCACACTCGGCGGCTACCAGACGATCTCAGCAGGTCTCGAAGGTCGCGACGTGCGCGGCCACAGCGAGGAGACGACCTTCAACAATTCGCGGATCACGGCTTTTGTCGATGCTGGTGGGCGGCAAAGATCCCTCGGGTTCTTCGCGAACGACTCGGTGCAAATGAGATCGTGGCTCTTCAGTTTCGGAGCACGCTTCGATCGCTGGCTCAACAGTCGAGGGTTCTCAAACCGAATTCCGGTAACGGGCGTGCGTTCGCTGAATGACTTTGCGGATCGATCCGAGACGGCATTCAGCCCGCGCGTGTCGCTGATCAAGCGATTCGACAAAGGTATTTCGGTGAGCGCTTCGGCGTATCGCGCGTTTCGCGCGCCCACTCTCAACGAGCTTTATCGGAACTTCCGTGTCGGCAATGTGGTGACGAATGCGAATGCTGCGTTGCGTGCGGAGAGACTGACCGGCGGCGATGTTGGCGTTGGTCTACAAACGTTTGGCGAGCGGCTTTTTCTGCGTAGCAATTTCTTTTGGAGTGAGATCGACGATTCCGTCGCGAACGTCACACTCTCGACCACGCCGGCGCTCATCACACGTCAGCGACAGAACCTCGGCGCGATTCGTGCGCGAGGGATCGAGCTCTCCGCGGTCATGACGCTGGCGCGGCGTTGGGAAGTCTCCGGTGAGTACCTATTGACGGACAGCACTGTGCTGCGTTTTCCGGCGAACAGGAGTTTGGAGGGGCTGCTGGTGCCGCAGGTCCCGCGGCACCAGTTCAACTTCCAGGTTAGTTACACGAATGCGAGCTGGCTCGCGGGCGCGCAAGGCCGGTTTGTGAGCCGGCAGTTCGACGACGATCAAAACACGCTGCCGCTCGAGCGCTTCTTCACGCTCGACGCGGATCTTTCTCGATCAGTTTCGGAGCACGTGAGGCTGTTCGTAGCCTTTCAGAATCTGACGGGCAGCCGTTACCAGATCAGCAGCACGCCGGTGCTAACCGTCGGGCCTCCAGTGCTCTTTCGAGCCGGTGCGCGCGTGTCGCTACGGTAATCGGGACAGGATTGACAAGATTTTTCAAAATGACTTTATGAATCCTATCTTGGAAATGCTGTCTAATTATCCCCGGATCCGGGCTTCGCTTTCTTCCCATGCTGCTCGGCAAGCACGCCCGCGGGCGTGACTGACGCAACCGTCGTCATCACTTTGTTCTTGAACCCGCTCACCACGTCGCCTTTGCCCTTCATCATCGCTTCGAAACCCACTTTCGCGACATCGGCCGGATCATCTTTCTCCGACTGTCCAACTTTCGTGTCCTCCATTCCCGCGCGCTCGAAGAACTCCGTCTCCGTCGCTCCCGGCATCAGACACGTGACCGTGACGCCGCTGTCTTTCAGCTCCGCGCGCAACGCAAACGAAAACGAATCGATGAAGGCCTTGGTGCCATTGTAAACAGCGCTAAAGGTGCCGGGCGTGAACCCCGCGACCGAGCCGGTGATCAGAATGCGACCGCGAGCCTGCGCTCTCATGTCTCTGCCGACTTTTTGAATCAGGTAAATCGTGCCCGTGATGTTCGTATCGATCACGTGTCGAACATCCTCAAAATCCTGATCTAGAAAAGCTCCGCCGAGGCCATGTCCGGCATTCGCCAGCAGCGCGTCTACCGGCCTTCCGTTCACGGCCTGGTAAAACTCCTCCACTCCTTCGCGCGTGGCGAGATCAGTTTCCACCGCTTCAACGTCGACTCCATAGTTCCGCAACTGTGTCGCGGCTTCATTGATCTTAGGCTGGTCTGCTACCACGAGCAGATCGAATCCCTCTTTAGCGCAGCAGATTGCAAGCTCGTAACCGATGCCGGTTGATGCGCCTGTAACGAGCGCCAGTGGTCGATTGCCTGTTTGATTTGAACTCATGATTTCCCCTTGTTCGAAATGTTTCGTGTCAGTTAATGCTCAACTTTTGCGTTTTTGCTCACGAGTGTTTTGAGAGTCAATGCGTTTCTCACCGCCGCGCCGCCAGGGTCGTTATTGAAATAAGCGTAGACTGCGGATACCGGCCACCGTGCCATCTCGTCAGCCCACGCTTGGAGCTGGCTGTCCGAATATTCTCCCCAATACTTCGCGCTCGTCGGTCCGTGAAAACGAACGTAAGCAAACTTCGCGGTGACCTCATTAGGTATTTTCATGTCCGCAAAGTCGTGTATGCAGAACGCCGCGTTGTGCTTCCGCAATAACGCGTACACTTCGGGAACCAGCCAACTCTCATCGCGAAACTCGAACGCATATTTATGCTGGGGAGGCAAAGACTCGATAAACGATGCGAGGCGTTCGGTATTCAACTTCCAACGTGGCGGGAGTTGAAACAGGATTGGTCCCAACTTCTCCTCCAACCGTTCCGCCACCAGAAAAAACTTCTCCGACGAGCTCTGCGGCTC
>JBKPPH010000231.1:0-21308 GCA_046733535.1 Acidobacteriota bacterium
GAGCGCGCAACGAACACTCGCGCAGCAGACGTGGGACACTTGCCAGGCGCATCATCCCACTGACATCGAAGACTTCTTCCTGCCCTGGCATCGCATGTACCTGTTCTTCTTCGAACGCATCGTTCAGAAGGTCACCAACACCCCGAGTTTTGCGCTCCCGTACTGGGATTACACAAATGCCTCGTCGCCGTCGGGGCCACGCCTCCCGAATCGCTTCCTCAACCCGGCAAACACGTCGAATCCACTGTTCCGCCAAAACCGGCGCGTATCGGTGAATGCCGGTAATCCGATCGATCAGAGTAGTCCGGGTTCGTTGAATCTAAACTCGCTTGCGCAATGTTCGTATTCACGCGTCGGCGCAGTTCAGGGATTCAACATGAACCTCGATTTCAACCTGCACGGCACGATCCACGTTCTCGTCGGCAACAACGTCGGCATGGGAAGCGTACCGTGGGCGGCGAACGATCCGATCTTCTGGTTACATCACTGCAACATCGATCGACTCTGGGCAAGCTGGAACGACGCCAATCGAAAGAACCCCAACACCGCCGCATGGCTCAACAAGCAGTTTGTCTTCGCGGATGAAAACGGCGTCAGGGTCTCGGTGAGAGTAAGAGACTTCAGAAACATCATGCCGCTGCGTTATCGATACGAAGAACTCGCTACGGTTCCCGCATGCCCGCCGGGTGCAACGGCAACTGGTCCACCGCGCATGCGCGCGAGAGTGGCGTCCGCGATGGAGTTGGGCAGTAATCCCGTTAGAGCAAACTTAGCAGCGCCGCCGAGTACAGCCGCTGGTTTGCAGGATCTGCCTACCATGGTTAGAAATCTTGGACCAAACCGAAGGCTGTACCTCGTAATAAGAAACCTGAACGCGCAAGCACCGCCGGGAACGCTCTTCGATGTGTTTCTCGAGTTGCCGGAAGGTGCAACGGGTTCGGCGGCCGAGTCACACAAGATCGGCAGCATTCACTTTTTCGATGCGGTTCCGCACGGCGGTCACGGCTCAGCGGCCGCCAACGCGGAGCAGAAGTTTTTTAGTTTCGACATCACGGATCTCGCGAAGCGATTGGTGAGTGAAGGACGTTTCACTGCAACGCCAACGTTGACGATCGCTCCTGCCGATCAAGTTGAGGCGACGGCCCGACCAGTCGTGGGTGAGATCCAGCTGATCGAGCAGTAGATGAGCTATCCGCAGATCGCACAGTTCACCTGCGTGATCTGCCGATAGGTACTGTATGATTCGGGCATGCCCAAAATGCGTCTTGATCTTCAGGAAGGATTTACCGGCGACGCCGTCGAGATTCGTGTTAACGGCAGGACCGTTTTGCGAGGGGAGGGAGTCACGAGCCGCCGTGTTGTTGGTCTGGCTCTCTCCACTGAAATCGAGGTGCCCGACGGCACGCTCAACATCGAGATAAAAATTCCAACTAAAAACCTGTCGCAAACATTCTCAGTTGAAGCGTCGACTACTCCCAACCTGGGAATATCGATTCAAAACGGACAGATCAAGATCATCACATCCGAGACACGTTTCGGCTACGCGTAACGCGCAGCCCACTCCTCAGTCATCATCAATCCATTCTCAGAGGTGTTTAGATGGCCAAGCGAAGCACCGCAGCAACGGCACCAACAAGCATTAGCGGACAGTACGAAGGCGAAATGACCGCGCCCACGAGCGGCCTCGCTTTTCTCGACCTGCGCATCGACGTCGATAAACGGTATGCAAACTCGCCAGTGATGAAGAGAGTCAGTGGTGATTTCTACCAGCTAAATAAAATCTCCGTGCCCGGCAGCCCGCCTAAAGTGACTCGCGTGTACAGAGAATCGTGGATCGTTCACCGCCCCATCGTGAAGACGGTCGGCAACAAAGTGGAGATCACCGGCAAGGTGACTTTCTGGAAAGGAATTCATCCACCCAACACGCTGAAGATCACGATGGCGACGCCGCAATCCGGCGTAACACCGTCGTGCATCGTTACGTTTACGCGGCCGGGCGGGCAAGCTGCTGTTTACAACTGCACGAAGAAGTCAGATTCGTTTCGCTCGTTGAATCTCGAGATCGACGTTTGCAAATCGGTAAACGCGCCACCGGTGCGGCCTACGTGGAACACCGATGGCCATCCGATTAAACCCGCCGGCCTTCCGGCACGAGTGCTGACGATCGAGGAGGCCTATCGTGAAGCAGGCGTCCAGGTAAAGATTCGTCCCACGTCGAACGTCATCGACGACAGCGATGCGGAGTTTGAAACATGGTCGGACGCCGAGCTGCACAATGCGATGGAGACTTACTTCAGCCAGATCGGTGGTTCATGGCCCAAGTGGGAGATGTGGGGCATCCTCGCGGGCAGTTATGAAGAGCCGTCAGTTGGCGGCATCATGTTCGACGCGGCCGCGACCTTTGGCGGCGCAGGCAAGGCGCCCGAAAGGCAGGGCTTTGCAGTTTTTCGCAAGCACGAGTGGTTCGACAACCTGGTGGACGGAGCGCCGGCCAACGCCGATCAGGCCGCGTCGATGCGCCAGTTTCTTTATACGTGGGTGCACGAAGCAGGTCACGCATTCAACTTTCTTCATTCGTGGGACAAGAACCGGCCGGACGCGCTGTCGTGGATGAATTACGACTGGCGTTACGACAATCAGAACGGCGCAAACAGCTTCTGGTCCAACTTCATGTTCAGGTTTGACGACGAAGAGTTGATCCACCTGCGGCATGGGGATCGTTCGTCCGTGATCATGGGCGGAGATCCGTGGGCGTCAGGTGGTCATCTCGAAGCGCCGCCGGGCGCGGAGTACCTTGCGGCACCGCCGGGAGCGATGGCGAGTGTCGAGGGAGAACAACCAATCGAACTGTTGATTCGTTCGAAAGAGTACTTCGAGTTCATGGAACCGGTTGCGATCGAACTGCGGCTGAGAAATTTGTTTTCGGACATGCCGATCACGTTGGACTCGCGCCTGCATCCCGAATACGGCGGGATCGTGATTTACATTCGCCGGCCTGACGGTCGCATCGTCGAGTATGCGCCGGTGATGTGCAAGCTGGCGTACACGAGTCCGAAGCAGTTGCAGCCTTTGTTTCCCGATGAGCAGCCTGGTCCGGATCGTTACAGTGAGGAAGTGCCGATCAGTTACGGCCGTTACGGGTTTTATTTTGACGAGCCGGGCGAGTATTTCGTGCGAGCGTTGTACCAGGGCGGCGGCGATCTGTTGATACCTTCGAACGTTCACCGTTTGCGCGTGGGCACGCCGTTGACGCGGCAGCTCGATCGCACCGCGCAGGATTATTTCTCGTACGAAGTGGGGATGAACTTGTATCTCGACGGCTCGCGCTCGCCGCACCTGGAAAAAGGATTCGATCTGCTGCGCGAGATGAGTGAGGAACACAAAGACAGCCTGCTGGGGGCGAAGCTCGCGATGACGGTCGCGAATGGTTTGACGCAGCCGTTCTTTCATCTTGAAGAGACTGGCGAGGAGAAGTTAAAACTCAGCCGGGCGTATAAAGCTGAACCGAAAGAGGCGTTGAAGCTGACTGACGCGGCGGTCAACATTTTTCAGAAGACGAAGCAGAAGGCTTTGAATCTGAGTTACCGGCAGCTTGTAAGTCAGCGAGTGGATTCGCTCGTGGCGTTGGACCGGCAGAAGCAGGCAGTGAAGGAGTTGGGCGAGTTGGAGCAACACTTGCGCAACCTGGGCGCGAATACACCGGTGCTGAATCAGATCAGCAATCTCGCGAGCACGATCAGTTCCACACCCGCGCATAAGCGTGAGGAGTATCACAGCCGGCACCGGCTTTGGGACAGGGTTAGGACGCACGAGCGATTGGCTGCCGTCGCGGAAGAGGAGAGACCGCGGGTCGCTAAAAAGAGATCGGCGAAGAAATCGGCAAAGAAGCCGCAAAAGGTGGCTAAGAAGGCCCGTAAGCGATAGCATACGTGCGAAAATCTTGCATATCCTTTCAAAACGCCCTGACGTATGCACGGCTTTACGAAATATCACGTTGCCTGTCTGTTGCTTTTCTGCTTCGCGCTCAACCTGCGCGGACAGGAGCAGGAACCCGACGTCGTTCGCATCACGACCAACCTGGTCCAGGTCGACGTCGTCGTCACGAAAGACGGCAAGCAGATCATCGATCTCAAGCCCGAAGACTTCGAGATACTCGAAGACGGTCACCGCCAGTCCATCACAAACTTTGCTTACGTTTCGACTAATACCTCACGCACAGAGAACGCCGCGCCAAAGAACGATAGCAGCGGACCAGTAATTCCCAAGCCGCCACTGCCGCGCGACATCAAACGAACAGTAGCGATCGTCGTCGACGATCTCGGCATGTCATTTCAAAGTATGGCCAATCTGCGGACGTACTTGCGCAAGTTCCTGAGCGAGAACCTGCGGCCAAACGATCTGATTGCGATTATTCGCACCGGTGGAGAAGTCGGGGCGCTACAACAATTCACTTCCGATCCGCGTGTGCTATCGAGCGCGATCTCGGATTTGAAGTGGAACCCGTGTAGTCGCGTGGGCGCAAGCGTCCTCACGCCCGAGAGATCGTTGATCGTACTCAATGCACCGGAGCGGCAGTTGAACAGCCGCATACCCGCCGACAGATCACCCGGCAGCAGCCAAATCGATCGGCCCACGACCGCCAACGAATCGAACGCATGCTCAGTTGGCAGTTCAGTCACCTACTCGATCAACGCGCTTCGTTTTATTTTGAGAGGTATGCGCGAGCTGCCCGGGCGGAAGTCGATGATGGTTATCTCCGACAACTTGCCGATACAGGACCAGGAGCTCGCGCCCGCTGACTTTGGATTCAAAAGACCCGTGAGAGAAAGGGCGAACATCATCGACGTTTGGACGCAATCGACGAGTTACGCCGATGGGTTGCACGGTCTGTCCGAACTCGCGATTCGTAGTTCTGTTGTGATTTACGGAGTTAGTTCGCAACGACTGCAAGCTACCGGAGCCACGGCTGCTGACGAGATTTCATTTCCGCCGGTTGCGGCTCGCGGCGCGGTGAAAGCCGACCAGCAGGATACGTTGTCGAGACTGATGCGCACGCGCTCTGCCGAACTGCGTCGCAACACCGACGGCGCGGAGGTGCTTGCAAAAGAAACCGGCGGGTTCGTCGTACGGAACAAAAACGATTTCGGGCTCGAGCGGATATTTGAAGATCAGAGCGGCTATTACCTGATCGGCTATCGTCCCGCGAGCACGACTTTCGATCGTCGCTTTCACACTATTCAAGCGCGCTTGAAGCGCGACGGCTTCACGGTGCGCACGCGCGCGGGCTTTTACGGCGTCACCGAAGCCGACGCGCGAGCGAGCGAACCGGTGTTGACCGATCGACTTACGCGCGCGCTCGTTTCTCCGTTTGCTGCGAACGATGCGCACGTGCAGTTGACGAGTTTCTTCGTCAACGATCCGGCGCGCGGTTCGTTGCTACGCGTGTTCCTTGCGCTCGATGCGAAGGACCTGACGTTTGCCGAAGAACCTGATGGCACACATACCGCGAAACTCGATCTCAGCACAGTGTTGTTTGGCGCGAATGGATCGCTAGCTCACAAGCAGGATCAAAATGCGGTGGTGCGCCTGCGCGGCAAACCCTACGATCGCGCGCTGCGTGAAGGTGTTTTTTATGGATTCGATTTGCCGTTGAAACAGGCCGGGCCGTTTCACTTGCGCGTCGGCGTGAGAGATGCGGCGTCGCAACGCGTCGGTGCGTCGGGGCAGTTCATCCATGTGCCGGACTTGAAGAGCGGCGAGCTTGCGCTCTCGGGAATTCTGCTGCACTCAGAGACGCCGGAAGGTGCGTCGGATGACGATTCGCAAAAGAGTTTTGTATTGCGGCGTTTTCAGCAGGGCGTGTCGCTGGTGTTTGGGTACACGATTTACAATGCAGGCGTCGATAAGAAGAAGAGCTTGCCGCAGTTGACGACCAGGACTTTTGTGTTTCGAGATGCGACGAAGATCTACAGCTCAGATCCAATCGACATCGACGCCAAGGGCCAGACAGACCTCCAACGCATTTCGAGCGGCGCACGGCTGCAACTCGGGCCCGCACTCACACCCGGCGAGTACGCGCTTCAGATCGTCGTCGAAGACAAGATAACCAAACGCACCGCGACGCAGTGGACCTACTTCGAAGTTTTAAAGTAGCTCTTGTGCATCTGTATAAATCTTGCAAATCATCTTTCAAATAACACCATGTCGACAACCGCCAGCCAAAAGCGTTGGTATCAGTTTATTAGTTTATCACTCCTGCTTGGTCTCGCGGCCGCGATTGGCGCGCTGATTTTCTTTGGCTGGCTGGCGGACGAAGTTCTCGAAGGTGAGACGCGGCACTTTGACGAAGTCACACGCGCCGCGGTCCATCAGCTTGCGTCGCCCGTACTCACCACCATCATGCGCGGTCTTTCTTTCGTCGGTTCGACGCTGGCGCTCACGATCGCTTCGATCGCCGTCGTCGTACGCCTGCTCATGCGCAAGCTGGGACACGAAGCAAAACTGTTTGCGCTCACGATGCTCGGCGGCGCGTTGTTGAATATGACGCTCAAGCTGGCGTTCAAGCGCACGCGGCCAGTTCCGTTTTTTAATCTTTCACCTCCCGAGACGTACAGTTTTCCGAGCGGACACTCGTTGATGAGTGCATGCTTCTTTGGTGCATTGGCCGCACTCCTCACCGCGCGCATCAAGAGCAGGCGTGTGCGAGTAATAATCTGGATCGTCGCGACCGCGATGTTTTTACTGATCGGACTGTCGCGGATCTACCTGGGCGTGCACTACACCACCGACGTAATCGCGGGATTCACGGCCGCGTTGATCTGGGTGTTGATGATTAGATTTGTCGAGCTGCAGTTAAAAAGAAGAAGGGACAGGATGACAGGATTAACAAGATGAACAAGATTATCGTGTTAATTCTGTAAATCCTGTAATCCTGTTAAAAGAAATCTCATCTCCACTGACAGTCCACCGCCCGCGGCATTTGCCGCCTGGACCGAACCACCGTGCATGCGAACGGCGCGCTCCGTAATCGCGAGGCCGAGGCCAGTACCACCGCCACTCTGTCGATCGCGCGCATCTTCAGCACGGTAGAACGGACGAAAGATCTTCTCGAGCGCCTCGTCGGGAACGCCCTGGCCACGATCCCTCACGCTTATCACCGCGAAGTTGTCCCCACCGCCGTTCTGCTTGCGCAGCGCAACTTCAACCGCCGTCCCTTCGCGCGTGTAATGCACCGCGTTGCGCACAACATTCTCAACCGCACTCCGCAGCAACTCCTCGACGCCCTTGATCGAACAGTTATCACTCGAAACCACCTGCACCGCACGGTTCCGACTGCGCGCTTCGAAATCAGCATCGTCCGCAACTTCACGCACGAGCGCAGCGAGATCGACAGCAGTTCGCTTCCGCCCATCCGTCCCGCTTTCCAAACGCGTCAACGTCAGCAACTGGCTGATCATCTCGTTGAGATTCTCTGACTCACGCTCGATACGATCGAGCGCTCCATTCGCTTCCGATCCGGAACGTTGTCGCGCCAAACCGAGCGCAACGCCGAGTCGCGCGAGGGGTGAACGCAGTTCGTGCGAGATGTCGCCGAGCAGTCGTTGTTGCGCTTTGACCATCGACTCCAGGCGCTCGGCCATCGAATTGAAGTCACGGCCCAACTGCCCAACTTCGTCTTGCCGCTTCGCGAGCTTCGTCGACACGCGCGCGCCGAGATTTCCCTCGGCAAGCTCGTTTGTCGTCGCGCGGAGTTTCAGCAGTGGTTGCGTGAGATAACGCGCCAGCCAAAAACAGAAGATGCCGCCGATCACGAGCACCACGAGCAAACGCAGGCCTAACGTCTGGTAGCTGGGCTGAAACGGCGGACGAGGAATGTGAGCGATGTAGACGTAACGCTGGCCCTTCGGGCTCACGACCGGCCGCGCGACAAGCGTGTTTTCAACTGCGAAGTTGAATTCGATGTCACGACTCTCCATCGCACGCGTGCGCAGTTCCTGAGCGCTCGGCGGCACAGCCCGTCCTGAAAGTTCTCTGCCGCTTTCGTCGAAGAAAGTCGCACTCACGCCCGAAGCTTTTTCCGTCGCCTGAAGCGCTGCCGTCAATGCGCCCGCTCCTGATTGTTCGTAGATCTCAGCCGCCTTCAGCGCGTTTGGACCAACTTGCGCGAGATCACGCCACGAGCGCCGCATCGGTGTGGGACGCGTCAACGCCACCGCCGCAAACAGCGCGACGCTGATGATGATCATGGCAAGCCAGAACCAGATGAAGATTTTCAGATATAAGCTGCGAAACGGGATCTTCATTCGGCTTTCTCAGTCGAGGCGCCATAGATGTAACCGACGCCGCGGATGGTCTTAATTCTTTCGAGACCGTTGAGTTGGTGGCCCAGCTTTTTGCGCAGGTTGCTGACGTGCATGTCGATGCTGCGATCGAAAGGCGACAGCTCGCGCCCTAAAACTTCCTTCACGAGATCTTCTCGCTTCACGATCTGGCCCGCGTTGCGCAGCAGTATTTCGAGCAGATCGTATTCGACACCGGTGAGTTCAACTACTTCACCCGAGCGGCGGACGTTGCGCGTGTTACTGTCCATTTCGATATCGCCGACACGAATTGTTTCGCGCGCTGAAGTAGTTGACTCAATGGGTTGCGCGCGCCGCAACACGGCGCGAATACGAGCAACCAGCTCGCGAGGATTGAAAGGCTTTGGAAGGTAATCGTCTGCGCCGATCTCGAGACCGACGATGCGATCGACATCGTCGCCCCGCGCCGTTAGCATCAAGACAGGAATGCGAGATCGCGCGCGGATGCGCCGCAGCACGTCAAAGCCGTTCGTGCCCGGCAACATCACATCCAGCACTACAAGATCGTGTTCATCCGAAAGGGCGCGATCGATGCCGCGCTCGCCGTTGTGAATCGCTTCAACCTCGTAGCCTTCCGGCCCGAGGTATTCTCCGACCAGCTCGCAAAGGCCGACGTCGTCGTCAATTACCAGAACGCGTTCCATTGTTTGCTCAGCCAGATTGAAAGACATACACATGACGAAGGCAAGCGCCGAAGATCCTACAGGAACCGCGGCTTTTCGTAAGTAAAGAAGTGTCAATCCTAAACTTTACAGAACTGACAAAACTTTACAATCCGTTGACAGACTCTTTACGGCACATTTCGGTACAATCCGCGAGCTTATCCGTGTAGTCCGCGGCTAGGTCTATCTTTGCGCCCATTACCTGTCGAGGAGCTTCGTAATGAAGAAAATCATGTCAGCTGTCGCCCTTTGCCTGGTCCTCCCTGGCGCACTGATCGCGCAGCAACGACCGGGCTCGTTGCGAGGCCAGGTGCTCGACGAATTGGGCGGCGCGATCGTCGGCGCAAGCGTGACGGCGATTGACGGGAAGGGTGTGGAGAAGACAGTCGTTTCCAACGACGCGGGCGCCTACACGATCAATGGACTCACGCCCGGCAAATACACCGTGCGCGCGGTCAATGCAGGCTTCGCGATGTTTGAAAACGCGGACGTCGAAGTCATGGCCGGCAAGGCACAGCAATTCGACATCACGCTGAAAGTCGCGATTGAAGAACAGAAGGTAACGATCGCGACCGACAATCGTGAGTTGAGCACCGAGCCGGAAAACAACGCCGGCGCGGTCGTGATGAAAGGCGAAGACCTTGAATCGCTCCCTGACGATCCGGACGATCTCGCGGCCGCACTGCAAGCCTTAGCCGGTCCTTCCGCCGGTCCGAACGGCGGGCAAATATTTGTCGACGGTTTCACCGGCGGCCGGTTACCGCCGCGCGCGTCGATTCGCGAGATCCGCATCAACTCGAATCCGTTCTCGGCCGAATACGATCGGCTCGGTTTCGGCCGTATCGAGATCCTGACGCGTCCGGGCACCGACAGGTATCGCGGGCAGGTGTCGTTCAACTTCAACGACGACGCTCTGAATTCCCGCAACGCATTTGCGGACACACGACCACCGATCCAAACGCGGCAATACGGCGGAAACTTCGGCGGTCCGCTGCTGAAGCGAAAGGCATCCTTCTTCGTCGACTTCGACAAACGCGACATCAACGACCAGACAATCGTCGTCGCGACCATTCTCGACACAAACAACAATATCGTTGGCTTCACTGATACAGTTCCGGTGCCGAGCCGTCGCACAACTTTCAGCCCGCGCATCGACTATCAGATCAATCCCAACCATACGCTCGTAGCTCGTTACAATTATTCGAAGAACACTCGCTTGCAGAATGTCGGCGGCTTCAATCTGCCTTCGCGCGCTTACGACTCGGAGAACAGCGAGCAGAGCGTTCAGCTTACCGAAACGGCGGTCATCAATAAGACCATCGTCAACGAAACGCGCTTTCAGTTTGAGCACCAAACCAGTTTGCAGGACGCCGACAACACGATTCCGACGATCGAAGTGTCGGAAGCATTCACCGGCGGCGGATCGCAGGTGGGCCAGTCACACACCACGACGAACAATTGGGAGCTCGTGAACAACACGTCGTTCGTGATGGGAGCACACTCGTTGAAGACTGGTGCGCGCCTCCGTTCTGTGCATATCGACCAATTCTCGCCGCAGAATTTTGGTGGTACGTTCACGTTCTTCGGCGGCGGTGTTGGTCCAAAGCTCGATGCAAACGATCAAGCGATTGCAGGCACAACGCCACTTACCAGTATCGAGCGTTATCGGCGGACGCAGGTTTTCCTCGCGCAGGGGAAGACCGCGGCGGAGATACGAGCGCTCGGTGGCGGCGCCAGCCAGTTTCGTCTCTCGTCGGGAAATCCGGAGAGTGAAGTGGGCCAGTGGGACGTCGGCGGTTATTTTCAGGACGATTGGAAAGTGCGGTCGAACTTCACGTTGAGCCTCGGTCTGCGCTACGAAAACCAGAAGAACATCGACAGCAATTTCAACTTTGCTCCGCGTCTCGGGTTCGCGTGGTCGCCGGGCGGGCAACAATCGAAGACTGTCATTCGCGGCGGCTATGGAGTTTTCTACGAGCGCGTCGGCGAGAACCTGACGCTGCAAGCCATTCGCTTGAACGGCGTCAACCAGCAGCAGTTTACGGTGCAGAATCCGGACTTCTTTCCAGTGATTCCGACTGGAGACCAGTTGATTTCGGGTGCGGTGCCCGGATCGGTTTATCGACTCGAGGAAGGACTGCAAGCGCCGTACACGCTGCAGGCAGTGTTCAGCGTCGAGCGGCAGTTACCGCACAATCTCACCGTTGCCACCAGCTACATAAACATTCGTACCTTGCACGTGCTGCGGACCAGACCGCTGAACGCGCCGCTGCCGGGAACGTTTATTCCGGGAGTGCCGGCGAGTGGAATCCGGCCGCTGGACTGCGCGGACTTTATTCCGACAGATATCAATCCGTCGACGCGTTGCAACGTCTTCGCGTACGAGTCGAGCGGACGTTACAACCAGAACCAGTTCATCGTTAACTTCAGCAGCCGTCTTCACCGGAACGCGACGGTGAATGCGTATTACGTTTTGGCTAAGGCGAATAGCGACACCGACGGCGCCGGAAGTTTTCCCGCTAATCCCTATGACTTGAGCACGGAGTATGGCCGGGCGTCGGGCGACATCAGGCATCGCTTTGTCATGATGGGTAACTTCCGCGCGCCGTGGGGCATCACGCTGAATCCGTTCGTGATCGTGCAATCAGGCCGGCCGTTCAATATCACGCTCGGTCGCGACATCAATGGCGACACCTTGAACACCGAACGTCCGGCGCTCGCGCCGGCGGGTGCTGATTGTTCCGACACGATCAATATCAAATGCACGCCGTTTGGGAATTTCAAACTAACGTTTGCGCCCGGCGACGTGATGATCCCGCGCAACTTCGGCGAGGGGCCGGGCTCGACGACCGTCAACGTGCGCGTCAGCAAGACGTGGAGTTTTGGTTCAGAGGGACGCGGCGCGAATGCTAATCGGCAGGATCGCCAAGGCAATGATGGACAACAGCGCGGCATGATGGGCGGCATCGGACGCGGTCCGGGTGGACCAGGCGCGGGTGGACCAGGCGGCGCTGGAGGTGCTGGCGGTCGCGGTGGTTTTGGTGCGCCAGGCGGCGGCGGACCGGGCGGCGGTTTGGGCGGTGCGGGTGCCGGCGGCAACGGCCGTTACAATCTGACGTTCTCGCTAAATTTCCAGAACCTGTTGAATCACACGAACCTGAGCAATCCGGTAGGTAACCTCGGCTCGCAGTTGTTTGGCCAGTCAACGTCGACGGTTGGGCCTTTCGGCGGGTTTGGTGGCGGTCCGAACGTCGCTTACAACCGCCGCATCGACGCGCAGATCCGGTTCACTTTTTAGTCGCGGATCTACGCAGAAAAATGCGGATCAGAAAAGGCTCTGATCCGCGTTTGTCTGCGTAAATCTGCGGCTAATTTTATGGTGCGTTGCTTCCATCAATCGCCGGCCGCAGCTCACCCACGAACTGATCCGAGTTCCTGATACTCGACAACACAATCTTTATCGCCTCATCCGGAAACCCCGACTCCAGCGTGAACGTGTAGCCGGTAAACACGTCGCCCGTATCGTCAGCACCCCAGAACAGAAACGTCGATTCGTTCAACTGCACCAGCTTGCGCAGCAGTTGCGTCGTGTTCCGTGCCTTGTCGATATTGATGTAAGCGCCTTTGTAATGCGGGAAGACCCGAAAGCCAATCGTGTCCTTGGCAGTGACTGAGATCACGATCTCGAACGACTCAGCGTTCGTCAGGCCGTCTCGCATCACGCCGGTGAAAACAAACTGCGACTTCGTGGTCGGCAGAAAATTTACTTTGATCTCGGGCCCGACTCTCTGCAATAGCGCGCTCAGACGCACTCGTGTCTTCTCTCGCGAAGCTTCGGCGGTTGCGTCCTGGGCTACGATTGCGGGGGCGGCTATTAAGAATGCGATAAGTACGAGTGAACGGATGGCGTGGGGGTTCTTCATTTTCTCTCCTTCGAGACCGACTTCAAACCTGTCTTCCCTTGTATGTGAACTTGCAGCGTAGAGTCAATAGTTAGAGTATGATTCCGTCAATTAATGGCTGAGTTGTTTTTGCAGCGTTGCATCGCGCCGGACTGTCGCGCCGAGTACAAACTTGACGATCGCTTGTACGTGTGTTCGCGATGTGGTGGACTGCTCGACATCGAACAAGCTGGCGATGTCGTACTCGATGCGGCAGCGTTGCGTGCATTGTGGCGTGAGCGGCGCATGTCTAACGATGCGCGTGATCGCAGCGGTGTTTGGCGCTTTCGAGAATTCCTACCTTTTGACGAAGAAGCGAAGATTGTCTCGCTCGGTGAAGGAAACACGCCGCTGTACGAAGCGCCGCGGTCAGCCGGATACTGCCGCCTGCCGCAGTTGAAATTAAAACATCAGGGTTGCAATCCGACCGGATCTTTCAAAGACACGGGCATGACCGCGGCTGTGACGCAGGCGGTCAAACTCGGCGCGCGTGTCGTCGTTTGTGCGAGCACCGGAAACACGGCGGCGAGTTTGGCGGCCTACGCTGCACGCGCCGATCTTCTTTGCGAGATCATGGTTCCGGCGGGGCAGGTGAGTCATGCAAAGCTCGCGCAGGCGTTGGACTACGGCGCGAAGGTGCGGGAGATCGAAGGCAACTTCGACGCTTGCATGAACGCGATTCGCGAGCTTTCGGCAGATGAGTCGATCTATTTGGTCAACTCGATAAATCCTTTTCGCATTGAAGGTCAGAAGACAGTGGCTTTCGAACTGGCCGAGCAGCTCGAATGGCGAGTTCCGGATCATCTGGTTGTGCCCGGCGGCAACCTTGGAAACAGTTCGGCGTTCGGTAAAGGCTTCCGTGAGTTGCTGAAGAGTGGATTGATCGATCGGCAACCGAAGATCACGGTCGTCCAGGCAGCGGGGGCATCGCCGTTTGCTCGTTTCTATTCTGACCCTTCTGAAACGTTTGTAAACGAGAGTCATCCGCAGACCCTCGCTTCGGCGATCAAAATCGGCGCTCCTGTTTCGTGGCAGAAAGCGTGGCGTGCTGTGCGTGAGACAGGCGGCAGCGTGATAACAGTCACCGAACAGGAGATTGCCGATGCGAAAGCCATCATCGGTCGCGATGGCATCGGTTGTGAACCTGCATCAGCGACGACCGTGGCGGGAATTCGTAAGCTCGTCAGTGACGGCTACATTAAAGAGGGCGATAGCGTCGTGGCGGTCCTGACGGGTCATTTGTTGAAAGATACTGAGTATGTCATGAAGTATCACACTGGAAGACTGATGACTACGGACGGCAATCTTGTAAATAATTTTCCATGATTGAAGTCCGACTGCCGGCATCAACGTCGAACCTTGGCCCGGGCTTTGACTGCTTCGGCCTCGCGCTGAAGTTGTACCTGACCGTTCGCGCCACCGCGATGCCCGCGGGCTCGGAGCAGTGTCGCGTCACCACCACCGGCGCGAGAGAAAACGAAGCACTCCCGCGTAACGCTATCAACCTGATCTATCGCGCCATGGCGGTTGCCGCGCGACGTGAAGGCATTGAGTTGCCGCCCGTCGAATTAGTAGTTCACAACGAAATACCGCTCGCCAGCGGTTTGGGCAGCAGCGCGGCGGCCATCGTCGCGGGAATAAAATTGTGCAGCTTAATCACCGAACGCGAGCTATCCGATCAGGTGATTCAGAAGTACGCGACCGAGTTTGAAGGACATCCGGACAACATAGCGGCGGCTTTGTACGGCGGCTTCTCGGCGAGTTGTATTGGCCACGATGGAAATGTTATCTCGGCGAGATTTGACTGGCCGCCGGAGATTCGCGTGCTCGTTGTTTCTCCTCATTCGCAACTGCCGACACACGTCGCGCGTGCGGCGCTTCCGCGAACAGTCACCCGCATCGACGCTGTCCACAACCTGCAACGAACCGCACTCTTCACTGCCGCACTCGCTGAAGGACGATACGATCTGTTTTGGGAGGCGATGCGCGATCGTTTACACCAGCCGCAACGTGAAGCGCTCGTGCCGGGCCTCGCTGACGCGTTGGCGCTGCCGCGAATGCAGGGATTGCTGGGCATCGCGTTGAGCGGCGCTGGTCCAAGCATTCTTGCTTTGGTCGACGACAATGATGACGAGATCGGTGAACGTATCGCGCGTTGTTTTAGTAAGCACCAGATCGAATCGACCGTCAGGATTCTTGACGTCGATAATGACGGCTGCGAAGTATTAGCCGCAGATAAACGCTGATTCTGATCCGCGTTCATCTGCGGCCTATTTAACTAGCTTCATCAAGCGAAACACGGGATAACTCACACCCAGCAAAAACAACGCGTAGAGACTGTGTTGCGTGTCGGCAGCTACGGCTCCGCCGAGAAATAACAACGAGCCCAGCAGCGCCAGCGCGGGCGTGACTGGATAACCCCACGCACGGTACGGCCGCGGCTTTTCCGGTTCGCGTTGTCGCAGCACGAAAAGTGAAATGAACGAGAGGATGTAGTTCGCAACGAAGAAAAAGGCCAGCACCGTGATGACGACGTCGAATGTCTGGCCTAAGGCGATGAACAAAACGGCGACGAGCGCGCTGAGGAAAAGCGAAACAGTCGGAGTCCCGCCCGCGTTGACCGTCGCTGCCCTGTCCATAAATAGACCATCACGACTCATCGCGAAGATGACGCGCGTCGCCATCAGGTGAAGCGCGTTGATGCCACTCAACATCGACACGATTGTCAGGCAGCGAAAGATGGTGTCGCCGTAAACGCCGAAGATCACGTTTGCCGCTTCGCCCGCGGCAAACTCTTTCCCGGCGATCTGCGCCACCGGCAGGACGTACAGCAGCGCGACGTTAACGAGTAAGTAGATCGCGGCGATGCTCAAAACGCCGCCCAGGAGCGCGCGTGGAATATCGCGCCCGGGATGCTTCACCTCTTCAGAGAAGTAGATCACGCCCGCCCAACCGTCGTACGTGTAAATCACGGATTGCAGTGAAAGCACTATGGCGGAGAGGGTAACCACAGAAGTCGAGTTTGTTTGAGAGGTTGTCAGCGCTCCACCTCCACCGAAAACGAAAGCGGCGATGATCAATGCGAGGAACGCGAGTGCCTTCAACAGGCTCGTGAGGTTTTGAATGTTGCTGCCCCAAACGATCCCGCGCCATTGCAGCACCGCGAAGATAATCGTAACTGCCGCCGCGACCGCGGGAGCTTTTCCTTCGAGGGCCGGAAAGAGCGCGCCTGAAAACGTACCAATCACGAGCGCGACAGCGGCAGTCGAACCACACGAAGAGATCCAATCGCTCCAACCGACGATGAACCCCGCATACTCGCCCAGCGCGTAACGTGAAAACACATACTGCCCACCCGAACGGGGAATCATCGTGCCGAGTTCGGCGAGTGAGATCGCGCCGAGCAGCGCATAAAGCGCACCCGCAAGCCAGATGAGCAGGAAAGGAGTTGGACCAGGAAGTTGTTCCGCGATCGTGCCGGGCGCTTTGAAGATCCCCGCCCCGATCGTATTGCCGATGATTACAGCGAGACCAAAGCCAAGACCGAGTACGCGCAGCAGCTGACCTTGATGTCTCTTCATGAAAAATCGTGTAAATCTTTGTAAAGCAACCGGTGAAAAAGATGTTCACCGGCTTCGCGCCGCACTGAAAGCCGCCCGGTGTGATATGCCCGTGAATTCAACCCTCGTTGGACTGACTTGCAGATGGCCACGTCTTCGTCCTGAATGCGTTGGCCCACCGCGACGCTTGAGAGGTTGCGTTGCCGCGCTTCGTCGCTTGCAACGTCAGGAAAGTAGAAGTCGAAAATGACCTCGGTTTGATCGACTCCGCGCGGGACGACGAGGTTCGTGTCCATCACGCCGTCGTACCAGTTGATCATGAAGTTTGGATAAATCCAGTAGTAGAGCGCTCGATCGCCTTGGCGCACCGCGCCCGTTTGCGCCTCTGCGCCGTCCGAAACGATTGGGCTCCACTGCAAGCAATGGTGCTCGCCGTTTTCGATCATGTAATTGCTGTAGTCGAGCACACTGTCAAGGCCCTTGTGCAGGTAGGGAACGTGATAACCGCCGTCGAGATAGTTATCGACAAAGACTTTCCAGTTGCAGTCGAAGTGATAATGACGCCGCTCGAACCAGTGCAACTCTTGCAATTGAAGACCACTCGTCTGCGCCACGAGTTCTTCTCCCAGAAACTCCTCCAGCGACACTGCTAAACCCTGGATCAATTTCACAAAAACCCAGTTCTCCCACTCCGCAATCTCCAACGATACAAGCCCATTCGCTGCCCGATCGAAGTCGCACACACCGGAAAAATCGGGCGTGCCCTTCAACTCGCCTTCAAGCGAGTAAGTCCAGCCGTGATACGGACAGCGAAGTTGCGCCGCCTTGCCTTCCGCAGCAGTCATCACTGCGGCCGCGTGATGCCGGCAGACGTTGAAGAAGCCGCGCAGCTCGCCATCGTTTCCACGGACGATCACCACCGGCTCGCCCGCGATGTCTGTCGTGACATACTTGCCCGGCTCAGTTAACTGATCCGCGCGCGCGGCGAGTTGCCATGATTGTGAGAAGACCGTCTTGAGTTCGTGAGCGTAGAAGTCTTTGTCGATGTACCACGACGAGGGAATCGTCGACGCATAATCGAGCGCAAGGTTGGGATCGTACTGCTCGATGATCGTCTTCAATTGATCGTTCATACAACCGGCGTGGCCGTCTTGCGTTTTGGATTGAAGAACGGCGTCTTCACGACTGTGGCGCGCACGTGGTGCCTGACTGCTTCGACCGTGATCTCGAATTGCAAGCGCGTACCGGGCCGCGTGTACTCGCGTCTGACCGTGGCGAGCGCGATCATTCTTTTCAGGACGGGCGACCAGGTGGTGGTTGTAGCTTTGCCAACCTGAACGCCTTCCTTGAATACCGGCACTGCGACTCGCGATGCCATCGGCGAAACCGCGGGCGGCAAACCAACCTGTTCGTAGAGATTCTCGACCTGCGGCCAATCGATCTCGAGACCGACAATCTCGCGCGCGGGACCGCGTTTGTGTTCCTCGATCAGCGCTGCCTGGCCCACGAACCGGTTCTTATCGAGATTCACTAACCGTCCCAGGCCCATCTCGAACGGCGAATATCGCTGTTCATCGACGAGAGCTTTCTTGCTGCTATTGAAATCCACGTCGATCAACAGCAGCCCTGCTTCCACGCGCGCCACGTCGAGCGCGAGCATTCCGGCAGGATGAATGTCGAAAGCAGGACCGTGTTCCATCAATGCATCCCAAACGTTGACGGCGTGATCCGACGCAATCCAGATTTCGTAACCGAGATCTCCCGTGTAGCCCGTGCGCGAGATCTCGACCGGCACGCCCGCGATACTGCCTCTCGTGACGCGAAAGTATTTCAGGTTCGCGATGTCGGCATCTTCCACGAGACTTTTGAGCAGCCGGCCGGACGTTGGTCCCTGCAAAGCGAGCGCTGAAACGCTCTCGGAGATGTCTTCAATCTGCACGTCCATGCCCGCGGCGTTTTGCGTGAACCATCGCAGACTCGGATCAGCGGCGGTCCAGCGGTAAGTATTCTCTTCGAGCCGCGACACGGTGCCGTCGTCGATCACTTTCCCGCGTTCGTCGCACCACGGTGTGTAGACCACCTGGCCCACCGTCACCTTTCGCATGTCGCGCGTGATGATGCGATCGACGAGCCGCGTCGCGTCCTTGCCAGTGAGCCGGTACTTGAACAGCGGCGAGATGTCGATCAACGCAGCCGCGTTACGAATCGCGTTGTACTCGTGTTCGTGATGCGGTTCGTAAGAGCTGACCGCGTAGTAGCCGGACCACTCGCGATAGCTAAGACTTTCGCAGAGTGGGAATGTTCGTTCGTGAAAAGCGGTTCCGATAGGCATGTTATTGTGCGCTGTTTGTCAGGGCGAGCGATTATAAGTATGCTAACGCGCTTGCGGCAAGACAGATCTAATCGTGTAAATCGTAACCAGATGAATAACAAATACGACGTCGTCGTGATCGGCGGCGGTCATAACGGTCTGGTGCACGCGGCTTATCTCGCGCGCGCCGGCAAAAAAGTACTCGTGCTCGAACGCCGTCACGTGCTCGGCGGCGCGGCGGTCACCGAGGAAGTTTTTCCGGGTTTCAAGTTTTCTGTTTGCTCTTACGTCGTCTCGTTATTAAGACCGGAAATTATTCGCGAACTCGACTTGCCGCGTCACGGTCTCGAGATCCTTCCGCTCGACGGCACGTTCACGCCGATGCCGAACGGCGATTACCTGTGGCGCGTCAACGATCACGCGCGCACGCGCCGCGAGATCGCGCGCCACTCGCGGCTTGACGCCGAAGCGTACGACGAATACGGCAAAGCCATGATCGAGATGGCCCACTTCGTGAAGCCGATCATGAGCATGACGCCGCCCGATCCGACGACACTGGATCCCAAGGGTTGGAAGAACCTCGCGTTCCTCGGCCGCCGTTTTCAAAAACTTCCGGACGAAGACAAATACAACCAGGTGCAGTTGATGACGATGAGCGCCGTCGACTTTCTCGATCAGTGGTTTGAAACTGACGTGCTCAAAGCGACGATGTCAGCCTCGGGAATCATCGGCACTTTCCTCGGCGTGCGTTCACCCGGAACAGCATACGTGCTGCTGCATCATTACATGGGCGAGATCGATGGCGCGTTTCGCTCGTGGGGCTTTGCACGCGGCGGCACCGGCGCGATTTCAAACGCGATCGGCGACGCGGCGCGTGAAGCAGGCGTCGAGATTCGCACCGAAGCGCCGATCACAAAAATCCTGCTGAAGAACGGGAGAGCGACTGGTGTCGTGCTCGCGAACGGCGACGAGATCCACGCGGACGTTGTTTCTTCGAGCGTCGATCCGCGCTTGACGTTTATGAAGATGATCGGCGAGCAACACTTGCCCGACGATTTTTGCACCGACCTCAAGCGTTACAAGTATCGCGGCTCGTCAGGAAAGGTGAATCTCGCGCTCGACGGCTTGCCGGATTTCAAGTCGCTGCCCGGACCAGGCGCGCACCTGCGTGGCGCGATCTCAATCTCGCCGAGCGTTGATTACATGGAGCGCGCGTACGACGAAGCGAAGTATGGACGCTTCTCGCGACGGCCTTACATCGACATGGTGATTCCGAGTTTGACGGATCCTTCGGTCGCGCCGCCGGGCAAACACGTGATGTCGTGTTTCGTGCAGTACGCGCCTTACAACTTGAAAGAAGGAAACTGGGACGAGAAGCGCGACGAGTTTGGAGACACGGTCGTTGACACGATTGCCGAACACGCGCCAAACATCAAAGAGCTGATTCGCGATCGCCAGGTGTTGACTCCGCTCGATCTCGAGCGCGAGTTTGGTCTGTCAGAAGGAAATATTTTTCAGGGCGAACTGACGCTCGAACAGCTCTTCTTTCTGCGGCCGGCGCCCGGTTGGGCGCAGTATCGCACGCCGATCAAAAGTCTTTACATGTGCGGCTCGGCGACGCATCCCGGCGGCGGGATCATGGGCGCGCCTGGCCGGAACGCCGCGCTACAATTGCTGAAAGATCTTTAGCCGCAGATGAACGCAGATGAACGCCGATCGGAATAAGAATTATCTGCGTTTATCTGCGTAAATCTGCGGCTAATAAAATCGACAATGACATACGACGTCACCATAGTTGGAGCTGGTCACAATGGTTTAGTCGCTGCTTGCTACCTCGCGAAGAGCGGGCTGAACACGCTAGTTCTCGAGCAGCGTGAAATTGTCGGCGGCGGGGCCGTCACTGAAGAGATTCATCCCGGCTTCCGTTGTTCCACGTTGGACCACGCCGCCGGTCCTCTCTCGTCCGAAGTTGCCGCGGATCTAAACCTCTCGCGCTTCGGACTCGAGATGATCACTCCGGAAGCGCGCGTGCTTGCGCTCTCGCCTGATGGCGAATCGCTTTGCATCTACCACGACACCGGACGAACAGTTAGTGAGATCGAGAAGTTTTCGAAGAACGATGCGAAAGCTTATCCCGAGTTCGTCAACAGTTTTGCGCGCATCGGTAAAGTGCTTGCACCGTTAATTTCGATGACGCCGCCGTTGATTGACCGGCCGACGAAAGGAGACGTGTGGCAGCTCGGTAAAGTCGGGCTCGCGTTTCGCGGTTTAGGTAAGAAAGACGAGTATCGACTGTTGCGTTGGGGACCGATGGCGGTGGCGGATCTCGTCGGCGAATGGTTTGAGACGGAGTTGTTACGCGCGGCGGTGGCTGCGCGTGGCATTCACGGCGCGTCCGCTGGTCCATGGTCCGCCGGGACGAGTCTGGGTTTGTTGTGGCAAGCGGCGCTGGATGGTAGTGCACTCGGTTCCGC
>JBKPPH010000232.1:0-10149 GCA_046733535.1 Acidobacteriota bacterium
AATGACGCCCGACTTTTAAGGCAAGGCTACTCCTAATCAATAAAAGTCCCGGCTCGCACACCAAGATACTATCGGCTTTAGCCACGGGGTGTCTCCCTGTTTCACATTCGCGGCTTTGCCTCAACAGTCAGACATCGGGCTTGGACACAGTCAGTACAGGGAGCGTTATCTACCTGGTCAGTGATCGGCGTGCGACATTTCCTAATCATTTGACTTCAATCGTTGACCAGGTCGCTACCGCTCTCTGTACTGACTGTGTCCAAGAAAGATTTTCGAGTTTTGAAGCAAAGCCCACATCGCCGTTGGTGGATTGCAACCCGCCTCATATTTCGTTGGCCCCGTTTCTAACCGAATTTCGCTTTATAGGTGGCCGCAAAACTTCCTGCGTAGACGGGATCACGAAAGGGTATCGAAAAATGATCACATCAACTCACACTAACCCAATTCGCACAAACATTGTCACCCTCGCCGGTTTCATTCTGGTCTTGCTGGCAATGCCGGCTCAGGCTCAGCAGTTTTCAGAGTTGTCCTTTCCGGGAGCTCCCAATAGCATCGCTTTCGCCAGCAGCCGCGACGGCAACAATGAAGTTTATGTGATGGATCCGAATGGCGACAATCAAAGCCGCCGCACAATCACAACGGCCGCAAGCAATGATCAACGCCCGGATATCTCACCGGACGGGACCCAAATCGTCTTCTCGTCGAACCGTGACGGCAACTTCGAGATCTTTATTATGGATTTCGATGGAAGCAATGTTAGACAGTTAACCTTCACAGCAAGCCCAGTTAATAACTCGTGGCCTCGGTGGTCGCCCGACGGCGAGTGGATAGCGTTCCAATCCGGTTCCGGCACCAACTTTCAGATCTATCGGATTCGGCCTGAAGGCAGCGGCCTGACGCAAGTTACAAACTATGCCGGGCTTAATCAGTTTCCGGGATGGTCGCCCGATGGTACAAGGCTCGCCATTCGCAGAGATAGTGACATTTACTTGATCGACTCCACCGACGGCTCCAATCCGGTTCGTCTTACGTTCGAGGGGACAATAAATCAGATGGCCTCCTTTTCCCCTGACGGGACGCGGATCGCTTTTTTAAGTAATCGAGCAGGTTATAACTCGGTCTTTATTATGAATTCCGATGGAAGCGACCAGGTTAACTTTACGCCCAGGCCGGACGGCTATCCGGGAACCTGGATGAGCCGGGCGCCCGCCTGGTCTCCAAACGGACAGTTCATCTATTTCACGGCTCAGCGTTCCTTCGAAACAGGCAATCTTAACGAGCAGATCTACATAAAACCCGCGGCTGGAGGCGATGAAACACAGCTCACCTTTAACGGTGCGAATTTTGAGGCGACCGTTCGAAAAGTTTTTGCGCCTACGATCACAAGCGTCACGGCGACGCCAAACGTTCTGTGGCCCGCCAACAACAACATGGTGCCGGTGTCTTTGACCGTCGACGTGATTGACAACAGCGATCCTGGTCCTGTCTGCCAGATCACAGATGTCACGAGCAATGAGGCGGCGGAAAACGCCTCGCAGATCACCGGTCCTCTCACCCTCGATCTTCGAGCGCAGCGATTTGGACTGGGCACCGGACGCATCTACACGATAACGGTAACTTGCACGAACACCTCGCAACTGAGCTCGAGCGCGACCGTGACGGTCAGCGTGCCGCATGATCAGAGAAATTAGAGCGGCGGCTGGCGTCGTTTTGATCACCAACATGTAGCAATAGAAGTTAGCGGGATCGTTCAGCGAACCCGGAAGGAAGAATACTGTTGGAATCGTCGAACCAGGACTCACATGATGAGATACCGACCGCGTCAGTTGGATATGCTGCTTGGCATGCGCATTTTCTTATGTATTACTTGCGTGTTGCTACCGGCCATATAAGTGTTTCGCGTTTTTATCTATCCGCCCGTGAAAGAAATCGCTGATAGCCGACATAACTGCTTCGGGCTGATCGAGCCAATTCTGATGTCCGGCTCCGGGAATGAGCAGTAAGCGTGAGTGCGGCAGCCATTTCGCCCACATTTTCGTGCCTTCGAGGGGAACGTTGGTTTTTGCCCCTTCGATTACCAGACTTGCAACGCGAATCTTCGCCAGCATCGGTTGAAAATTTCGCTCTCCGTTAGCATCTCTTAGCGATGCAAGACCGGCGTCCTGAACCGTCTTGCGGTTTCGAATCGCTTGCGGCGTGTTGCTGCAAAAGTCGCCTCGGGCACGGCTCAGATGCGCCGGATCAGTCACATAAAGTTTCGCGCTAAAGTAAGAGCACTTACGACAAACGTCTCCTATGTCTGCGTCGGCCGCAACCGCAACTTTATCGCAGAGCTCTTTTTGTTTAGCGGCGTCCTCTTTGCTCAAAAGAGACGAGAGATAGTCAACGCGTTCCCTCGCGAGTTCTCTGGTCGCGGGCATCGGGCTAAGGAAAACGATTCGATTAACATTTTCAGGATAGGCGGTCGCATAATGCGCGACAAGCCCTGAGCCCCACGATAGTCCGATGAGGTTCATCTTTTCGAGTCTAAAATGCTGCCGCAACGCTTCGAGGTCACGCATGTGATAATCAATACCGAGCTTCGATTTATCCGAAACGAGTTCCGAGCGTGCGGTGCCGCGCTGGTCATATTCGATAAAACGGAAACCTTTGGCAGCGACGGCTTCCAAATCCACCGCCCCATCCTCAATCCCAGCTCCCGGACCGCCGTGCACAAAAACGATCGTCTTTTTACCGGCACCGACGACACGATAGAAGAGCCGCACATTCTCCGCGCCGGTGAAATAACCTTCAGTGGTGGACAGGTGGTCGTACGGCTTATAAGTCAACGAAGTTGTCGAACGAGCCGTCGTCTGGCTGTACCCTAATATTACAAGTGCCAGGTAAAAAGCCGTTAAGGAAAAGGCTCTCGTGCTGTAATGACAATCCTGGCTCACGGCCTCGCCTTTCTTGAAGTTACGAACTACATGAAAGCGGCGAATGGTTGAGTTGACGCGGCGACGCGCATTCCGTAAAGCATCGGAAGCGGGGGTTACCTAATGGTTTCAATTCCGTTGTCGATGGCTCTCGATATATCTGTGCGCGAATTCGTTTAGGACTGGATGATCTCCCAGACCAATCTTGTCCGCTTCCTTCAACGCATCTTCCATCTTCCACCCGTCGCGCAAAACACGTCTGATCATCCAAAAAGCGGCGACGCGCGCTGCCGATCGGCAGTGAATGAACGCCGGCCGGTTCGCTGGATCGTCAGTGATCTTCAAAAACTCTGTCGCCTGTTCGTCTTTCGGATCGGTGGGCGAAACTGGAATATTGAAGTATCTCAACCCGAGAGCTTTTATTTTTGCCTCCTCTTCGGCGGCGCCATACTCGGCCGGTTGACGTAGATTAATTATCGCTTTCACGCCGTCAGCTTTCAGTTGTTCCAGGTGCTGTAGACTCGGCTGTCCGCCCGTGCAGAACTCCTTATTCACGCGGAGGAAGTTCTTGATCGAGTCGTCCTGGGCCGCAACTGCCGATAGTGATAGCAAAATGGCACCGAGCAAATAGTAGATTTTCATGTGCAAGATCCTACGACACCTGAAGAGAACGCTCAACGTGTCTTGACGCCGCGGAATTTACCTTCGCGAGGCTTACTTTAACAAAATGACCGTGTGCGAGCTGCCAGCAGCACGGTACTGATCGCCGCCAGCAGCCCAAACACGATGATCACCTGAACATAGCACAGCGCGGTTTTCGATCGTTCACCCAATTCTGCTGAATCAAAAAGTCGCGGCCACCCATTCTGACGTTCGCGCGTGCGCCGTTAGCAGTCAGGTAGGTTGGGCCGAAAGCAGGGTGGCCCAGGGCGTCCTGACACTTATCGCCATTCTCCAAACCGTAGCGATCGTACCAACCAGTCCCCGCTGGATTAGTCACCAGACCATTTATCGCGTGCGCGAGGTTCGAGACCATCACGTCGGTTGCATAACTGCCGTTTGGCGTTGGTCCCGCAGGCGAGAACTGTGGTCCGGCCACCGTGGGGCAGCGATTTGGATTGCCGAGAAAGATGTATCGAACCGGCGATCCGTTCACCAGGCCTTCTCCGTGAAATGGCGGAGCCGAGGGTGTACAGAACCAGTTGCGGTGGAAGCGACGTCCGCCGAAGCGATAATTTGATGAAGCGATTGCTGAGGCAAAACGGACGGAGGAGCTGGAGCCACTCTCGTTCGTCGCGTGGTCCATGTGACGGTTGCATTCCGGAGCGCACCATCTCCGCAAACAGATCGACATCGTAGTCAGCCTCGCGCGACAAACGATGCCGCAGTGTGTCAGCCACGACTTCCGCGGCGCCAACCGTCCGCGACATTGCCGGCAACTCCGCCGCGGAACCGACATTCCGAACAGGCTCACCGGGAGCGTGTAAAGGCTCTGTGCGTAATTGACGTAGATTCCATTCGAGTCTTGCGGCAACTGGAAACTGTTTACCTGCGGAACAGGCTCCGCGAATGATTCGACTCACCTCGAAACACGACCGCGTTCGGAACACACAACTCCACTTCCGTCCCTGCGTCGACACGGCTGCGCACTTTAAGCCGCGCCTTGATTCTCTCTGCCCTCTCGCGCATTCCAGTAAGCCCCCAATGCCCATCGCGCCCCGACTCGATCACTTCAGAATCGATGCCACAACCATCATCGTTTACAACCACCCGCAGTTGGTTTTCCAGGTACGAAACTGCGACAGTGATGTTCTGTGCGCGGGAGTGACGAAACGCGTTAACCACGGCTTCGCGACCGATGCGATATACCTCGTCACGCACAATCGGATGAATCGGCCGCGCTGAACCTTCAACGACGACTCGAAATACTGTTTCACCGTGGCTGTTAAGTTCCTCGTTGATCCTGGAAAGCGCCATTGCGATATCCTCAGAACCCTTGTTAGACGTCCGCAAACCGTGAATAGCGTTACGTCCTTCTTCAACGACTTGCCGCATTAAACTAAGAACTCGTGCGAGCCGCGGTCGCACCGGTGAATTCTCCGGAAGTTGGTCCACCGCTACATCGAGTTGCAGGGAAGCACTCAGAAAACCTTGCAAGAGTGTATCGTGCAGTTCCTGAGCGATCAGTGTGCGTTCGGCAAGTCGCTCTTCGAAACGTAGATTCAACTGTTTGGTCACTTGAAGTAAACGCATGCGATAAAACGCCAAAGCCCCGACGCCCAGTGCGACCAAACCTGACAACCGGAACCACCAGGTTTGCCAGAATGCCGGAACTATTTCGAAGGCGACGGACGCAGTTGCGCTATTCCACAAACCATCGCTATTACTCGCCATCACATCGAGGCGATAAGATCCCGGAGCAAGGTTCGTATAGATCGCTTCGCCTGTCGAAACCGGACTACTCCACTCGCGATCGAAACCGTCAAGCCTGTAACGAAACTGCACCCGCTCCGGTACTGCCAGGCTGAGTCCCACAAAGCTGAAACCGATGCGTTGCCGCGCGGAAGGAATGCGAATATCTCGATTCAATGCTACCGGGCTGCCATCCGCTACCATTGCATTGATGTGAACGATCGCAGGCGCCGAGCCGCTTGCCAGCCTCGCCGGATCGACAACCGAAAGCCCACTGGTCAACGAAAACCAGATTGTGCCTGATCGATCGCGGGCTACGGATCGATTCCGCCGTACGCCCTCGGTTCCGCGTAATCCATCAGCCACAGTGAACTCAGTCACGTCAGTACCAGTGAGTTCGCCAGTTCGAAACCTATCGCCTGACACTCGCAACACGTGATTGGTCGTAGCGATCCACAATGATCTGTTGTCATCAGCAACCAGCCCCAATATGGGTTCGTGTAAGGAGGCCGGTACGGTCGTGGGAGTTTGAAATTTGCGGGAATCAAAAAAAGCAAGACCACTATCGGTTCCGACCCACAGTAGACCAGTCGAATCCTCAAAAAGGCAGTTCACGCGATCTGAAGGTAATCCGTCGTGGATCTTGAAAGTCTGCCAACTCCCGTGAGACAAAGCGCTCAGGCCATTCGGCGTCGCGAACCAGATCGTGCTGTCTGCGGTTTCGACAATGGCATTGATCGTATTCGACGCCAACCCGTCTGTGGTCGTGTAGTTTTTAAACTTGCCACCGCTGAACTGAGTGACGCCACCGCTTAAAGTTCCAGCCCACACAGAACCGTCACGAGTTACATTGACCGCATACACACTGTCTTGCGCGAGTCCCTGTGCGGCTGTGTACGTCTCACTGTTGTAAGATCCATACCTTAGGTGTGTGAGCCCACCCTTTTGTCTTCCTAACCAAACTCCGGTCGTATCCTCGCTGATGGAGTAGATCACATCGTTGCGCAATCCCGCCTTATCAACTGCTTGAACTTCTCCTTTCGTAAGACGGTACAGTCCGCCCGCCGCAGGACCAAACCAAACGCGGCTTCCCGAATCAACGTATACCGGACCGACGCTCTCCGCCGGAATACCTTCAGCGGTAGAGTAAGTGACGAAAACACTTTCGCGCAGACGTTCGACACCTCGGGACGTTCCCACCCAGAGATTGCCTTCGCGATCTTCAAACAGCGCGGTCACGGGGATGGCTTCGCCATTGCTCTTCAAAGAAGCCACCGCGCCCTGCGGACTCACTCTTATGAGCCCTTCGTTGGTACCAATCCAGACGTTTGCGTCGCGGTCTTTGATCATTGTCAACGCTTGAACATGACTCAGCGACGCAGACAATCCCGTAATGTCAACGCCGTTCCAACGCGCGACGCCATTGTCGGTACCAATCCACAACTCTTCGTTGCTAACTGATAAGAGAGAATTGATTTTTCGATCGGGCAGAGTTCTTTCAACCTTCGACACGTTGCCGTCGGTCGCGTAGAAGAGTCCCAGATCGCGAGTACCAAGCCACAACTTTCCGTCGGGCGTTTCGGCGAGTGAAATCACTACGAAATTCGGAAGTTCAACTGGAGCTGCGAGGCTGAGGAATTTACCGTCGCGATACCGTTTGAGACCGTTTACGAGTGCCGATAAGAGAACTTCTCCCTTCGCTCCTCGAACGGTAGCGGTGATCGCGACCTCTTCGCGTTCAAGCCCGGACGAGACATCTTCAAAGTTGCCGTTGCGATAACGAACTACGCGCGGCCCTCCCCCATGAATCCACAACGCTCCCTCAGCGTCCGTCACGAGACCGCGCACCGGGCCGACCGGAAGCAAGGGAACGTTGGCATTGTCGAAGAGACGGAAGTTGGTCCCATCGAAACGCACCAGTCCCTTTTCAGCGCCAATCCACAGATAGCCGTCAGGCGTTTGTGTAATCGCGAAAACTTGTCCGCCCGGGAATCCCTTCGAACTTCCCCACTGGTCCCGGATGTACTGCGACAACTCGCGACGCGGATCAAGAGCTGCCGCGGTATGGACCACGCACAATAAAACGAAGCTCGCGAGTAACCAGAATGTCTTGTCGTCACGGCAAGAACTCAAATTTCTCAATGACAACCTCGACTGGCTTTTGTAAAGGATTCTTTGCGCTGCCAAAAACGTACAGATCCAGGTGAACAGACTCGCCGCCAGGAGCCGGCACACCGGTGGTGAAGGTATGCTGCGCAACTAAACCTGAATCTGTGGCTGCCCTGCCGCGAACGGTTTTGAACGTTGCCTGCGCTGCTTCCCACTTCAATGAATGCGTCAGTGCTCCGGCAGGCACATCGAAGCGGACCACGTTCGCAGGTACGTAGTAAGGCTGGACCACGAATTGAGCATTCTTGCTTGCGGGATCACCCCACCTCGCGAGCTCGATGTTCATTTCGCGATGATTCTGGCCTGCGTCTGCTTCGTCCCAGGTAAAGATACTTAAAACCGCGGCAGGTTCGAGTTGTGAAACATCACGCACAACGAAGAGATATGTTCCGTACCCCAAACTACGCGACAACTTAACCTCGGCAGATGACCATTGGCCGCCGTTGTCTGCGATTCGCAAATGCAGAAAGCCATCCGCATCAGTCCACGCGTTAGCATTACTGTAAGCGTTGTTTGTACCACCGCGAGGACTGCTGACGTTGCGCACTTGCCATCCGTAACCAGCAAACTGAATCGTCTTTGGAGGATCGCTTTGTTCGGACTTTTGTCCCGCAACCGTTTTCACTGCGACGACATCGCCGCCTTCTGACGGCAGGACTTCGGTGGTTTGAGGCGGAGTGTAACCAGGCTCAACCAGTAATGCGGCATACTCAGTTCCGAGATGAATTGAACTGTTGAATGTGGAATCGGGTTGAATAGCCGTGAAGGGTTCGGCCCTCGTCGGCTGCACCCACCAAATCCCTGCCTTTGCAAACAGCACAATTCGCTGTCCCGCCCGCGCGCCAGTCACGCGTCCCGCAACAGGCTCAAGCGTGTCTGGTCCACCTTCCGCTGCCGGCGGAACGACGCTGAAATCGATTGACGGTTTGTTGATGCGGCGAGTCGTGCAGGTGACCAAAAAGATGACGCACGTTACCAACGCAAACGTAAAAATATATTGAGCTGTAACGGTTGGTCGAGACCGCTTCATTTGCTCCAGCCTGGGCGTCGCCAATCGGATGGCGTAGTCATGGGACAAACAAATCCGACCGAATAAGTCGACGTATTTAGGGGCGTTATGATACTACGGCGATTGCAGGCTTCGGAAGGTGACAGGATGTTCAGGACAGCGCAAACCTTGAGAAGTGGGCTTTATCGAAACTAACCGGCGCTCACACTCGTGAGCCGCCGGTTCCTTTTCGACGACGACGTAACACCGCGCCGACTGTCAGTGTTGCTTATTCAGAGAAAGAGATGCTCCCTTAGGAATTGTGAACGTCACCGTCTTCGATTGTCCGGGGAAGGGCTCGTGGTTAGGGTTCACGAGTCGAGCCGCACCTTGTGCGGACCCTCCGACGAGCCGGCTATGACGATCGTATTCAGGCCACTTGCATCCGCCCACCACCAGCCCAGGTCATCTACATGTACATGCAGATGGCCCACGCGCGGAGATCCGCTGACGGCGCCCTTGCCAAAGACGGGTACAACTCGCAGATTCTCGACCCGCCACTGGATCCAGACGAGACCCTGGGCCAAGCTGGGCGGCGGCTCGTTCGCGATTTCGATGTACGGTGAAGCGCCGATAATTTCCTTTGCGCTCGTCTGCGCGGAATTTACGTCCGTACGTCTAGATGTTTGCGCCCACGCGGCAACAGCGCCCGCCACGATTCAAACTGCAACCAGCAATAAAGTAATACGTTTCATTCAGCCCCTCATTTAAGGCATTTCAATTCCAGTGAATTGTTTGGGTCAACTCCCGTATCAGCACCTAACCTGCTCGCCAATGTTGGTGCTTCTTTGCGGCTTGAGACGAAAGATCAAACCGTGTCAGCTCTGCACGACTTCCGTTCTCTTCTCCGACATGTACCGATCAGCCGCTGCTGACGCCTCCTCAGGAGTGCTGCCGTTCTGACGCGCTCTTAGGTACGGCGCATACCAATCCCACCAGTTGTGCTTGCCGTGCGTCTTCTCGTAACCGTCGTGGTGCTCGGCGGTTTCGTGGAGGAGCTCTGCAAGCGTTGCGACGTCAGTGCCCTGAGCCCGTTTGGACTTCCACTCGCGCCCCGGAAGCCGCGTCGTAATCTCCTGAAGCAGCCAACTGTTCCCGTCGGGATCTTCGAACGAAGCAAACGAGAAGTAAGAACGACCTTCAGGGTCGCGACCCGTCACACGCGGGTTCTCCACCGTATCGTTGAATGGACCAGCGGCGTAGTGAAAGACATCGCTCACGTCAATGCCGCGAGCGATTAGTTCATCGCGGGCGGAATCGATGTCGTCCACGGCAAGAACCATGTTCGCCGCACCGGGCTTTGCTAAATTGGTCCCCTTGCCGAAGATGATCGAGGCTTCCGAGTTATGCGGTGTCACCTGCACGCCGCGGAAGTCGCCATTCGCGATGTCGATATCGAGCCGCCAGCCGAGCTTCTCGTAAAACCTCTTTGCGCGATCGACATCGGAAACGCCGATGAGAACGACTTCCAGCTTCATGTCGGCGGGTTGGACCTCCGGCGCCGCCTTTCTCTCTTTAATCAATTCAACGCTGGACATATTTGCTTCCTTTCGTTTGAGAATTCGTTACAGACTCCGCGTTCTTAGAACGCGCTAATGATCTATG
>JBKPPH010000233.1:0-5248 GCA_046733535.1 Acidobacteriota bacterium
CTTGCAGCCGCCGTGGCGGCCGGGGTGCTCGGTTGTTGTTCGATAACTTTGCCGCCGGGAGTGACGCCGAGTTGCCCGTTGGTCACGACCTTTTCACCTGCCGCAACGCCCTTCTCAACGACGACGAGATCACCTTGTCGCTGGCCCAATGAAACCTGTCGCTGCTCGGCAGTTGAATCAGGCTTGACGACGTAAACATACGAACCGTTCGCCGACATCTGTGGAGCGGTCGCAGGAACGAGCACCGCGCCCTGCACTGTTCCGAGCAGCAGCCGGATGTTTACAAAGCGTCCGGGCCAGAAACGATGATCGGGATTCGGCAGTGTTGCGCGCAGCGTTACCTGACCGGTTTCGGTCTGAACTGTATTGTCGATAAACGTCAGCCGGCCGGGCACGGTGCTTTCCGCGTTGTCAGGCAGACGCACCTCGGCCATGAGCGTGCCTGCGCGCATCTGCTCCTGCACGGTCGTTAAATTGTTTTGCGAGATCGTGAAGTCGGCGTAGATCGGATCGAGACGTTCAATCACTAACAAAGCATTACCCGGGACCGATCCGTTGTTGGCCTCCGCACTACCCGAACCGCCGGGATTGACTACGTTGCCGAGATCGACGAGCCGTTGGCCCGCGCGTCCATCGATCGGCGAGTGGATGTAGCAGTAACTGAGTTGGACCTTGGAGTTCTCAATCGCAGCGTTATCAACCTTGATGGTTTCCTCGGCGCTGCGCACGGCGGCGCGAGCGGCCTCGCTATTCGCTTTGAGCGTGTCGTACTCCGCGCGCAGTTGTTGATATTGCTCGCTGGGGACGACGCCCTGCTCAACGAGAGTGCTATATCGCTTGACCTGTGTTAGTCCCCATTGCTCGCGTGCGACCTCACGCGCGAGGTTTGCTTCGGCCTGCTTCTTCGCGGCAACGTCTTTGGACAGGTTGGCCTGCGCCTGTTTGAGATTTGCTTCGAAAGGTCGGGGATCGATCGTGAAGAGGAGCTGTCCTCGCTTCACATTCGCGCCGTCAGTGAAATGAATTTTTTCAATACGGCCGGACACCTGTGGCTGAATCGCCACCGTTTCACGCGCGACGATCTTGCCGAGCGCGTCCATGTAGTTTGAAACATCCTGAGACACTGCCGTGCTCACGACAACGGGGGCGGGCGGGCGTTGGAAATTCTGCTGGGCTTTATTTACACAACCGGAGAGAGTGGCGCAGAGTCCACTCATTGCCAGGACAAGTCCCAGACGATAAGACAAGCTCTGCTTGGAATTCATAGAGTTCTTTCCTTAGCGCATCCAGCGTCCGTCGGGAGACAACTGAATCCTGGAGTTTCGTTTGGGTACGATAACGCGCGCGCAATTGTTGCGCACGCCGTCGCCAAGCCGGGAAGCGTGCTCCATTGTGCCATTTCGCGGGAAGAATACTAAGCGGGCGGGAAAGCTGTGTTAAGTGGAGGTAAAAATTTGTTAAGAATTGTGAATGTTGGATCTATCCACAGATCACACAGGCTATTTGTTATCTGCGTAATCCGTGGATTGGATCGCTTTTGTCTCTCAGTGAATTCACCGACCGCTCTACTCTGTCCGAGAATGACTTCGGACTCTTATGCGTTTGGTCCCTTGTTCGGCAAGTCTGGCTGCTTCGTGTTCCTGCCCTTCCGATTCTCCTTGAATTCCTGAACGACCCGGATTAACTCGTGTGTGGGACCAGACCCAAGCCCGATGAGAATACCAGTGAGAATAATAGGCACGTGCGCATTGACCTTGACCGTTACATCTAATGCTTTAAAGATATCCAGCGTAAACATACCGGCAAGAACCAATCCGAGCAGTGCACCAAGGTAGATACTTATCAAACGCCGGCCGGGATTGTCTTTAAAGGACGCGAGAAAATCCTGAATACCGTCGATCGCGGTGCCGGCGACTGTGGCTGCACTCTCGAGATCTTTCAGTATGTCGCCGTATTTGGCCTTCAAGTAACTGACGTTCTGTGAAGCAGCAGCCGCAAGTAGTTGCACCCGCTGATTGCCGGGTGCAAGACTCTGAAGTTCATCAAAACGTGCTTTGAGCCGCTGAATATCGGCGGGCGCATCCTCGAGCCTCTTTTGTATGGCGGGGTCGGTCACAGTTTTCTTCGCCTCTTCCACTTTCTCAATCAATTCTTCGTGGAACGGCTTTAGCGAGTTATCCAACTCCCCCGTCAAGGCTAAGACTTGCTTGTTAACGACGGTGAGCGGCCAGTAAGTGCCCAGCAGTCCACCAAGCATAGTCCACATCGCTTCGATCGTGCGTTCAATGCCCACAGCAGCACCGGTGATAAAGCTTAGTGCCGCAGTCGGATTTTGGAACCCTGAATTTGCACTCTGGTTAGTTAAGTCAACTTGAAAGACCGCGATTATCGCAATAGCAAGCACTGCCGACGCTATCGTGACGATCAACAAAACTGTTTGCCGATTCATAGATACCTCCGCATGTGAGCAGTTGGAGAATGGGTTATTTCGATCTGATATGAGGAAAGCGGTAAAAACGTTTCTATGCGCCGGTTGAGAGAGGAGCAGCACCGAGCTGCCGCACAGCGGCGGTGAACGAAGCGCTGCGACGGCGCGATATCGGAACTCGGACGCCGCATTGGAGCAACGCGCTCAACGCGCCGGCGCGCGTGCGTGTAAGCTCCCGGACGCCGTCGAGGCGAACGAGTGCACGCCGGTGGGCGCGAATGAAGCCATACTTTTGCACGCGTTCTTCCAGGAGTTGCAGTGATTCACGTAAGAAATAACTACGCTTGCCAACCCACAGTTGCGAGTAGTTCCCGGCTGCTTCGATCCAATCGATCTCATTGAGGTGCAGCACCGTTGCGCCGCGCGAAGTAGTAACCACGATCGTCTCTTCGCGAGGCGAGCCGGATTGCAGCCGCCGCAAGAGGCGCTGCATCGTCGTGGCAAAACGTGCTTCGCCGACGGGCTTCACGAGGTAATCGAGTGCTTCAGTCTCGAAAGCGCGAATCGCAAACTGATCGAACGCGGTAAGGAACACGACCGCGGGCATGCGCTCGACAGTGCGCCGCTTGATGACTTCGAAACCATCAATGCCCGGCATCTGAATGTCGAGAAAGACGACGTCCGGCACTGACGAGTTGAGGGCCGTCAATACTTCAGCGCCATTGCGGCATTCTCCAGCAACAGCAAACTCGGGAAATGCGGACAGCAGTTGCCGCACGCCACGGCGCGCTGCGGGTTCGTCGTCAGCGATCAAAGCTTTCCACTTAGCTTGTTTCACCGTTCGGCTCCGGACGCATTTCGCGGTATGGCAGTTTCAGCCTCGCGATTGTACCGCCTTCTGCACGTCGCGCGATCTCGAGCGAGGCGTTAGCGCCGTAGAGAGCACGGAGACGTTCGCGAGTGTTCTCGATACCATGACCCGGCGGCGTGGGCGCGGTTAGATCGATTCCGGCTCCGTCATCGACGACCGTAATCTCCAACACATCTCCCGAGCGCTCGGCGGTTACGAGCAGGAGACCGGCATCAGTTTCTTTCGCAATGCCGTGTCGAATGGCGTTCTCAACGAGGTGCTGCAACGCAAAGCTCGGGACCGCGGCCGACAACAGCGAATCTTCGATTCTGAATTCCGGTCGTAACCGATCCGAGAAACGCGCTTGCTCGATGGCCACGTACTGTCTGACGAGTTCGAGCTCTTCGCCGAGCGTCACTTCATTCGCGCGATGGCGCGTGAGCGTGCTCCGCAAAAGCTCGCTCAGGTGTTCGACGATGCGCACGGCGCCGCGCTGATCGTTGTCACGCACGAGCACGGCAATCGTGTTGAGTGTATTGAAGAGAAAGTGCGGATTGAGTTGGGCTTGCAATGCGGCGAAGCGAGCGCTTGAAAGTTGCTCCGACAATCGTGCCACCTGCACCTCGCGCTCGCGCGCTTCGACGAAGTAGCGCGTTGCGTGTTCGATGCCGACCATGCACAGGTAAACGGCGACGCCGAATGGTAGCGTGATGAATATCCAGCTTAGCCATTCAAGGCCGATTTGTCGCCAGAACTGTCCTGCGCCACCTTGCATTGCAGTTCGAAATAGATCCGGGGCGAAGATTCGGATGAGCAGCACGCGAAAGATCTCGCCACACGTGGCCCATGCGACACAGAACAACAGGGCGAACAACAAGTGGAGCACGGCACGCCGCCACGGATGCGTGCGCGTCAACGGCCATCGCTTTGAAACCGCGAAGACGCCGGGTGTGAGAAACGCGTAAAGAAACCAATCGCCGCCTTCGAATAGCAGATCGCGAACGGTGACAGGTCCCCAGCCTTGCAGACGCGCCTGCGCGACGCGATTGATGACGGCGAAGATCGCAGGGAGGATCCAGGCGGCAGAGACGATCATCCATGGACGCAGGCGTCGCACGGCCACACACAGTATCGCTGGTCCAATGGTCGCGCAATGCCGTTCGCGTCAACGGACACGCCGCTCGCGTATTTCGCCTTGATTTGCACGGCCACAAAAAGGCACAAAGATTGAAAATGATTCTGGAGGTGTACGAATGTCCTGGAAAACAGTTGTCATCCCACTAATCCTTGGCGCCGTCTTTTTAACGAATGGATCAGCCGCTGGTCAAACCGATCGCAGCGCTGATGCAGCCGCCATTCGCGCACACATCGAAAGCATATTTCAAGCGTTCATCGATGGAGACGAAGACAAAATATTCGCGACGCATTCCGAAGACTGGCGCGGTTTGCTCGGAGGTTATCCGACTCCGATAAAAGGTATCGACGAGTACATGAGAGCCAACGGTATCGACTGGCCCCGGCCTGCAAACCAGCCCAAGACGCGTCCGTATTATCCTGCCGGTACCACTTACAAGATCGACGACTTCGACGTGCATTTTTATAGTCCCGAGTTGGCGGTCGCTAATTTTTTAGGTGAGTTTCAGAGAAAAGACGGGAACACCGCAGTGACGCTGCGGCGGTTCCGCATCATGGACATCTACGCGAAACGAAAAGGAAATTGGATTCAAGTAGCGTCGCATACGGCCGTGGATCCAAATTGGCAAGCGGAGCAGACGGTGCAGCCGAGGACTATTACGCCTCAGATGCGCGAACGAATACTTGCCGCGCGTGAAGCAGTGTGGAAGGCGTGGTTCGCAAACGATCGGGCGGTACTGGACAAGTTGATTCCGGAAGAAGCTATCGCGATCGACAGCGGCGAGGAGGGTTGGTCCAATCGAGCAGCTATTCTGGATAGTGCGAAGAGGTTTGCG
>JBKPPH010000234.1:0-4382 GCA_046733535.1 Acidobacteriota bacterium
GCAGAAAACCGATGCGATGCAGACGAACAAGAACCTGTTGCTGTCGGAGAAAGCACGCGTCGATACGAAGCCGCAGTTGGAGATTTATGCGGATGATGTGAAGTGCGCGCACGGCGCCGCGGTGGGCCAGATCGATCCTGAGGAACTGTTTTATCTGGAGACGCGCGGCATCGGTCCTGAGCTCGGTCGCAGTCTGTTGACCTATGGTTTTGCGGAAGAAGTGATCGGGAAGATCAAGATCGATTCGATCAGAGCGCAGCTCGACGAGCTCGTGCTGCGGCAGTTGCACACGTCAGATCTGCGTTTATCCGCGTAAATCCGCGGCTAAAATTTAGGAGTTTAGATTGTGAGTGCTGGAAGTCTATCAACGCTGGAATCACCCGTTTCAATGACGTGGGACGTCGAACGCATTCGCGCCGACTTCCCCGTGCTGCAACAAACCGTAAACGGCAAGCCCCTTATCTATCTCGACAACTCAGCATCTTCGCAAGTGCCGCAAGTCGTGATTGATCGCGGCAGCGTATACCTCGAACAAGAGCATTCAAACATTCATCGCGGCGTTCACTACCTGAGCCAGAAAGCAACCACGGCTTACGAAGGCGCGCGCGAAAAGGTGAAGCGGTTCATCAACGCGCGCGAGTCGCGCGAGTGCATCTTCGTGCGTGGCGCGACGGAAGGCATTAATCTCGTGATGTACGGTTACGGCCGCAAGTTCATCGGCGCCGGCGACGAGATCATCATCTCCGCGATGGAGCATCACGCCAACATCGTTCCCTGGCAGATGCTCTGCGAGGAAAAAGGAGCACGCCTGCGCGTGATTCCGATGAACGATGCCGGGGAGTTGCTGCTCGACGAATACGACGGCCTGCTCAATGAGCGCACGAAACTGGTCGCGGTGATGCACGTCTCCAACGCGCTCGGTACGATCAATCCGGTACGGGAGATGATCGCCACCGCGCACAAGTACGGCGTGCCGGTGCTGATCGATGGTGCTCAAGCCGCGCCGCACATGCCTGTCGACGTGCAGGATCTCGATTGCGATTTTTACGTCTTCTCAGGACACAAGATGTACGCGCCGACAGGCAGCGGCGTCGTTTACGGCAAGGCGCAACTGCTCGAGAAGATGAATCCGTTTCAGGGCGGCGGCGACATGATCAAGACCGTCACGTTTGAAAAGACCACTTACGCCGAACTCCCAAACAGGTTCGAAGCCGGCACTCCCGCAATCGCGTCGCAGATCGGTCTCGGCGCGGCGATCGATTATCTCGACAGTATCGGCAGGGAACGCGCGGCTGCTTACGAAGCGGAATTACTGCGTTATGCTACTGAGCGCGTTTCGGCAATCGAAGGCGTGCGAATCATCGGCACTGCGAAGAACAAGGCGAGCGTGCTTTCGTTCGTGATCGACGACATTCACCCGCACGACATCGGCACGATCCTGGACCAGGAAGGCATTGCTATTCGCGCCGGTCATCACTGCGCGCAACCTGTGATGCAACGGTTCAATGTGCCCGCGACGGCGCGCGCGTCGTTTTCCTTCTACAACACGAAGGAAGAGATCGATGTGCTCGCGCGCACGATCGATCGCGTGATTGAGATATTTAGCTAATTGCCGATTTCCGGTTGCCAAATGCCAATTTGTGAAGTTGGCGTTGACGCAATCGGCAATCGGCAATCGGCAATCGGCAATCGGTAATGATCAATGTCTGAACTAAGCGAACTCTACCAGCAGGTTATTCTCGACCATAACAAGAAGCCGCGGAACTTTCGCAAACTCGAAACCGCGAACCACACCGCGGCAGGCTACAACCCACTGTGCGGCGATCAACTGACGGTCTACCTGAATCTCGAAGACGATCTAGTGAAAGACGTCGGCTTTGAAGGCTCCGGCTGCGCGATCTCGAAAGCGGCTGCGAGCATGATGACGCAGGCGGTCAAAGGAAAGAGCAGGGAACAAGCCGAAACACTCTTCAAAGAATTTCACTCGATGGTCACGGGCGAGCTTGACGAAGAGACGCAGGAGAACAGTCTGGGTAATCTGAAGATCTTCGCGGGCGTTCGCGAGTTTCCGGTGCGCGTCAAGTGTGCCACCCTGCCCTGGCACACGATGCACGCCGCCCTCCACAAGCAGGACCAGGTCTCGACCGAATAGAACCGCGGATAAACGCGGATTGAAAACGCAGATTTTATTTTGATCTGCGTTTTCAATCCGCGTTTATCCGCGGTTTAAATCTTTCCTTGACCGGGAGGGGTAGCGACCGGATCGTGCACAGGTGTCAATCGAGCCGAAAGGTTGATCCTGCGCACTGATCCGGTCGCTGCCGCTCCCGGATACTCTTACCGAGAGTGTTTCGGCACCGGTTCCGGCGCGACGGTCAGTTCCGCCGACGTTGTACCCACCAACACTCCTCCCACGTAGGCCTCAGCCGTGAAAGTGTATAAGCCGGTACATGCATCTGCCGGAACGCGGTACCGCAGGTTGGCTTTTCGAGTGGCTCCCGGGTCGATCGGATTCGGCCCAACCGTGTCGAGAAGCGAACTGCCGCACGGACTCGTGTATCTCACGACGAACGAAACGTCCAAACGCTCACTGGTACCGTTCGTGTAAGTGATCGTCAGCTTCGCCATCTTGCCCGGTTCAACCGTGGCCGGCGAGACACTTAGCGAGAATGTTAGGCCGCCGGCGTTGTTGACAGTAAACGTCGTGGTGGCGGTGCTTGTGTTCCCTGCCGCATCGGTGGCGGTGATGGTGATCGTGTGTGTGCCGAGTCCAACCACGGTGCCTGCAAGCGGGCTCTGCGTCAGCATCACTGGTCCACAGTTATCACTCGCCATCGTGGCTACAAGCACGTTCGGAATCGATGCCTGGCCACTGATGTTCGCATTGACGCTGGTAGGCGCCGGGGCCGTTATTGTCGGGGCTGTGTTATCGATGACTGTGACGGTTTGCGTGGCCGAGCTGGAATTGCCGGCATCGTCGGTCGCAGTGTAGTTGATGGTCGTGGTCCCGATCGGAAAGATATTTCCCTCCGGAACACCGCTGCGCGTGATGCTCACGTTAGTGGCGTTGTCCGTGGCGGTGGCTGTGCCGAGTTGTGCTTCGGACACGAGCGCTCCACATGACGTGGCGCCATCTCCCGTATTCACCGTTACGTTGGCGGGCGCGCTGATTGACGGCGCAACGGTGTCGTTCACGGTGATCGAGACAGTCGCTGCCGCGCTCGTCAACGCCGGCGCGGTAGCGTCGCCTGAATCTCTCACTGTGAACTCGAAGCTATCGGGACCGCTGTAGTCTGCGTTTGGCGTGTAGGTCAGGTTTGCACCCGAGCCTGACAGGCTTCCATGCGCCGGGTTAGCGGTTACTTCAAACAGCAGATTCGCAGTCTCGAGATCGCTGCCCGTCAGCGTTATCGCGACTGGCGTGTTGCTGTCAGTCGATACGGCTTGACTGTTTGCCGCCGGCGCATCGTTGACGGGAGTAATTGTGATGTTCACGGTCGAAGTATTCGAATCGTGATTGCCGTCGTTGACTCTGAACGTGAAACTATCAGAGCCGTGGAAGTCCTGTGCAGGCGTGTAGGTGAAACCTGGCCCACTGCCTGACAGCACACCATTGCTCGGCTGGCTCACGATTGTGTAAGTGACCGACGCAGCGGGCACCGGGCTTACGGCATTCAACATGATCTCAGCCGGAACGTCCTCAGCCGTACTAGCAAACTGGTTCTCCGTCGCAGGGGGATTGTTTCCGTCAGTGCCCGCCTCGATTGAAGTCTCAACGATATCGGGAACGTTCGCAAAGAAATCGTAGCCGGTCAGAGCTTCGACCGCGTCAACGGTGGTGAGATAAGCGTGCCAGTCGCTGTTGATGCTGTTTTGATTCGGCATGATCACGGCGATGGTCCTCGTGGCAGCATTGACGCGAGAAATATCGTCCTCACCACGTGGTAAAACCAGCGCCACTTTCCACGTGTAAGCGGGAACAGTGACGTGACCATTCGCGATCGTCGTCGCTGGTCCATTGTCGCCCGAACCGCCGACACCGGCCGGACCCGACACGACGTAGACCTCGTTGTCGGTCAGCAGCGTGCGGAGGAAGCTTTCGAGATCGGCCCATGGACCCTGATTGTTGTTCGGAGCCTGCGGCACCATGTTCGACATGAGGAACGTTTCCTGATTGAGCGGTATCGAAGCCGAATTATCGCGATCCGCGTTGGGTGTCATGTGACCGCGATCGAAACCTGACGCAAAGTAATCGGTTGACTGCACGCGGTACCAATCCGGTGAAACCGCCGGGTCGGCGCGGAAGGTGTCCGTGCGCGGCAAGCTTCCGGTCCACTCAGTCTCGAGGTGCCAACTGACCCAATTCGGCGTGCCCTTGTCTC
>JBKPPH010000235.1:0-7604 GCA_046733535.1 Acidobacteriota bacterium
TTTCTCCAGAGCAAGGGCTATCGACTGAATGAGTCGATAAGGTTTGAGCGTTTTGTGCGGCTGGTAGATGAGGCCAAGCGAAACGAGTTCCTCGTGCTTTACATTGAAGACGCGAGTGCCGAGGCTGGGGAAGGCGACGACAAAGAGTTTTTGGCTCGCGCGTTGAAGGGTTTTACCGTTCTGAAGTAAGAAACTACGAGGGAGCATGAAGACTCGACAACTCGTCCCAATGATATTTGTCGTCGACGTAGAACGTTCGAGTGCGTTCTATCAACATCTCGGCTTCGAGGTTCGCAACACCTTCGCAGCGGACAACGCGCCGAAGCCGACGTGGGCGTGGCTCCGGTCCGACGATGCGCCGTTGATGTTGGCGGCGGCGTCACATCCAATTGTCGCTGAGCAACAGCGCGTGCTCTTCTATGTCTACACGGACGACGTCGCGGCCGCACGAGCGTCCCTCCTCGAGGCGGGTCTTGGCCCAAGCGAGATCACGACGCCGTTCTACGCGCCGCGCGGTGAGTTCGAGCTAGTCGATCCGGACGGATACGTCGTAATGGTCACGCACACGTGACCGAAGGAGGTACTCATGAACATCGAAGTGCGCGGAGTTTGCGTTTTGCTGCAAGTCTTCGACATGCCGGCATCGATTCGTTTCTACCGCGACATACTTGGATTTGAAATTGTTCAGACGACGCCCCGCGAAGGCGATCAGTTTGACTGGGGATTGCTGCGGCTCAACAACACAGAAGTAATGCTCAACACCGCTCACGAGCAGGATTCTCGGCCGGCGCAGCCTGACCCTGCGCGAATCGCCGCACACAAGGACACGTGCTTGTATTTCAGTTGCCCTGACGTGGATGCCGCGTATCGACATCTGCGCGCGCATGGTGTCGACGTGAACGAACCCGAGATCGCTCCATGGCGCTCGAAGCAATTGTACCTGCGCGATCCGGACGGATATACGTTGTGTTTTCAGTGGCCGACGGGAAACTAATAAATCATTGACAGGATTTTTAGACGATTTGTCTTTCAGGAGTACAGAATGAAAATCTTTAATCCATTCTTAATCGGCGTCGTGCTGCTTGTTGTAGCGTCGCCTTTCGTTTCTGCGCAGGAGAAACCCGCAACGAAAACTGAACCCGCGCCCAAGATGGTCGAGTTTCACATGGCGCTGCTGAAGCACGGGCCGAAATGGACTGCGGAGGAAAACGCAGACACAAAGCGTCTGCACCAGCAACACATCGACTACGTTTTGTCGCTGCTTGACTCGGGTAAAGCAGTTATCGCCGGTCCGTTTACTGACGGCGGCGAAATCGATGGCGTGTTTGTGTTTCGCGCAAGTTCGGCTGCGGAAGCGAAAGCATGGGCCGAAACTGATCCGTCGGTGGCTGCGGGATTTCGCGTAGCTGAAATGCATCCGTGGTGGTCGCAGGACATTTTTGGCAAGCCAACTAAACCGGTGAAGTTGACGCAAACCTTTTTTGCCTTCCTCACTCGCGGTGAAAAGTGGACGCCAGAAACCACACCCGCTACACAAGAGATTCAAAAGGGCCACATGGCCAACATCAACCGGTTGGCGCAAATGAAAAAGCTGATAGCCGCAGGGCCATTCGGAGATGATGGACGCTTGCGCGGCATCTTCGTGTTTCGCGTTGGTTCGTTGGAAGAGGCGAAGACTTTGACGGCGACCGATCCGGCGATCCAGGCCGGTAGGCTGGCGATGGATATACATCCGTGGATGGTGCCTGAGGGAATATTACCGGAGTGAGTGTGGACAGGATTTAAGTTATCGGATGACTGTGATCTTCGTAACGGGATGCAGCTCCCATGCGGTTGCGCGCCAGTTCTCGGGATTGTTTGCCGCGACGTTCTCGGATTCCTCGGCGTGACCGACGTCGAAGTACAACCAACCTTCGAACTCACACCAGTGGCCCACTAACTGCGCCTGTAGAGTTTGTTCAGACCAATCGATTCCGCGTTGCCTCGCCCAATCTCGGAGACGCGGCGTGACCTCGACAACGACGTGCTCGTTCTTCGCGGCGCCTTTCCGGCTTGCAACGAGAATGTGAATGTCACGACGACAGGGGCTGAAACAGTTTGTTGCTTCCGGGCCCGCGTACGCGACGTCGATTACCTCGCCCTGTATCCTCGCAGCACGATCAGTCGACCAGCGATTGCGATCGTCGCCTCGCTGGAGTAACGCATCCAGCGAAACCGTCGAATCAAAGTCAGCAGCTTGCGGCAACGTAGTTCGATTCTTCAAGCGGTGAAGATTTCGCGCCCTCGTCGTAAGCGCAATCCCAACGCTCGGACAGTTCAGCGCGAGCACGAGCCAAAGCGTTAAAGGAACAGCGACGACGAGTAATAAGATTCGCGTACGGGTCGACATGATCGTCACCCACATTACGCTAACTACCGCGTCGCGTCAGCTTCAATATCTCTGCCACCAGTGCTTCAGGTGTACACGGCTTTTCGAGGTAGCCCTGCGCCCCGCTTGCGAGTGCCGACTCAACATTCAACGGAAACACCGCGCCGGAATAGAAAAGGATCGGGGTGTCCGGATCGAGAGAGCGGAGCGCGACGCATAACGCATTCTGAGTGTCGCCCTCGATCCAGTTGTCGAGCAAATACAGGTCAAAAGCACCTGGAGCAGCGAGTTCAAGCGCTGCGGCCGCGTTATCCACGGAAACAATCTCCCACCCTTCACCCTCGGCTATAAAGGCAACGAGTGTTCGCGTGTCCTCATCATCTTCGACGTGTAGGATTCGCATGACAGTAGCTCCCGAAGTTGGCTGGCAGAACCCATAGAAAGAGGCGGGAGCGGAGTGACCTTTTGCTCCTTGAATACTCCGCTCCCACCCACAGCGACGCACACGAGGACTTACATCGAACGTGCGGCTACCGAGTAAGTCGTTCGCACACGTCACCACTCGAAAAAGAGTGCGCTTCGTTGAATTGTTTTGGGGAAAGTTTGCTGTGTCCGTTGGCCGCGATCGGATGACAACAGCGGCATTAGAGATACGCAGGGGGAGATTAGTTGTACACCGCTGCCCTCGATCCAAAATTTTTTTTGGACGTGCTGAAAAGAGGGAGATTGAACTTCTACTTAGCTAGCCGGTAAAGGCGCCTGCCACAAAGAAGCGCTCGATGCCTTGTGCTTCTTTGTGGCCCGGCCTCTCGTCAGAAGGTTCATACGACAGCGTTCCGCGCGATGACCTCGCGGTAGAAGTCAGCGCTCAACTTGGGCGTACGCTTCTGTGTTGCATAGTCGACATAGTGAATGCCGAACCGATTGGTGTAGCCGTCAGCCCACTCGAAGTTGTCCATCAAACTCCACAGAAAATAACCGCGCACGGGCACGTTGTCCGCCGTTGCGCGACGTAGCTGCGTGAGATAGCTGCGCAGGTATGTAACGCGGTCTGTGTCGTACACCTTTCCGTCCGGAGCGGGCTCGTCCGCCGCCGAGCAGCCGTTCTCCGTGATGTAAAGCTCCTTCGCGCCCCAGAGTTTCGCGATGTGACGCGGTCCCCAGTAAAGGGCGTCCGGCGCGACGAACAGCCAGAACGAAGGCGCGTGCGGAAATGACTTCGGACGCGGAACGTGAGCGTAACCGGCCGGAGCAGATTCGTCAGCGCGAACAAACTCCGCCGTGTAGATATTGGTGCCAACGAAGTCGAGCGGGCTGGAAATAATTTTCAAATCCTCGGGCGTGAACTTCGGAGCATCCGCTCCAGCCGACTTCAAGTACCAGTCGGTGTACTTCCCTTCCATCAGCACGGTAAGGTACGACGCGTTCATCTCGCGCATGGCTCGCTCGGCCGCGGCTATGTGTGAAGCGGTCTCGACAACCGGCACCGGAACAGTGATGTTCTCTGCGAGGCCGATCTTCGTGCCGCTCTTCGCCGCGGCGCGAATAGCCTGAACGGCGAGACCGTGACCGAGCACTGCATGATGTCGAGTCTGGTTCAGACGAAGCCCCGTTAGCTGCAGGCCCGGCGCGTGTATACCCCAGCGGTAGCCGACTTCGATGAACGCACCGAACTCGTTGATCGTGAAGATATGTTTGATACGGTCCGTCAGCCGCGCGGCGACGTAGCCCGCATAGTCCGCGAAAGCTTTTGAAGTGTCGCGTCCTTCCCAGCCGCCGAAGCGATCTTGTAACGACTGTGGCAAGTCCCAGTGATAGAGCGTGGCGAAAGGTTGAATCCCATTAGCGAGCAGTTCGTCGACTAAACGATTGTAGAAGTCGAGGCCTTTCGGGTTGGGTGGACCATCGCCATTCGGGAACACGCGCGGCCAAGCGATTGAGAAGCGATAAGCTTTAACGCCGAGCGCCTTCATCAACTGCACGTCGCTCTTATAAAGATGATAGTGATCGTTTGCGACGTCGCCGGTAGCGTTATTTATGACCTTGCCTGGCGTGTGTGAAAAGGTGTCCCAGATCGATGGACCACGACCGTCTTCCTTGACCGCGCCCTCCACCTGATACGAGGCGGTCGCCGTGCCCCAGATAAAACCCGGTGGAAAGTCGCGCCCTGCGTTGCTCGTGCTGGTTTGAGGAGCAGTGTAAGAGCCGAACGAAGGTACTTCAGTGGTCGAAGCGAGCGCCGTCGCGCCCGCTAATTGAACGAATGTGCGTCTCGAAACCTTCCTGCTCAATCGTGTGTTCCTCCTGTTTTTTGAATAGAAACGCCATTAAGCCACAAAGAAGCACAAAACGCGCAAAAAAATTTCAGCCTCTATTTGTGCTTTTCGTGCTTTTGTGCTTTTTTGGGGGTTCGACGGGTATGTGCGGAAGATTTACGCTGAAAACGCCGGAACGCATCAGGTTCGATCGTATCACTGAGTACGATGTCGAGAACCTTGTGCCTCGTTACAACATCGCTCCGAGTCAAAACATTCTGACAATCATGCAACGCGGTGCGGACCGTGAGGCGACGTTTCTTCAATGGGGGTTGATTCCGTCATGGAGCAAAGAGGCCAAAGGGATCATCAACGCGCGTGTCGAGACGATCGACGAAAAGCCGAGCTTCAGCGAGTCGTTTGAAAGGCGACGCTGCTTGATCCCCGCAGACGGTTTCTACGAATGGGAGAGACACGGCAAGATCTCGCAGCCGTATTACTTTCTGATGAAGGACGCATCGCCGTTCGCTTTTGCCGGCATTTGGGACCAGTGGCAGGGTAATGGCCGTTCGATCACATCCTGCGCGATCATCACCACGACTGCGAATGAGTTGTTGGCGGAGATTCATCATCGCATGCCGGTGATACTGGATAGCGGATCATACGATCTCTGGCTAAACGAGGACTCCAGACCCGCGGACTTGAAGGACCTGCTGACTCCGTTTCCGGCGCAGGCCATGACCAGCCATGCCGTTAGTTACGATGTGAATGATACGAAGGTTGATGATGAGCGGCTGCTGCGTCCAGTCGAACCGAACATCGGAGTTAATCTCAGGTTGTTCTAGTAGTTTTGAGAGACCTGAAATGAAGTTAAGAATTATGCAGGCTGGTGATCCGGTGTTGAGGAAGCAAAGTCGCCCATTAACAAACGAGGAGATCAGCAGTCAGTCGATACAACAACTGATCGAATTCATGCGGGAGGCGATGCGGGCCGCGCCCGGGGTTGGCCTCGCGGCGCCTCAGATTGGCGAGTCTATTCAACTGGCAGTCATCGAGGATCAACCGGCGTACATAGCCGATCTCTCCGCGGATCAACTCGCAGAACGACAGCGATCGGCGATTCCGTTTCACGTCATCATCAATCCGAAGTTGTCGTTTTTGGACAATTCGACGGCAGAGTTCTTCGAAGGCTGCCTGAGCCTGGCAGGCTTCTCCGCGATTGTGGATCGGGCGCTAAATGTTCGTGTTGAATGTTTGAATGAACGCGGCGAAGCAGTAACGATCAATGCGCAGGGCTGGTACGCGCGTATTCTTCAGCACGAAATCGACCATCTGAACGGGACGTTGTACATCGATCGAATGAAAACGCGTACGTTTACGACCGCAGAGAATATGATTCGATTCTGGCGAAGTCTGAATATTCAGGAAGTGTTGAGTGAACTCGATCCGCGTGAGTTACGTTAGTAGAAAAGCTCGGCCACGTTTCACCGGATTTCCGTCCAAGAACTGAGAGTAAAGGTATGAAGAACACTTTAATCGTAACCGCAATTCTGCTTCTTGCATTCTTATCGATCGTACCAGCCTGCGCGGCGCAAACACAGTTCCCCGATACGCCTGCCGGCCAGCAAGCAAAGGCATGGTTGGACGCGTTCAATGCCGCCGATGCCGAGAAATACAAAGAGTTCGTGCGCAAAAATTTTCCAGCTCGAGAGCAGAACGCGGACCGCGACATGGGATTTCGAGCGATGACCGGGGGCTTCGAATTGAAAAAGGTCGAGGACACGACGAAGCCAACGACGCTTATCGCCCTCGTTCAGGAACGCGTGTCGGATCAATTTGCTCGTTTGACTATCGAGGTCGACCCGGCGGAACCCCACCAGATTACCAAGCTCGGCCTGAATGCGATTCCGCGTCCGGCTGACTTCGCGATTCCGCACCTGAGCGAAACCGAGTTGATCACCGCCGTACGCAAGAAGCTGGATGACGAGGTTGCTGCTGATCGTTTCTCGGGTGCGGCACTGATTGCAAGGAATGGCAAGACTGTTTTCGCTCAGGCCTATGGTTTGGCGGATCGCGAAAAGAAAACTCCGAATACTTTGAAGACGCGGTTTCGACTCGGATCGATGAACAAAATGTTTACCGCGGTTGCGACTCTCCAACTTGTGCAAAGCGGCAAACTCGATCTGAAAGCGCCTTTTGGCAAGTATCTCACTGACTATCCGAATAAAGACGTCGCGTCGAAAGTGACGATCGAACAACTGCTGTCGCACACCGGAGGAACGGGCGACATCTTTGGGCCGGAGTTCGACAAGCGACGGCTCGAGTTAAAGACGTTGCGCGATTATGTAAGTCTCTATGGCCAGCGCGCGTTGCAGTTCGAACCAGGCAGTAAGTGGCAGTACAGCAACTACGGTTTTCTTCTGCTCGGCGTGTTGATAGAGCAAGTCAGCGGTCAGAGTTATTACGATTACGTTCGCGATCATGTCTTCAAACCTGCGGGGATGACTGCGACTGCTTCGGACCCTGAGGATCAAACTGTGTCGGATCGAAGTATCGGCTACACGAAGTTGGGAGGAGATAGCTGGAGGCCCAACACTGACACTCTGCCTTACCGTGGGACGTCCGCAGGTGGTGGCTACTCGACAGTCGAAGATCTGCTGCGGTTTGCGACCGCGCTGCAAGCAAACAAACTACTCAACGCGCAGTACACGGAGTTGTTGACGACGGGAAAGGTTGACGCTGGCGGGGGTAAGTATGCGTTTGGATTTCAGGATAATGTAGTCAATGGGACAAGATGTTTCGGGCACGGCGGCGGAGCGCCTGGGATGAATGGCGCATTAGACATCTGCCCTGGACCAGGCTATGTGATCGCAGTGTTGGCAAACATGGATCCCCCCGCCGCAGGACGAATATCTGACTTCATCACGAATCGTCTGCCGTCGAAGTGAGGCACACAACGGCCGATGTCGATCAGAAGGTAA
>JBKPPH010000236.1:0-13977 GCA_046733535.1 Acidobacteriota bacterium
CATCTTATACCTCCGTAAATATGGGGGCGCGGAAGTTTAGTCACCGGCTGTCGGAACCTTGAAGCAACGAAACGACGCGCTTGCCTTTTGTTCGTGGATTTTTACTAGCTTTGGATGCTAGCGCGAATGAACGTCCGCACAGAGCGGGCTCACCATGATAGACAAACTCCGCTGCCTGTGTCTAGCTTTGTAACAAAATTACAATTCGTGGCATCCTGAGAAGTCAAAAATGAACTTCGAGAGCAAGATCAAAGCCAAATTACTGCGCGGCACCGGCGAAGCGATTGCCGACTTCGGAATGATCGATGATGGCGACCGCGTGATGGTCTGTCTGTCGGGTGGAAAAGACAGCCACACGTTGTTGGACGTTTTGCTCGATCTTCAGCGGCGCGCACCGGTGAATTTCGAGTTGTTGGCAGTCAACCTGGACCAAAAACAGCCCGGATTTCCGGCTGAAGTGCTGCCTGCGTACCTCAGTAAGCTCGATGTCCCTTTTCGCATCATTGAGCGCGACACCTATTCAATAGTCAAACGGCTCGTCCCTGAAGGAAAAACGTATTGCTCGGTCTGTTCGCGCCTGCGGCGAGGCATTCTTTACAACATTGCGGTCGAGGAAGGCTGCAACAAGATCGCGCTCGGACACCACGCTGACGACATTATCACAACTTTTTTATTGAACCTGTTTTATGTTGGCTCGCTGAAGGCGATGCCGCCAAAGCTCCGTTCGAATGACGGGCGAAACACCGTGATCCGGCCACTCGCTTACTGTTCCGAGCGTGACATCGCCGAGTACGCCGCGGAGCGTGAGTTTCCGATAATTCCGTGCGACCTCTGCGGATCTCAGACGAATTTGAAGCGGGTGCGAATCAAGAACCTGATCGGTGAACTCGAAAAGGAGATCCCGCACATCCGTTCGTCGATGCTGAATGCGCTCGGCAATACCGTTCCATCGCACCTGCTGGATCATCAACTCTTCGATTTTAGGAAGCTCGGGGTCACGACGGGAGACGTCGAGGCCGAACTCGATCTTGCGATGGGTCATACGGACGAGGAGTTGAAACCAGCGCTGGTGCCGCTCGGCTGATCGTTTGTGTCTTTGTTTGGCTATGAAAGAACTCGATCTTAGCGGCTTCCCTCCCGGCACGATCACGGAATACACGACCCTCGTTTGCCTCGCCTGCATCTTCGACATCTTCACCAAGCAGATCGGCCTCGCGCCGCGTTCCGCCTATTCTGAAATTAAGCGTTACAGCCCGACGGTCGAAGAGCTAACGTCGAGAAAAGCTGTTCGCCCGTTTTTCGACAGCGACGATAAGCACCCGCGCTGTCCGTTTTGCAACGCGGCGAAGCGCTGGCACGCGCGGCTGGATACGTACGCGATCGAAGGCGGCAAGACGACGGACGCGCCGCGCCGGAAACTCGTCAAGAGTCTCGAAAAGAAGAAGGACCAGTTTGCGGTGATTGAAAAGAAGTCTGATCGTCGCAGCGCATTCTTCGACTGGCTTGACACTTTGCGTCTGTCACTCGACCTGAGCGATCCCGCGTGGTTGCTGCAAGCGACGCGCGCGTATCTCGAACGCAAAGAGCCAAAGCAGAATTGGAGTGAGATCTTTGAAGGATTGCACGCAGTGCGTCCGTCATCGCGCTTGGACGAAGGTTGGGAACGCGACGGCTCGCGGCTGTTTCTCGCGCCGCCGCTGTACAACGAGAGCTTGCTGGTCCAGTACCTGGTTAGTAGATCGCACGAGCACGGCGGACGGACGTCGGAAGGACGGCTGACGTTGATGGAGTTGATTCGTCGCATGCGCAGAGGTGGTTACCTCGACGCACACGGAATCACCTCCACGGACCAGTTTGAGATATTCGAGAAGCTGCTGGATGAGGTGGCTGGTTCCGGGCAGTTAAAACTCTACTATCTTGTGGACCGCCGCGAGTTCATCGACAAAGTGAAGTCAGTCTACGCCAGCTACGCTTAGCAGTTGAGACGTTCGCGTTTGTAGTGGTGTGTCACCGGACGACGGCGCCCGACGCCGATCGCGTTTCGCGAGATGATCAACGTCGGCGGCAGTTGGCGGCGTTTGAATTCATTCGCCGGCGACTCGACGCGATTGAGAATGTCGCGCACGAAAGCTGATTCAAAACCCGTGGTCTCGACGATTTCATTCGGCGTCGCCTTCTGCTCGAAGTACAAACGCAACACATGATCGAGTTGGTCGTACGGCGGCAGCGACTGATCGTCAAACTGTCCGGGCGCGAGTTCCGCAGATGGACGTTTGGCAATGATCGAGTGCGGAACCACTTCGCCGGACCGGTTCAGATAGTTTGCGAGCGCATAAACCTCGGTCTTCAACACGTCGCCAATCACCGCGAGCCCGCCATTCGTATCGCCGTACAAAGTGCAATAGCCCAGCGCGAGTTCCGACTTGTTGCCGGTCGACAGCAGCAGGCGGCCTTCTGCGTTGGAAATAGTCATGAGGATGTTGCCACGCAGACGCGATTGCAGGTTCTCTGTCGCAGTCGACCTGTTTTCGATCGAAGGAGCGGGCAGGTTCAACTGTTCGAGCAAGACTTTGTACGCGCCGGAAATCGAGTGCTCGATTACCGGCATTCCAAGCCGACGGCCAAGCTCGACTGAGTCGTCAATACTCGAACGCGATGAGTAAGGTGACGGCATCATCACACTCAAAACGTTTTCCGGTCCGATTGCCCTGCACGCCAACGTCGCCACCACTGCCGAGTCGATGCCGCCCGATAGTCCCAGCACGGCGCGATTGAAACCGTTCTTGCACGCGTAATCGCGGATGCCGAGCACGAGCGCGTCGTGAATAGTTTCGATGTCGTCACCCGGCAAGCAGCGTTGATCTGCGACGTCGCAATCGAGATCGACCGTGCCGATGAACTCTTCAAATGGCGGCGCTTGCAAGATGATCTTTCCGCGCGCGTCGGCGACGATGCTCGCGCCGTCGAAGATGATTCCGTCGTTGCCGCCGACGAGATTGACAAAGACGATCGGGACCTTTGCGGTCATGGCGCGGTGCGAAACCATCGCGCAGCGCTGGCCCATCTTGCCTTTGTTGAAAGGCGACGCGTTGATGGAGATCAGAAGTTCGGCGCCAAGCTCGATCAGTTCGTCAGCAGGATCATTTGTGTAGAGACGTTCGCGCCAGAACGTTTTGTCGTTCCAAAAGTCTTCGCAAACTGCGACGCCGATTTTCTGATCGAACAGGTGTCTCTCCGGGCCGGGTTGGAAGTAGCGTGGATCGTCGAAGACGTCGTATTCGGGCAAGAGAGTTTTATCTGCAAAGCCGAGCAGTTGCTGGTTACGAATGACGGCGGCCGAATTGAAGAGACGCCGTCCGGTGCTTAGTTCGGAGGGCCGTACTGTGCCTACGATGGCGGTAATGTTCTTCGTAGCGTCGATAATCTTTTGCAGGGGTGCGAGTGCACAGCGTTGCACCTCACGATCGAGGAACCAATCGAGCGAGGTGTAGCCCTGGATGCAGACTTCGGGCAGCACGACAACGTTGGAATCCTCGCGCCTGGCCTGCTCGATCGCGCTAATGATTTTGGCAGTGTTGCTTTCGAAGTCGCCGTTGGTGGTGTTGATCTGGCCGATGGTGACGCGCATTTACCTCAGATCGTGCACGATCTTTGTGATCCGCGCAATCGGGGTGCGGTTTGAACGGAAAACGGCGCTACGTTATATTCTCTGAGCCACACATGCGGAGGGGTCGCATAATGGTAGTGCAGCGGTCTTGAAAACCGCCGGCCGAAAGGCTATGCAGGTTCGAGTCCTGTCCCCTCCGCCATTTTCTGATCAACAACTTACCGCTTTTCTCTCTAGCCCCTAGATCACATCTGTACCAGCGCATCTGATTCTGTGAGTAGCAGTGGTGTCGCGTACGGTGAGAACACTCGACTTGCCCCTCGCAATTACTTCAAGTTATTCCACGACAGGCGCACCCGCCCCTGCGCATACAGTCAACTTAAGTTGGAAGGCATACCGGCGCGGGCGCGCAGAAGGGTTGGCTGGGAGATCCTCTTCCTCGGAGCGATTGACGCATTCGCAGTCGAGCTTTGTGCAGTTGCGATTTGGTTGTGCCAACCGAGCAACCTAGAATATTCGCTATTTCGACATGTTGTAATCCTTCAACATCATGAAGGATGAAAACGGTGCGATATCCTGGAGCCAATTTGACGATCGCTTCGTCCAGCGCGAGCCGATCAAGGATTGGAAAACTCATGAAAACTCTTCGACTGTTGCTTAGTTGATCCGGCAGTTCGCCAGCCTTTGTAAGTTCTTCTTTTCTCGAGCGTCGTTTGCGAAAGTGCATTAGCACGTGATTGACGGTCAGGCGATGCAACCACGTCTTGAAAGTGCTTTCACCACGAAAAGTATCCAGCTTGCGAAATAACTGAATGAAGACTTCCTGGCATAAGTCCTCGGCTTCCGTGGTGTTTCCGGTCATTCGCAGGCACAGGGCATAGACTCTTCGGTGATGGAGTTTGAAGAGTTCCTCGAAGGGCGGCAAGTCGCCTTCTATTCTTCTTTCGTCTTTGACCGTTTCATCCACTGACATAATTCGCCTCCATCAGTTGGACCACAGCTGCCGCCTCGGTGATTTGTCTCGCAGCTTTCCGCGCTCTGAATCGTCTGCGCCCGAGTCGTTTCTTTATCATCAGCCTACGTCGCACAGGTTTCGACCTGTCTAACTCAATGGCCTTATTCATTTCTCACACTTCCTAATCTGTTCGAACACAAAGAACGGGGACTGACCGAACTCGAAGTTCCCTTCACAAATCGTTTGAAGAGAACCGGACGGGTGCGCCGTCCGGCTCCTCCAACCCCCCCTGCACGAAAATCCTAATTGTTGCCGTGCTGTTTCTTGTAGAAGAAGTAGTCCGCGGTGTAAGGCACAAACGCCGAATTACCGACGTCCGTTAAAGACGTACAACCGACTAATGGTGCGAGACCTCCAGTTGTGTTCACCCTCTGAATGAAGGTGGTGTCGCTCAAGGTGTGGCCACCAGTGGGTCCGTCCTGCGTTCCAACCACATCGAGCAGGAGCCAGGCAACCGCATTCTTATCGACGGTCAGCATTCCATCGGGTTGGTGCACCTTGGCCCAGACTGTGCTGCTGTCCCGGGCCTGCCACGTGACGCGAATCATGCCATCGGCCACGACCGTTGCATCAGTGTTAGGCTCAGACGGGTTAGGACTGAAGAAGTGGGTGATGATCTGCCTATTATCATTGTCCTTGAACAGGGTGGCTTCCGGCGTGAAGAGTACAAACTTGACGCCAGTGCCTGCGGGCTTACAGATATAATTCTGGGTGCCGACACCGTGACCCAGGAGGAACGCCTCGTTCCCCGCTTCCACCTGCAGCTTGTTGTCCGGCACGGTTGGTGGTGTAACACTTTGGGCTTGGGCGGACTGAGGCAGCGCGACCATCAAGCCAACGGCGAAAGCCGTGGTACACGCGATGAGCATTATGCGACGTATGATCTTGTCTTTGAGTGCAATGTAATTCATTGGTATTTCCTTTTGCGCCTTGGGCGCGGGTTGTTGGAGCTGCCGCTTAACTCACGACGAATCCTTTAAAAGATTCAGCGGTCCTTTGCAGCAGCCCGCGTTGGTCGAGCATGGCCCGATGGAGCTCAATCACCTTCTGTAGCCTCACACTTCCTAAGTTGTTCAGCTACAAAGAGCGGAGCGTTTACTTGTCGAACTCCCTGGCCCATCAAGCTCTTGATAAGCGCAAGTCCTTCACAGTCGATGAAGCAAATATTTTCCAGATCAAGAGTGAGCCGCAGTCCTTTATCCAACTCAGACTGGGCAGACTCGCGTAATAACTCGATCCATTTACCTGCGACCGAACCATCCAATTGCAGTGCGATTTCCAGGTTGGACTGAACTCTTGTGATCTTCAACATTAACGTGTCTCTTTTTCGAATTTGCAGCAAGTTGCTGCTGACTTGGTCAGTCGGCCTTGATGTTTTACGGAAGCGCTTGGGGCTCGCCATAAATAAAGTCATCCATCATGACGATGTCGTTCTTGCTGTCATCGTCTGGACCTGGGGCGGCGTCGCCTGTGGTGATCCGCACTCTAGCGATCCGAGCATCATTAAATTTGACTCCGAAGAAAGACAGATTTCCGTCGCCGGGTGCGGCGGGAACATAACTGCTGAACAACAGCTCGCCGTTGACGCCGAAAAATTCCATCAGCGTGCTGGCTCTGCGGTTGCCATGTTTCTTGCCGGGGCCACTACCGTCCGGTTGATCGACGTCGGTGAACACTGCGCCGAAGCCACTTACTGTTGCTGGGGTGTTTCCGTTTGAGCCGGGTAGAAAGAACAATGCGTCGGTGATGTTGCTTCCTACCGGTGTGAATAGACGAAGAGGGCTGAAGGTCTTGAAAATAGAGCCGTAGCTCGCATTGTTGAAAAGTTCAGCCAGGCCGCCCTGCGGCCCACCTGACGGAGGTGCCTGGGAAAGTCCTAATCCCGGTGTGGTGAATTGACTGCCACGAGTGTTCAGAAACGTATTGAATGGAGTGACTGGCGCCGTAGTTGTGTCAACACCACCGCCCCCATCCCAATTGATCTCGCGGTGACCGGTCCCGAGTGGCCCCGAGTTTTTGTTATCGGGGTTTCCCAGTTCGGCACGGTACGCATCGACCGTGCTTTGAATTGAGGCGCTATTTGGTCCAGCAGCCTGGAACACAACAGGAGCTACAAAATCCTTTGTCGTGTTTTCCTGAGCGTGCGCAGTTTGATCTATTCTCAACGGCAGCACGATCCACAACACAGCAAGGACCGCGGATAACGTGACAAGCATATGCTTCTTCATGATTACATCGTCCTTTCCATCGTTAATTGAAATTGAATGAGACTTACGCTCGTAAGCCGTTTACGGAGCAGTTATGCGGTTAGTGATCAGACTCTCCGTCAACATCAGAGGAGACAATTGCTGTTGAATTGTCGGCAAAGCGACCGAGCCAGACGATCGGCCTTTCGCTGTTAATCTGAAGCTGGCCCAGGCTCAAGGGTCTTGTCAAAGTCTTACCTGCAATAAGTTGGCCGGTTCGCGCCAGCAAGTGCAGATCTGTTTCCGAAGTGCCAACCCAGATACCAATGTTGTTGGAGAGGTCCACTCCTCCGACTCCGGGCGTCAGTGTCCCGATGAAGGCCACGCGCCCATCATTTCCCATTTTGATTTCTCCGAACGAAGCGAACGTCCCCGTCGTGCCGGCCGCCGCCGTGCCCTCGAGAGCGATCGGGGTAGTCGTGGCCCCATCCCCGCGAAAGATGCCGCTGTGGCTGGCGCCGCCTGCCAGGAAAGCGCCAAAGGCTACCTGACCGCGGTCATTCAAAACGGACCCGAAGAATTGGATAGCGACGTTAGTGGCGTAGATCCCGCCTTTAGGGGCCGCATGTCCCGAAAGGGCGATGGCAACGGCATCAATCCCGTCGCCGAGAATGAGACCAAAGGGACCCGCTGCGTTCTCGAGGGAAGCGAGCGCCAGTACCTGGCCATGTTTATTGGTAACGGGCTCACCGAAATCGACGAACGTGCCCCCGCCGGGCGCGGTCTGATTGGCGGCAAAGATGGGGGCGATATTCTCTCCGTCACCCCGGTAGATACCGAAATCGGCGGATCCGCCAATCGTGCCAGCAAAGAAAGCGACCCGACCGTCTTCGTCGATTACAGGTGACGAGAAAAAAAGGAAGGTTCCGCCGGTAGGCGAGGGGGTACCATCGAGCGCGACCGCGACCGTGTGCGTACTGTCATTGCGGAAAATGCCCTCAGTGCTCGTACCCCCCGTCACGAAGGCCCCAAAGGCGATCAGCCCCTGAGAATTCGCAGCGTGCGCGGTTGGAAGCAGGCTGCCGCCTCCCGGCGCGGCGTCTCCGTTCTGTACAAGTGCAACAGTGCGCGTACCGTCGCCACGGAAGATGCCAGTATCAGTGTCAAAGATCACCTCACCGCGAGTGGTGAGGAAGGGAGTGGAGACAAAGCTGAAATTCCTGGCAGTTGGGTCCGGGTTGCCGCCGAGCGCAATCGCGGACGTTGTAGTGCCGTCACTTACAAACACTCCTGTAGCGCTTGGTCCGCCCAGGCGAGCATCAAAAGTCACCTGGCCGCGCGCATTCAACGCCAGGGTGTTGAGAAACCCCACGTAAGTTCCGCCTGCAGGCGCGGCATCGCCCGACGCGGCGATGATGGTGTGTCTTACCTGTGCCCGCACGCCGGTCACCGACAGGAATTCGGAAAACAATAGCGCAATAAATGCGCAGCACATAAGGCGAGGTGCCTTCATAATTTGCTCCTTTTTATTCGACCCGAAGCTTCGTTCTGTGATCTCAACATTGATTCATCTCTGCGAATGTCGGCGTCGCCTAGGGCAGATTGCATGCCATGCATCCGAGTTGGAATTTTGCTGCGCGTTCTTACGGGAATAGTTGGAGATTGTGTGAACCTGCGGGCAAATGGGTAAGTGACCCGCGCAGGAGTAATGCACGTGGTCCACAGTATTTAGTAGTTAACGAGATGAGACTTTTGGTGGGCGAGCTACGATATACGGTGGGTGGAGCGTTTGATCCCCAACTTTTCCATTCTGTGTCGCAGCGTATTCGGATGCATACCGAGAGTCTTAGCAGCGCCGTTTGTGCCCTCTATCACTCCGCGAGTTTGCAGGAGCACGGCGGAGATGTGATCCCGCTCAACTTCGTCAAGAGTCTTAAGGACAGGAGCCGGCTCAGTGGGCTGGACCACTTCCGCTGCTTTCTGCGTTGTGTCGCGAAGAGTCTCGGAGGTTGAGACGCTGATTAAATCTGTATCGACCTCGAGCAATGGTCCATGGGAAAGAATCACGGCGCGCTCGATGACGTTTTGCAACTCTCGCACATTGCCTGGCCAGGAGTAGCTGTTGAACCTTTCCGTGGCGGCCGGGGAAATCCCTTCCATTCTTTTGCCGAGATTCCGTGAGTATCGAGAAAGAAAGAACATGGCGAGCTGCGGAATATCGGCACGACGCTCACGCAACGGCGGCACCTCGAGTGGGAACACGTTCAATCGATAATAAAGGTCCGAGCGGAAAGTTCCAGCATTAATAGATTCCCGAAGACTTCGATTTGTGGCCGCGATAATGCGTACGTCTACGCGCACGGAGCGGTTGCTGCCTACCGGTTCGAACTCTCGTTCCTGTAAAACGCGCAGTAACTTAACCTGAGTCTCCAAAGGCAACTCACCCACTTCATCAAGAAAGATGGTGCCGCCGTCGGCTAACTCGAAACGGCCAATGCGCCGCTCAAACGCACCTGTGAAAGCACCCTTTACATGCCCAAATAGTTCGCTCTCCACCAAACCAGCGGAGATCGCAGTACAGTTGACCTTTACCAGGGGCCGATTTTTACGCATGCTTCGGTTGTGAATTGCGCGCGCGATCAACTCCTTACCAGTTCCTGTTTCACCGTAGATGAGCACGCTCGAATCAGTGGGAGCGACCTGGTCTACTCGTCGCAGAAGGTCTAACAGTGCTGTACTGTTACCCACAATCTCCTCGAAGTTATGTTCGGTGCGAATCTCCTCCTGAAGATAAACATTTTCTTTCTCGAGCCTTGCTTTCAAGGACGCGATCTCTTCGTACGATTTCATGTTCGCGATTACTAATGCGACCTGATTCGCGACTTCCTGCAGCAACTCGGCATCTGCCTCGGAGTAGCGGTTCTTCGTCTCGCTCCATACTGTGAACGTGCCGATACTGTCACCCATCGCTACCAGTGGTACGACGCAATAGGATTGAATACCTTCAGCGAGAAGACGCTGATCACCGGGTGACTGCTGTTCCTTTTCCAGATCGCCACGCACTACCGGCTCTTTATGCTCAAGAACCCACGCCGAAATGCGGGTTTCTTGTAGATCATAATCCTTTCCCAAACGGAAGAACTCAGATTCACTGTAACTGTTCATAGAAACGAGCTTCAGGGTTTTGGTTTCCGGCTGGTGAAGAAGGAAGGCAGCACGGTCGAAGGAGACGACGCGACGGATAGCTTCATAGGCTGAAGTAAAAAGTGCTTCCTGGGTGAGTTTATTTATGATGGCATTGTTAATCTCGAGAAGGCTGTGTTTCCTTTGGTCGCTCTTCCGCAGTGCCTCTTCAGTCTTTTTTCGCTCAGTGATGTCGAAGAAGGTTATGACGGCACCGACGGTTTTGCCACCACTGAGAATGGGATGGGACCAATACTCTACCGGAAAACTGGTGCCATCTTTTCGCCAAAAAATATCCTCGTCAACATGGACTCCTTTGTTTTCATGAAAACCTATGTAAATGGGACACTCCTCGATGGGAAAGCGAGTTCCGTCTTTGCGAGTGTGGTGCTCAAGCGTGTGCATATTTTTGCCAAGCAATTCGGAAGGTTCGTCATAACCGAGCAAGCGAACGGCTGCCTGGTTGCAGAAGAGACATGTGCCGTTAGGATCGCAACCAAAGAGTGCTTCAGCGGCCGAATCGAGAATGAGACGGACTCGCTCCTCGCTTTTTTGCAGGTCTTCTTCTGCCCGTTTCCGTTCAGTGATGTCCTCCGAGAGCGCCATAATAAATCGCGTCATGCTCTCGGTGCCCGGAACAAGAGAGACGTTGTTCCTTACCCAGATAAGACTGCCGTCCTTACGTCGATACTGCTTCTCGATGTCAAACTGTTCTCGTTTTCCTTCCAACAGTTCCGTAACCAGCGCCCAGTTAGGGTCGCGATATTCCTCCTGAGTAATCTCGAGAAATGAAAGCGCTTGGAGTTCCGACTCCGTGTAGCCCAGCATTTTTTGGAAAGTGGGATTTGTGGCCAGGAAGCGGCCATTCAATTCAGTGAGGACGACGCCGATAGCAGAATTCTCAAAGACGGATCGCCACCGTTCCTCACTCTGTCGCAAAGCCTCTTCGGTTGGCCCGCGTTCCGTAGCGTTTTTGGGAGCACTGTCAGTTTCCGCCGTTACGCTAATTGGCCCAGGGGGCTGCATACGCTCTCTTCCTGGCTGCTCGACAGACTGAACATAGATTCATTCAGCAAAGCGGACAGCAACTAACAAGCCGACACATGCGTGGGAGCGACAGTTCCGAGAATAACTCGACGACCATAAGTGCCTTTCAAAGCGCGAATCCTGCCACCAGAGATTTGTTCGGTGAAATAAGTGGGATCTATAGCGGAAACTGATCTCCAGGTGCGAACGGATTTTGTTTCATCGAAACCCGCAAAGTCAAGGCGGTCTCATGATCCATTTGGTTGGCCACCTCCGTCCCTATGTACCCTTATTTATAGCCCGAGAAACTTGGCGCTCAGATGGCGAGCTTATGAAAGCGAACGTACCGCTACCTCGATCACTTTGATGGCTGCGCACACTGATTCATATTGGTAAATCCGTGGAGGTCATGTCAGGTTCAAGCCCATCCTGCGGTCTTGAAAACCGCCGGCCGAAAGGCTATGCAGGTTCGAGTCCTGTCCCCTCCGCCACCATCCTTTCAACAACTTAAGGCTTTCCTTCCACGAGTCGGTTTTAATTGACTTTTGTTCCGAATAGAAATAACCTCCCGCCGTTAAATCGAAGGCTAATCGCGAGCCTCTGCGTCCTCTCAACTTGCACTGGCCTTCTTTGGTTCCAATTATCTGCAACATCGCTCGGTCTATCGTTTATGAGGGCGCAAGCTCGGCAAAGCTGAGCTAATGCAAACATGCGGGCACCCCGCTAAATCGTGTAGCGAAAAATTCTGCTTTTCTTCAAAACTTAGGGGATTAAAAATGCGCAAGTCGATTCTCGGGATCCTACTCCTAATATTGCTAGGTACCTTATTTGCCGCGCCGGCTTTCGGCACTAATGTTAGCGATATACCTTTCACACTTGAAAACGGTTTCGTAATCGTGGAAGCCAAAATAAAAGGGGATGTACCAGTACAAGTCGTGCTCGCTACTGGTGCTGAATATTCAATGGTTGATTCGTTCTCGCTGAAAAAATATGAATTGTCGGTGAACTACGCTGGGTCTGGACCTGTGACAGGCAAACACGATGACGTTTTCTATTTTGCCAAGGTTCCCAGAGTCAGCATAAACGACAGTAAATCGAAAGACTTGGCCATGAGGCTGGGGTCAATGTCTCAGGTTAGCAGAGCAATCGGCCGTGAGGTATTCGCTGCTTTAGGAGCAGATTTTTTCGAAGGTCAGGTAGTTCAATTCGATTTTAAGAAAAGGATTCTTCGTTTTTTGGAAAAGTCTGGAGTCGACGTGGTCAAGGATACGACGGCTAGCTCTGTTGGAGCGAATAAAATAGTGCTGCAAATGGCTGAGAAGGACCACAACCCATTCCTAAAAACCTTTAGAATACCGCTTGTAAAGGACGTCATGTTTGACGGCAAGAAGGCCAAGCTTTTAATAGACACCGGAAGGGTAACCTATCTGGCATTTTCTTCGTCCGTTGCCAAGACCCTGGGTTTTACGGTTCCGGCGAAAAATGGCCCACCGCGTCAGGATAGACTTAAATCGGTACGGCTAGGAACAGATGAGCTAAGTGATATGCCGGTGATGTTGTACGCAGAAGGTACCCATGAGGAGAAGATGATTAGTAAATACGGAGCGGTTGCCGGCACCCACTTCCTACAGAGCTTTGTCACCACATTCGACTTCCGAAACGGGCTCATTGTTCTCGAGCGGTCCTAGCTGTGCACCTTCATGGTGACGCAACTGATTTGATCGGTGCATTGCTCGTGTAATCGCGGGAGGCTTACACAAGCGGGTCACTACTCAACCAAAATCAACGTTCATAACAACACCGGCATCGACATCAAGTTTCGCAAAAAGGTGATCCAGCTCAAGGGCGGGCAAGTACCGACCGCACCTGCTTTTGCGATATTCGAGTCACTGAAGTCGGACTACGCGATGGAAGTTGTTTGCCGGGACATTTATGGTCACTTGGGAATCCCTATACCGCCTGCGGTGGACGTGATCCCTCCCTATATTGAAGGGTTCGTGATCTTTGAGGTGGCCTTCACGCCCGTTCCTACAAATGTCCCGGATGATCCGCTCGACGTGGAAGGTATTTATACTTACCGGGCGAGCCTGCCGGGACCGACGCCGTTGCTATGGCTGCGCAATTCGACAAGATCGGCCAATAAATTCTTCTTGACTTCGACTTAGAGCAGGAATAGATTTCGCGCACCTCGCATACTGCTTCTCCTCGAATTGTTGACCTAACCCCCGACGGCGACCCGAGGATGAATTGCCACCACTGCTGCGACCTGCGGCTGTCACAGTTGTTCGTTTGGTGGCGTTAATGCATCCAGTGAGACAGCTTTCCGGGAGCGTAACCCGGTAAACATACCAAGAGGTTACCACTCGACTGCAGAGTTCCTCCAAACGAGCACTGCGGACGCTAATGGTCCCAGCCCTACCCGTTAGGAACTTCCACGAACAAGTACACCACTCAGCCTGGTTGACTGTTACCAGGCCGCCCAAAGGAGAGAGCCTATGGCCTACATTTCAAAGAGAAACAGGAGGCGAGAAAGAGAGATAAAAAACGCGGCCAAGAACCGGCGCGAAATAATTGCAGCGCGCTTGAATCGCCGTGACATGATCAAAGCAGGCCTCCTGACCAGCGCCGGTTATCTAATTCAAAAAAACGGCTTAAGTGCACGCGCCCAATTCAGTGGAGGAGACAGCTTCGGAAGCGATTGCGATCGCCGCTGGTGGGACGGCTCCGGCGGAAACGGCACGCCCGTCAGTCCGCCAACTACTCCGTTCGTTGAACCGCTGCCTATACCACCGATCGCCCAATCCGTCGCTTCACTAAATCCCGCGCCAACCGTAAATCCAAACACCGGAGCAGGCGAGGCACGTACTCGTCCGCACCAGGCACTAACCACATTGCCGCCGCAGAAGTTCTATGAGGTGCATCAACGCGAATCGTTGATCAGCGTCCACCCCGATCTGCCA